>JAISWH010000003.1 GCA_031271125.1 Dysgonamonadaceae bacterium
ATACAACATCCAATCGTCAGGGGATTTGTCCGGACGGATGGACACTGCCCAGTGATTACGATTGGAATCAATTGGAAAAAGCGATTGCAACTAATCCGGGACTTTACTCTACTGAAAGTGATACAATGACGTCTGCTGCATGGGATTCAAAATATGAAAACCAGACCGATTGGCGTCCGAGTAGCGGAAATATGAATACAACATTTTGGGGTCGCCGGATGAAAAGCCTAACAGCAGTTAGTGGCGTTACTAATGGCATGAGCAAGACGGACGGTACCGGCTTCAATGCGTTGTTAGTGGGCTACTTTGATAGCGGTAAGGGCGCCGTTTTCGGCACGTACACGGGCATCTGGTCCAGTAGCGCCGGTAGCGCTACCGCTGCGTGGCGTCGGGATCTGTTCAACGGCACCTCGGGTGCGGGCCGTAACACTCACAGTAAGTACGACTTGTTTAGCGTTAGGTGCAAGAAATAATGACAATTTGACTCCGCTCGGCGAAGGCTCCAGCCTTCGTCGTGTTAAAAGCAAGCGTCCCCGCTTGCGGCATGTCTGGAGACATGCTTTTAACCCGACGCAGGCAGAGCTTATGCCGAGCGGGGGCCTTCGTTGTAGAGGACTGCCAAAAAAACAAGATTTTTTCTTGCCTAAAATTTTTTAACAAAAGCGTCTGTCACTGTATTGATGACAGACACTTCATTTTTCGCATCTTAATTCGACACAAAATTACTAATACCTATCTAATTGATTACTATCTACTTGCAACAACTTTTCTTTGTCCCGTAAACTTTTTCAGCTTCCTTATTTAGACTCATTCTAAATAAGGAAGTGTCTTAACTTATTGATTCATAGCTGTTTTAGCGTTGTTTAAATAGTAAAAAAGGCGAAAATCGGCCTTATCTATCTTATTATCAGTAATTTACAATCAATTTTTTCGCGCCTTAATTTTCCATTTTAACAATTTGTTAAACATTTGTAAAACAATAGGCCTCTTAAGTATCTTAAAATCAGCTATTTAAAAACGCTGTCTGTCATCAATACAGAGACAGACACAGGAGGCACAAAGTTGATTTGACAAGCTATTGATTTACAGGGATTTATGCGTTTTCTTGAAAAAAGTGTTAAAACTTAAAAAATGTAAAAATTAACAATTGAAAAGATTTAAAATGACAAAAAAAACAATTTTTTTATTATTGCTGTTTCTGATGGTTTTGGGAACAGTTAAATTTTTATTATAATCATGAAAAGAAAGATGAAATTTTGGATGTTGACGCTCTTTATTTTGAGCGCAGCAAGTGTGAATGCACAAGTCAGTATCGGCAGTAGTAACGCCCCGCACAAGGGATCCGTATTAGATTTGTCACAAAGTGAATCGGACTTGGGAATATTGTTCCCGAAGGTTTATCTTAGGAGTACGAATGATCTTCAATTGCAGGAAGATGGAGATATAGAAGCTATAGGCATGGTGGTTTATAACCGTAATTCGAATCTTCCCGACGGAGTGGGCCTCTATGCCTGGGACGGTTCGGAATGGAAAAGCGTAAGTAATAATGCCGGCAGTCGCGCTCCGGTGACAGCAAGCGCAACTTCCGAACCGGACAACGGTAACGCAAAGATAACGGTAAACATTAGTGCCGGAGCTCCCGCCTACAGTTATATTTGGTCGAAAAACGGAAATGTCGTTTGGATAACTCTTAATACAAACGCTACAAGCGACAGCTATACCACTACGGGAGCCGGCGATTACACCGTGACGGTAAGCAATCTCTATACCACTACGCCCGAGATTTTCACCTTTCATGTGGATGCAGTAGGCGGCACATTGATATATAACGAAAACGGCACTCAAACAGACAGCCAGGGAAATCTGATATATCAGGGAATAACCTATTACAAAGTTGAAAGTGATATTCCCGGTATTTATTCACTTGCAAACGGAAGTTTTGTTTATATCGGAGCAGATGGTATTCCGGGAAATGAGGATGATGATGTGTTTGTAACTCCTGATTATCCGCTCCCGACGCAAAATACATTGTTCTCTATGAAATATCCATCTGCTTTTTACCTTAGAGTAGGAAGTACATATCAGATATCATTGGGTTTTGCGAAGAGTGACGATGCAGCGAATCGAACAGTAAAAAAATATCTATCTTCAAATCCAGCAGTCCTTAGCGTCAGTAATGATGGTTTAATTACAGTTTCTTCTTATACTGCAACAAACACCTACATTGTTGTAATATTGGACGATGGTTCTGTGATTATAAAAAGTTGCTCAATTTTAGCGGCATCTGATTATGATAGTGCTAATAGTTTAACTAACAATATATTAAAAAGACTCATAGGCAGTGATAGTGAAATTTCTGTAAATACAATAAAACTTTTGGGAGTATTAGCAAAGGCGCCAAATGGTTCGGAAAATATTTATGATTCTTATACTACCAGTTATGCTATTATATCTGATGGAGGAACAGGTTCAACACTTTCTACAAACGGATGGTTTGTAGCCGGAGCTACAGCAGGAACAGTTACAGTTCAAGTTACAGCAAACGCTACTAGAGGCGGAGAGGTAACAAGCAACGTATTTAATATTTATGTTAAAGATTTTCCATCAAAAGAAGATGTTTATGAAACAAGTTTTTCCGGTAACTGGATGGCTTTGGAAGCGGCTTTAGATTACGCTGGTGGTTCCGGTACAGAGATAGATCCATATTTAATTAGTAGTGTGCGTCAGCTAAAAAAACTTTCTACAGATATAGATATATTAGGAGCAGTTGACGCTACATATGAAAAGTATTTCAAGTTGACAACAGATTTAGACTTCGAGGGAGCAACAGTTTATCGTCATTTAATAACCGGTACTTTTTATGGAAATTTTGAAGGAGGATATCATCTTATTAAAAATCTTAGTATTAATATTACTGATAGTCTTTCATCCGGTGGCATTTTTAACTCGCTTGCCTATGCTACTTTAAAAAATTTAGGTAGAGTAGGTGGAGAAACTAAAGGCAATGGCCAATGGGTAGCAGCTCTTGTTCAAGGTGCAACAAACTCAACGATAAGCGATTGTTTTAATACAGCGCCAATTACAGGTGATCGAGCTATAGGAGGTATTGTTGCAGGTTTAAATGGCTCAAATTTAAATAATTGTTACAATACGGGCGATATTACCGGAGCTGTGAATACTTCTCACACTTATACAGGAGGCTTAGTTGCTGCTATGACTGATGGTAATCCTTGTAGCATAAAAAATTCCTATAATGCAGGTAATGTTACTGGTAGTTATAAGTATGTAGCAGGTATATTAAGTGCAATTTTTGGGAACGTTACCTCTACTCTTGAAATGGATAATCTTTTCAATTTCGGAACTATAGTATGCAAGGAAAATACAGACCTAATTGGCGCTATTTTAGGCATAATTCCTACTACTTACACTTACGATAAGTTTATTATTTCTAATGTTCGTACAACACCCGGGGTGGTTTATAAAAACGAAACAACATTAGTGGAACCGGATCGAATGATCGGATACAGTAATGGAAGTAATAAAACAAATGCAGAAGTAATAGAAACAACTCATGCTGCTCAAATGAGTGCAGATTCCAATTACTCCCTCAGCTACAGCCAATCGACTACTTTTTCGAACGAACTCGGCACCGCATTCAAACATGCTCCCGAGCGGACGCCTAAGCTGGCTTGGGAAGACTAAAATCTACCGGTTGAAGAGGTGACTTGAAATCACCCTCCAGACATGCCGCAAGCGGGGACGCTTGCTTTTAACACGACGAAGGCTGGAGCCTTCGCCGAGCGAGGGGGTATGGGTGTAGGGGTGTAGGGGCAAGGCGCGCCTTGCCCCTACGTCGGGCGTCCCCGCTTGCAGCATGTCCGAAGACATGTTTTTACCGCGACGTAACGAGACAGCGGGGATATACAAATTAGCACAAATCACAGCCATACGTTGTTTCCCGCCTGCACGGGAATGACAGGGTTGTAAAAAGTTCAAATGAAATTCGGTTTATGTAATAAATAAACGTTATCTTTGCCCCTGAACCGTTAAGATAAATTTTATGAATCCGAAAATAACAAAAGTTCTTCCGGAAGCAAATTACGCATTACTCCTTGTATTTGGAAAGTGTAGCAGTCGAAATCGCACATGGCGAATAATCACATCATTTACTCATGGATACCTTTCTTCAACAATTAAATGATAGCCAGCGTGAAGCTGTCCTCTACAACGAAGGCCCAAGTTTAGTCATTGCCGGCGCCGGTTCGGGAAAGACCCGCGTACTGACATACAAAATTGCTTATTTGTTGAAACAGGGGATATCGCCGTACAACATTCTTGCGCTGACTTTTACCAATAAAGCAGCTAAGGAAATGAAATCCCGCATTGCGGCAATTGTCGATGAAGACGCCGCCCGCCGCTTGTGGATGGGGACTTTCCACTCTGTTTTTGCGAGAATCCTGAGGCGGGAAGCCGACAAATTCGATTATCGTTCCGATTTCACCATTTACGACACACAAGATTCGCAGAACCTTATCAAGGCGATAATCAAGGAGAAAGAATTAGACGACAAAATTTATAAACCTTCTATCGTACAAGCGCGGATTTCTCATGTGAAAAATACCTTAATCACGCCTGAGATTTACGCCAAAGACGTGGAATTGATCGCCGGCGACCGGTATTACAATCGGGATAGGATCTATGAAATTTACGCTGCTTATTGGAGTCGTTGTCGTGCTTCGGGCGTTCTTGATTTCGATGATTTGCTGTTATATATTTACTTGCTTTTTAAGGAAAATCCCGATGTATTAAACCGTTACGGAAATCAATTCCGCTTTATTCTGGTCGATGAATACCAGGATACCAATTCGGTTCAACACGAAATTGTCAGGCAATTGGCCGCCGAACATCATCGCGTTTGTGTAGTCGGCGATGATGCACAGAGTATTTACTCGTTCCGGGGAGCAAATATCGGGAATATTTTGAATTTTCAGAAAACCTACCCCGAAAGCAAACTCTTCAAAATGGAACAGAATTACCGCTCTACAAAAAACATTGTAAACGCCGCTAATTCACTGATTAAAAACAACAAAGAACAAATATCCAAAACGGTTTTTTCCGAAAATGAAACGGGTGAGAAAATACGCGTAATCAACGCTTATTCCGATTATGAGGAAGGTTACAATGTAGCGAGCCGGATTGCCGAAATGCGAATGATCCGGCAATATGATTATCAGGACTTTGCAATTCTATACCGGACCAATGCCCAGAGCCGGATTTTTGAGGAGGCTTTGCGTAAAATCAATATTCCTTACCGGATTTACGGTGGCCTGTCGTTCTATCAACGGAAGGAAGTGAAAGACGTAATCGCTTACATGCGTGTTATCACCAATCCGAATGACGAGGAGGCTTTTAAGCGAATCGTCAACTATCCCGCGCGCGGAATCGGCGATACGACGGTAGGTAAAATCATTTCCGCAGCCGGTTTGCATGGTGTAAGCCTTTGGGCGATTATTTCTCATCCTTTGGAGTATCAGTTAAGTATAAATGCGGGAACTGCGACGAAATTGGAGAATTTCCGGCTCATGATAGAACAATTTATCAACGATAATTTAACGCAAAACGCTCATGAACTGGGAGTGGAAATTATCGGTAAAACCGGTTTGGCTAATGATCTTTACAAAGATAAAACGCCGGAAGGACTGAGTCGCATTCAAAATATCGAGGAATTGGGCAATAGTTTGTATTCTTTTGTCTCTTCACGCTTGGAAGAGGGACGGCCGGATTATAAATTAGGCGACTTTTTGGCGGAAGTTTCCCTCCTGACAGACCAGGATACGGACAAGGACGAACAATCCAGCCGGGTGACCATGATGACGGTTCATGCCGCTAAAGGCTTGGAATTTAAGAATGTATTTGTAGTCGGATTGGAAGAAAACCTGTTTCCTTCCGAAAGAAGTACGAACTCGGCTCAAGCCATTGAAGAAGAGCGGCGTTTGTTTTATGTAGCCATTACCCGTGCGAAAGAAAACGTAACGCTATCGTATGCTAAAAACCGTTTCTTTCACGGCCAATCCGCAAGTTGCACGCCCAGCCGTTTCCTCAAAGATATTGACGCCAGCTATCTTGCCGGCTTTGGCAAGGGCTTGCAAACCCGTGCTATTTCCGAAAGGACGCCGCACACTGCGCCTAAATCGAATTTATACCTGAATCCCCGAAAATTATCCCAACTTGGGGAAGAAAAATCCGTATCGGCTAAGCATCAAAGTATCGGCAATTTATCCGTCGGAAGCACCGTCTTTCATGAACGCTTTGGAAAAGGAATCATCATGGAATTGACGGGCGAGAATGAAAATGCTAAGGCAACCGTTGATTTTGAGAATTTCGGGAAAAAGCAGATGCTGTTGAAATATGCTAAATTTGAGGTGATATAGGAAATAAAAATATATTCAATGATTATATTTGAATTCACCCGTTAAAATCCGCTCTTTCCCCGAAATGTCCCGAAAAAGCCGGACAGTTTCAAAACCTTTGTTTCTCAACATATCCGCCGTATCTTTCCCATAGACTGCGCTCGTTTCAAAATAAAGCCTTCCGTTTGGCTTTAAGCGTTCCCGCGCAACATCCGCAATCCGCTCATAAAAAAGCAAAGGTTTTTCCTTCGGTACAAAAAGCGCCTGATGCGGCTCGTAGTTCAACACATTTTTCGACATGCCGTCCTTTTCTTCCGGTGTCACATAAGGCGGATTGCTGACAATCACATCAAATTGTTGCGGCAGATTTTCCGGCCAGGCATCAAAAATGTCGTGCCGGACAAATCGCACATCCGTTTGATTGTTCCGTGCATTTTCCAAAGCAACTTCCAAAGCCTTTTCCGAAATATCCGAAGCATATACCTCCGTTCCGGGCAAAAACTTGGACAAAGCCACCGCAATACATCCCGATCCCGTCCCAATATCCAATACGGTGAACGGTGAACGGTGAACGGTGAATTCATTTAGTATCCGCTCAACCAATTCTTCCGTTTCCGGTCGGGGAATCAACACCTGCTCATTGACTTTGAATTTCAATTCGTAAAACTCCGTTTCACCCAAAATATATTGTATCGGCCGGAATTTTTTCAAATCTTCAATGATCTTCTCAATGACGGGTTTTTCATCCGGAAATATTTGCGTATCTTTGCCGAGTAAAACGGATTGTTTGTCTAATCGGCATACCGATTCCATGATCAAATAGTATAACGATTTGATTTCGGATTCCGGATAATAGTCCCGCAATTGCTCTTTTATAGAAGGATACATAATTTCATAATTGACATATATCTGCAAAAGTACAACTTTTAATTCTTAAATTCTTAGTTCTTAGTTTAATTATCTCATGCAAACCGAAGAAAAATACATATCCCGTTGCCTGCAATTAGCGTCCTACGGACGGGGTTTTACCGCTCCCAACCCGATGGTAGGCGCAGTTATCGTACATCAAGGCAAAATCATCGGGGAAGGATTCCACCGGAAATACGGAGGTCCTCACGCCGAAGTGAATGCCATTGCCTCCGTAAAAGAGGAACAACTCCTGAAAGAATCAACCCTTTATGTCAATCTCGAACCTTGTTCCCATTACGGCAAAACGCCGCCTTGCTCGGAATTGATTATCCGGAAGCAAATCCCAAGGGTAGTAATCGGACAAATCGATCCCTTTCCCGAAGTTTCGGGGAAAGGGATCAAAAGACTCAAAGAAGCCGGAGTCGAAGTCGTTTGCGGCATTTTGGAAAAAGAATGTTGTGCGTTGAATAAGAATTATTTAACTTTTATAGAGGAACATCGGCCTTACATTATTCTCAAATGGGCGCAATCGGCCGACGGTTTTATGGATAAATTCAGGGAAGAAGGCGATGGACGGAAACCGGTGCGGTTTTCCGGTTCGTTTACTCAAATGCTTGTCCACAAACTTCGGGCTGAGGAAGCTGCCATCATGATCGGCAGAAGAACTAAATTGCTGGACAAACCTGCTTTAAATGTTCGTTTCTGGAAAGGAAACGATCCGGAACGAATGGTAGCCGACAGTTCAAAAACCTTGCAAAACCAATTGCAGGAATTGTACGCAAAAAACTTACAATCCTTGATTGTAGAAGGCGGTTCCAAATTGTTGCACGCTTTTCTGGCGGAAGATTTGTGGGACGAAACACAAATTGAAATCTCACCTGTTTTGCTGGGTGAGGGGGTACGGGCGCCGGTTCTCTTGAACGGAGTGCTGCAAAATGTTCAAAAATGTGAAAATTCGACGATTTTTCTTTATAAGAAGCCCTCAAAGCGCTAAAAAAATATAAATATTGAGCAAGTTAGCAATTTAACTCAAAAATGTTTCTACTTTTGCATTCAAAATATAATTTTATACGTATGTCATCAAAAAACGGATTAATTATTTTATCGCTCTTTCTGGTTACCGGTTTATTGGCTTCCTGCCTGGGAAGTAATGAATACGATGAGATTCCGTATACGGAAGACGCGGAAATTCTATCTTTCAGCCTTTCAAGCGATTCTGTTCCAACGTTAAGCAGTGTAGTTTTCTCCATCGATCAAAACCGCAACCTGATTTATAACTATGATTCGATGGCTTATCTGACGGAAATCAAATACAAAGTAATCGTCACTTACACAAGCGCTACCGGTGGAAGCAGCGTGAGGAATATCACGGACGGCGATTCGACCTGGGTGGCGTCGGGCGATTCCATTGATGTTACCAAACCTTTGTTGTTGGAATCTTTTGCCTTGGGCGGGAAAACAGCGAAGATTTACACGTTCAAACTGAATATTCATCAGATCGATCCCGATTCCGTACAATACAAACAAGCCGCATCCAATCAAGAGTTCCTGCAATCCGACGAAATACAGTCGATACTGTTTAAGGATCATTTCTATACTTTCACTAAAGCCGGCGAAGAAATAAAACTTTATTCTTCCCCCAATGCCGTCGATTGGGTGGAAACCCCGCTTCAGGGACTTCCGGCTAATGCGGTCGTGCGGGGAATCAAGAGCAACAGCGAAAAACTTTTTGCGTATACCGCAGATGGCGATTATTACGAAAGTACGAAAGCGGACGAATGGACGAAAATCACGCTTGAGTATCCGGTAGTGAGCATTTTGGGTTACTTAAAATTAAGCGAAGGCCAAGCCCTGTTAAAGGAAGGTTTGAGTTTAATCGTGGAAAAAGACGATCAAGCGGTTTTTGCCTGCCTATCCGACGGAAACCAATGGATGTTCGGCGATAAGGCGCCGGACAATTTTCCCGTATCGGAATTTGCAAGTTTCAACAGTGAACGCTTGAAATTGGGATACCTTACCGTTATCGGCGGAATTTCCTCAAGCAATGAAGTTTTGAACAACGTTTGGTCAACAAGCAACGGTTACTATTGGGCGAAGTTGACAAATACCGATTATATTTTTCCGCCTTTGCGGGGAGCCAATGTTCTTGATTACAATGACGAATACTGGATATTAAACGGTAAGTTAAACGACGATACCTACAATCCGGAAGTTTATTTTTCCAAAGACGGTGGAACGACTTGGACGTTAAAACCGGAAAAATGTTGGGTTCCCGGAAATTACGCTCCACGCAGCGGCGCTTCGGCGGTAGTTGACGGCAAAGGTATTTATTTCTATATTCTCGGTGGAAAAAGCGAAAGTGGAGAATTTTTGTCGGAAATCTGGAAAGGACACCTTAATAAGCAGGCATTTAAAGAATAAAAAAAAATAAAGATATAATTTTGAAGCGATTTTGACGTTTTCATTAAAGAAATATTGTTTTTGGATGAGACACGCTTCGGGAAAATATCAAAATATACGCAAGCTATTGGCAGGATTACTTGTGCTTTTCAGTTGTACAACGGTGGTTGCACAAGAGTACAGGTACGAAATCGGAGGAATGGCAGGAACATCAACGTATCTGGGCGACGCCAATCAAACGAATTTATTTCTCGGATTAAACCCCGGAGTCGGTTTGGTTTTCAGGAAAAATATCAATTTTCGTTGGGCGTTAAAAACCGATTTGATGTGGGGGAAAATATCCGGCGATACGAAAAATACGGAAAACGTATTTTTCGATCATGCGGAATACAAGTTCAGCCGGAATTTTTTCGACTTAGGCGGTCAGGTGGAATTTAACTTTCTGCCGTACAGTGATAAATTCGCTTACCTGAACACCAGCCGGATTGCTCCTTATTTATTGTCGGGATTAGGTTTCACGATGGCTCCGGGAAAACAAACTGCTTTTGGTTTGCATTTTTCTTTGGGACTTGGCGTGAAATACAAAATCAAAAACAGGATCAACCTGGGAGTGGAATACGCCATCCGCAAATTATTTGGCGATGGTTTTGACTCCCCTGATTCAGAAGGATTTAACTTGGATAATCCCTACAAAATCAATAGCGGAGCGCTTAAAAATAAAGATTGGTACAATACTTTGATGTTTTCTGTCACTTGGGACTTCGGCCCGAATAATAGAGAATGTACAAACAAATAAGATGTCATTAAAAGAAGCAATAGATTTGAAACGGCTTCCGGTCCACATTGCCGTGATTATGGATGGGAACGGACGATGGGCGCAGGAAAATGGTATGGAACGTTTTATGGGCCATAAAGAAGGCGTGATTTCCGTTCGGAAAATAGTGGAAGCCGGCGGACAGTTGGGCATAAAATACCTGACGGTTTATACGTTTTCTACCGAAAACTGGAATCGTCCCAAGGAAGAAGTAGACGCCCTGATGGCTCTGATGGTTACGGCTGTCAGAAAGGAAACAAAGGACTTGATGGCAAACAATGTACGCTTGCGCACCATCGGCGACGTAGACCGTTTGCCACCGCTAACTCGCCGGGAATTAGACGCTTGCATCGACGAAACGAAAAACAATACGGGTTTGAACCTGGTATTGGCTTTAAGCTACTCTTCCAAATGGGAATTGACGGAAGCCGTAAGAAAAATCGTCCGGGAGGTAAAAGACGGAACTTTGCCGGTTGAGCAAATCAGCGAACAGACGATTACCGATCATCTGACAACCAAAGATATACCCGATCCCGATTTGTTGATCAGGACAGGAGGCGAATTTCGGATCAGCAATTACCTGCTTTGGCAAGCGGCTTATGCCGAACTCTATTTTACGGATACTTACTGGCCTGATTTCAGGGAAGAAAACTTGTATGCAGCCATCGTAGATTACCAGAAACGGGAAAGACGATTCGGTAAAACAGGGGAACAGATACAATTAAAAAACAGAAGGACTCATTAAATAAAATATGTATAAAAAATTTTTGCTTTTTTGCCTTGGAGCTTTTGCAGTTAATTCTCTTTTGGCGCAGGATACCATCCCGATCGTTTCGGCTCCCGAGTTGCCGGTTATTTCCTATTCGTTGAATAACAATAAAAGATATGCGATTGCGGACATCAAAGTGACCGGCGTGGAAAATTATGGTTATGAAGATTATGTGCTTATCGGTATTTCGGGCTTGGCTGTCGGGCAAAAGGTTTCCGTTCCGGGGGACGAACTTACTTCGGCTGTTAAAGCTTTCTGGAAGCACGGCTTGTTTTCCTATGCGGGAATTTATGCAACTAAACTGACGGCCGACAGCGTTTGGCTTACTATTGCCTTAAAACCCAATCCCCTGATTTCAACCATTAATTATCACGGCGTAAAAAAAAGTGAAAAGGAAGATCTGGAAGGCAAAATCGGTATGGCCAAAGGCTCGCAATTAACGCCCAACCTGATTAACCGCGCCCGTAAAAGAATCAAAGATTATTTCGACGAAAAAGGATTCAGCAATGCCGAAATCACTATCCGTCAATACGATGATGTTGCCAACCAGGGCAAATCCATCATGGACATCACCATTAATAAAAACGAAAAAACAAAAGTCAGGGAAATTTATATCAACGGAAACGAAGAACTAAACTATTTCGACCTGAGAATGGCCATGAAAAAAACCAACTCCGGTTTCAGTTTGAAAAAAAATCCCTGGTTAAATATCCGGAAACTTTTTTCTACCAAAAAATTCGTTCAGGAAGAATACCAGAATGATTTGCAGAACATCATCGCCAAGTACAATGAAAAAGGTTTTCGCGATGCGGAAATCGTTTCCGATAGCGTGGTAATGGTCGACGACAAGCATGTTGCCGTCCATATTGACGTGAAAGAAGGAAATAAATATTTTATCCGAAACATTAAATGGGTGGGGAATACCCGGTATCTTTCCGATGATCTGGAATTTATATTGAATATGAACCCCGGCGATATTTACAACCAAAAAAAATTAGGCGAACGATTACAAAGCGATGAAGACGCCGTTGCCAATATCTATTATAATAACGGTTATATTTTCGCGCAAATGAGCCCGGTAGAAACGTATGTCGAAAACGACTCCGTAGATCTCGAAATCCGGGTCTTGGAAGGCCGGCAGGCAACTATTAACAGGGTTACAATCAACGGAAACGATCGCATTTACGAAGATGTGATCCGTCGTGAATTATTGACCAAGCCGGGACAGTTGTTCAGCAAAGATTTGCTTATACGGTCGGCGCGTGAAATCGCACAGTCGGGACATTTCGACCCCGAAAACATGGACATCAACCCCTTGCCTAATCCGGAAACCGGAACGGTGGATATTCAATACGGTTTAACTCCGAAAGCCAACGACCAGGTGGAATTCTCGGCCGGTTGGGGTCCGACGGGAGTCATTGGCCGGATGAGCCTGAAATTCTCGAATTTCTCTTTCAAAAACCTGATTCACCCAAGCACTTACAAGGGAATTATTCCGCAAGGCGAAGGCCAGACTTTGACTTTGAGCGGACAAACCAACGGTCGTTACTATCAATCGTACAGCGTTTCGTTTATGGATCCGTGGCTCGGCGGGAAACGGCCTAATTCGTTCTCTTTGAGTGCATACTACATGGTTACTACCGGTGTGGAAGACCGTTATTACGAGCAAATGTACAGTAATCCGTATTATTATAGCGGTTATGGCAGCAGTTATGGCAGCAGTTATGGCGGCGGTTATAGCGATTACGGCGGCGTCGCATACGACGAAAATCAATCCATGAAAATATTCGGCCTCTCGGCAGGTTACGGGAAAAGGCTTTCCTGGCCTGATTATTTGTTCAACTTTATGGCTGAGCTTTCTTATCAGCGCTATATGCTGAAAAATTGGCGGTATTTCGTGATTTCGAACGGAAATTCCAACAGTCTTTCACTGGGATTGACCTTGTCGCGCAGTTCTGTCGACAATCCGCTCTATACCCGCAAAGGCTCGCAATTTACGGCTTCCGTTAATTTAACGCCGCCTTATTCTGCATTTTCCGGCAAGGTTGATGAAGCAAAAGCCAACGAGTGGATCGAATTTCACAAATGGAAATTCAAGGGCAAAATATTTATCCCTTTGGCAAATCCCGAAACGGTAAAACGGACGCCCGTGCTGATGAGCCGCATCGAATACGGATTTATCGGTTCTTACAACAATAAAAAGAAAACTCCGTTTGAAACATTCTACATGGGTGGCGACGGAATGACCGGATACTCAGGGATGTATGCCTACGAAACCATCGGTTTGCGCGGATATGGAAACGGTTTGATTTCCTCCACCGGCCCTGGTTACGCTTATTCCCGTTTAGCATTGGAATTACGCTACCCCGTTCTGCTTGAGCCGACTTCCACCATTTATCTGCTCGCTTTTGCCGAAGCCGGAAATGCTTGGACGCAAATCTCTTCTTTCAATCCGTTTGATTTGAAACGTTCGATGGGCGTCGGAGCGCGTATATTTCTGCCGATGATTGGTTTGATGGGCATCGACTGGGGCTATGGCTTCGACAGCCCTTACTCCGGCGCTCAAATTTCGGGCAGTCAGTTGCATTTTATTTTGGGACAGGAGTTTTGAGAAATTAAAGATTTAGAGGGGCGCTTGGTGAAATTTGCCGGAATATCAAATGATGAGTAAACGAGTAGACAAAATGAGAAAAAAATTAGCTTTGTTTTTATGCATTTATATGATAGGTTTGACTTCTTTTGCTCAGGAAAACAAAGAGATTACAAAAAAACTAAAAGACGCTTTTACAAGTGAAGTGATCCGATTGTCCGGATTCGGTCAGATCGCCGGCATTATCAGTGAGCATCCCAATCAGGGTATTGCAAGTCCGGCGGCGAACAGTTCTTTCGAGATTGTCAACGCGCGTCTTGCTGTTGCCGGGAAATTAGGCTCCCAAAAACAATTCGGATACCTGTTAATGTACGATTTTGGCCCCAACGCCCGCTTGCAGAAATTATACGGGGAATGGCTTCCTTCAAATGCAATCAATGTGCAATTCGGACAATACAGTATTCCTTTTACCATCGAAAATCAGATATCGTCATCCCAGATCGAAACGGTTTATTTTTCCCGTTCGGTCAGCGCCATGTCGGGAGGTTCGGGCGATTTCAACCAGTTTATACCCGGCGGAAACGGTCGCGGCAAGTCCGGACGGGACATCGGATTACAAGTATTGGGACGCCTTTTCAAAAAAGATGACTTCTTCCGCATCGAATATTATACCGGCTTATTCAACGGTACCGGTCTTAACACCAAAGACAATGACAACCATAAGGATTTTGTCGGAACGGTTTACTACTACCCTGTTAAAGATTTGAGAATCGGGGGTTCCGTTTATTCCGGAAAACTGTATGCGCTCTACAACAATGTAGCGGAAAATCACGGCCGCAACCTTTGGACAGTCGGGGCGGAATACAATAGTAAAAAAATTTATGCCCGGACAGAATATATTTCAGGTAATAACGGCGGATTAAAACGAGACGGTTATTACGGCTCTTTCGTTTGGAAATTTTCTCCCGATAAATGGGAAGGGATCGTAAAATATGAATCGTATGATAAAGACGAGTCTGTTAAAAATAATGAAATCAACGATATAACCATGGGCGTTAATTATTATTTGGCTTACTTGACTTATATTCAATTCAATTACATTTATACGGACGATAAAGCGCTTGGAACAAACAACGCTGTCGCCATGCAATTGCAATTGTTCTTTTAAAACCTTCGCTTGATGGAATTCACCCAATGTCATCAAGTTTAGGAAAAGATGTAAAAAGGCTAACAATAAAACAAATAAAAATATGAAAATTATGAAGAAAATTATTTTATTAACTCTTTTAGCAGTGATAGGAACTGTGGGAGTAAATGCACAAAAGTTTGCATTGATTGATATGGAATATATTCTGAAAAATATTCCGGCTTATGAAATGGCAAACGAACAATTAAACACCATCTCGAAAAAATGGCAAACGGAAATAGAGGCTGTGCAACAAGATGCGCAAAACCTCTATAAAAAATACCAGGCCGATCTGGTTTTTCTTTCTGCCGATATGAAAACGAAGAAAGAAGCGGAAATCGTTGCCAAAGAGCAAGAAGCGCAAGAGCTGAAACGCAAATATTTCGGTTCGGAAGGCGAATTATATAAAAAACGTGAAAGTTTGGTACGTCCGATTCAGGATGAAATATACAACGCCGTCAAAGAAATTTCGGAAACCAAAGGCTATATGGTCATTCTGGACAGGGCTTCGGCTATGAGCATTATTTACGCATCCCCCAGAATAGACATCAGCAATGAAGTATTAACAAAACTGGGTTATTCAAAATAATTGCTTATCTTTGTGTCCGAAAAAATTAATAAACAATCATTTAATAAATTAATAAACATGTTAAAGAAAATCGTATTATTTGCACTTCTGCTGATTCCGGTAATGGGATTTGCACAAGAAAAGATTGCTTATTTCAAGTCGAGTGATGTTATTCCGGCTATGCCCGAATATACGCAAATGTTGGATTCGTTGAGAAAATCGGAGGCCGCTCTGCAAGCCGAATTGGAAACGATGGCTGATGAATACTCCAAAAAAGTGACTGCTTTCTCCGAACAGCAAGCTACATTGACCGAAGCCATCAAAACGCTTCGCTTGAAAGAAATTGAAAGAATTAGAGAAAGAACCGAATCTTTCCAAAGAGATGCCGCGCAAATTCAAGACGATTTGCAGAAAACTTTATTTGTTCCGATTGAAACAAAAGTAAGGAAAGCATTGCAAGAAGTAGGCGCCGAAAATCAATTTACATACATTGTAAATGCTGACTTAATGCTCTATATTTCACCGCAAAGCCAGGACGCTACCCCTTTGGTAAAAACCAAATTAGGAGTTAAATAGGTGAATGATGAACGTTCACCCATATGACACCCATAGGTATTTTCGACTCAGGCTATGGCGGACTCACTATTTTGGAACGAATCCGCGAGCAACTGCCCGAATACGATTATTTGTATTTGGGCGATAATGCACGATCACCTTATGGAACCCGCTCATTTGAAGTGGTTTATGGGTTTACCCGTCAAGCTGTTCAATGGCTTTTCAGGCAAGGATGCCAATTAGTCATCCTTGCCTGCAATACCGCTTCGGCCAAAGCGCTCCGGACTATTCAGCAAAAAGACCTGCCTGTGATTGATCCGCAACGAAGGGTTTTAGGCATAATTCGTCCCACGGTTGAAAATATCGACAAAATCACCGGCACTTTTCACATAGGTATTCTCGGAACGCCGGGAACTATCATTTCCCGCTCTTATCCGCTTGAAATCGAAAAACTGTTTCCCGAAATGATTGTTGAGTCCGAAGCCTGTCCTATATGGGTGCCTTTGGTTGAAAATAACGAACACGACAAGCCCGGCGCCGATTATTTTGTCAAACAGCATATTGAAAACATTCTTCAAAAAGACGCTTTGATTGATACACTCATATTGGCGTGTACCCATTATCCTTTATTAGAAAAAAAAATCCGCGAACACCTGCCCGGAGGAATCCGTTTGGTATCGCAAGGAAAATTAGTTGCCGAAAGCCTTAAAGATTATCTTTGCCGGCATCCGGAAATAGAATCCCAATGTTCGAAAAACGCCACATGCCGTTTTTATACAACCGAATCGGAAGAAAAATTTTCTTCGATGGCCTCCCAATTCCTGAAAGGAAAAATCGGAGCCGAACGAGTTTATGCGTTGTCTGATTTATAATGACATAAATCATTGTGCCTGACGGCTACTCTTCTAATTTATGCTAAGGGATGCGAAAGAAATAAAATATAACGAATGAAAATGTATATATTCATACGCAGACCTCTCCCCCTATCCGTCAGGTTAAGGCTGAAAGCCTTACAATCAATAGCACAGGGCAACGCCCAGTCGTGTTCGGAAGAAAATATCGCTCTTGTTCCTTAGACACAATATGTTGATAGAAAACTTATTTCAGGATACGGTTCACTTCTTTTGCAGATAAACCGGTAAAATCCATGATTTTTTCTAAAGACCAGCCTTCCTGAAATAGCATTGAAACATGCTTTGTCAGTATTTTTTGCTCACCCAGAGCGATACCTCGCTGTTTACCAATAATAATACCTTGCTCAATACCTCGCTGTTCACCCAGAGCAATACCTTCGCGCCGTGCATTGTTCATGCCGCTGGTATAATCCAGGGCAGCCATTTCACGGTTGTGGTAAATGCGGAGCATATCTTCGTCCTGTAATACACGCGCTATTTTGCGTTGTGCTTTCTCTATGAATGGTTCCATTGCAATTATTTTTTTTATTGTATTTTCGTCTGTATCCTTATCCATAAAAGCCAGCCACCGGTGAAGCTTGTTATGTTCTATATCCTTCTTTTTCAGTCGCCTGAATTTTGCCATTTCAATAAAATGCACTTCCATCACATTGGTGAGCATAAAATCTTTGTGGCTGTCTTCCCACAAATGGAAACTGGTATGTACTTCGTCTATCGGTAAAAACTCATCGCCCAGGATATTGATGGACACCACTTGAGGCAACTTTATGTAATCTTTCCCTGAGCGGATGCCCTTGATATACTCGCGACACCAGTAATATAAACTTCGTTTATCCATGTTGCCCACCCGTTGAAGCTGCACTTCGATATTCACTTTTGTACTGTCGTTCATTACGGCGCGGACATCCAGGATGCTCGCTTTGCTTCCTTTTATTTCCGCAGAGAAGTGCTTGTTATCAAGAATCTTTACCGATACAATATCATCCCTGCCGGTTTTCTGTAATACTGTACTCAAAAAATCGAGGAGTTGCTCTTCATCTCCTTCTTCTCCCATGTATTTCATGAATAAATAGTCATTCAACGGGTTTGGCCGGTTTTCACTCATTATTTTGGTCTTTTTAGTTATTAGACAACAAATGTAGTGATATTTTTTTGAAAACAGCAGAACTGATGACTTTTTTTGCTAAATCTTCCGAACACGACTGGGCTTTGCCCTGCGCTATTGCTGATCGAGCTTTCAGCCCTTTCCGATAGCGTCAAAATTACGTCACACACAGTATAATCCGTTATATCTTGTTTATTTCGCATCTCTAAACACAAGTTTTGCAGATGAGCCGAAAATAGTCTTTTAATAACGCCTCAATAATTATCAAAAACGCGCGTTAATTTTTTAACAAAAGTGTCTGTCACTGTATTGATGACAGACACTTCATTTTTCGCATTTTAATCCGACACAAAATTACTAAGACCTATCTAATTGATTACTATCTACTTGCAACAACTTGTCTTTGTCCCGCAAACTTTTTCAGCCTCCTTATTTAGAATCATTCTAAATAAGAAAGCCACTTAACTTATTGATTTATAGTTGTTTCAGTCTTGTTTAAATAGTAAAAAAGGCAAAAATTTGACTTATCTATCTTATTATCAATAATTTACAATTAGTATTTTTCAGACTCATTTTTTCATTTTAACAATTTGTAAAACATTTGTTAAACATTAGGCCTCTTAAGTATCTTAAAATCAGCCGTTTACAAACGCTGTCTGTCATCAATACAGAGACAGACACCGGAAGCACAAAGTTGATTTGACAAGCTATTGATTTACAGAGATTTATGCGTTTTCTTTAAAAAAGTGTCAAAACTTAAAAAGTGTGAAAATTAACAATTGAAAGAATGAAAATGACGAAAAAAACAATTTTTTTATTATCGCTGTTTCTGATGGTTTTGGGAACAGTTAATGTGAATGCTCAGGTTCGGATTGGCGGTGATATTCCTCCTAATGCTTCAGCTGTCCTGGACTTGAATCCCGATAATGTTTCAGATGCTTCGGGGGGTCTTTTGCTGCCACGTGTCAGTCTGACTACCGTGGATGATCCTGATCCGTTCCTCTCTCACGAAAGGGGACTTGTGGTTTATAACCTGACCACCGGCAACGACTTGAAGGAAGGGATTTATTACAATGATGGTTTAAGATGGCATCCTGTCCTTTCAAGCGAACCGGTAGGTGGTTTGGACTTTCCGATTATTTTCCTGCGTCAACCCGGAAAAGTTTGGCTCGGGGATACCGGTAGCTTAATTGATACCATGTATGTTGAGTTGTTTGAGAAGACGCCAACTACGACTTTTCAATGGTATAAACGCGATCCAGGTACGCCTCCGGTTCTTCTTGCCGGCGAAACATCGGATACTCTCTTCATCAACTCAAATAAGTTTGATTTGTTGGGTCTAACCGCTCTCGGAAAAGTTTCTCAGTTTTTTTGCCTGGTTCGTAACGGTTCACAGACTGCTATAAGCGGTTCCGGTTACGTTGTTTTCGGTCCCGGCGCCTGGCTTGCTAACGGGAAATGGATAAATATTGCTCCTGCTAATCTGGGTGCAACCGAGAACAATTTGGCTGATCAGCTGAATCACATACCAAGTAACGCTTACGATAAAACCGTTTATGGCGACTTGTACCAATGGGGACGTAAAAAAGACGGTCATGAAGACCGGACTAAACAGGCGGCTGATGCTGAGCTGTTTTATAAGGATAGCGAGTTCGGTGTTCCGGTGGATAGCCTGGATGTTAACGGACAGATTGAATATAGTAAGACCGGTTACGGTAAATTTATCATGCATGCTCAGGGTACGTATGATTGGCGCGACTATCCTACCGATGATTCGGATAATACGATAATTTCTCCTTCGGACAAATGGACATGGGCAAATCCTGTTAACGATCCATGCAAGGCAGAGTTGGGTGATGCTTGGCATGTACCGAGTTCATCGGAATGGGTTCAAATCCATCAAAATAATACTTGGCGTTGGTATATGGATGGTACTTCCGGTTACGAGATCAAGCCTGGGGGTGCTGCCAGACCTACTTCTTTTTTCCTTCCAGCCGCCGGGTACCGTAACCGTAGTAATGGCGAGGCGGTCTTTACGGCTAACGGCTACTATCGGAGTAGTGATGTGGTTTCAAATACTCAGCAGGCGTACAACTTGGACTTTACTAGCGGGAGCATTACTCCAATGTCCGTGGCCAGTCGCTCGGGTGGCTCGTCGGTTCGCTGTGTTTCAGAATATTGATCCGAAGATTTAACAATTTGACTATTTTTTAGGACGGGACAAAATTTTAACAAAAGTGTCTGTCACTGTATTGATGACAGACACTTTATTTTTCGTATTTTAATTCGTCACAAAATTACTAAGACCTATCTAATTGATTACTATCTACTTGCAACAACTTGTCTTTGTCCCGCAAACTTTTTCAGCCTCCTTATTTAGA
>JAISWH010000065.1 GCA_031271125.1 Dysgonamonadaceae bacterium
ATTCGTGTTAATTCGTGCATTAACGGCATAAATTAATCATTCGTCAACAATTATGAACTTGTGTAACATGAGATTTTTATTTAAAGAGTATTTGCGTTTTTTTGCGTAACATGAGTTATTAAAATGCAAATCAAGAGTTGAAAAAAATGTCTTTGTGTTGTATAATCCAAACATGATTTGCATAAAATACTTATTTTCAATAAAATAAAATATCTGGAAAACAATATTTTTTCAAGCAATTTTGCCGCATTTCTCCTTCACGCAGCATAATTTAGTGAGATGCATGCCTGTTCAAAAAGTTGAAAATTCAAGGACATAATCTTCACTAAATTATCATGGCATTTATCATTTACCAAAACGACAGGCTTGTCGCAGTATTTTTCTTTCGGTCGGCACAGGAAATCCGGTGCATTTGATTGCGTCTTATACTTTGGCGGGAAGTACATACAAGTTGAAGGGAAATCATTTCAACTAATTGAGAATTGAGCGTTAAGCGCTCATGTGTTGTAATTTAGTGATATGAAAGTTTATATTGATTTTTGTAAACACGAAGACACAAAGGCACAAAGTTTTTTTATATGTAAAATATTTACTTTGTGCCTTCGTGTTTACAATAGCATAATAAAAAGCATTGTTGATCCGGTAAAGTTTCCGGAAGGCGATTATTCATTAGTAATCATTTTTCCGTAATCTCAAATTTGTTTTTTCCTGTAAAGACGAGCAGGGCGGCTCTCAGGTAGGGACGGCCTTTTATCCGGTGGGAATGAAGGTAGTGTTTCAGTTGCTCCAGGCCTTCGCTCCGCTTAGCGGCGACTTCCGCTTCGGAGGCCGATGTTTTGCAGTATTTTATCTCGAAAAGCCATTCGTATTTGACTTCCGGCAACAGCGGGTTGCGTTGCAGGAAAATATCCGCCCGTCCGGGAACGGCTTCGTATTCGCTCATCGGGATATAAATTTTGCTCATGAACAGATAGGCAAGCAACAGGAGATGGATATACTTTTCATCAAAACGTTGCAGGTCGTAGTCCGACAGTTTGCTGAAAGCGTTTTCCGAAACGTAGGCGATGAATTGATGTACGTCGCCTTCCATTGCCAATGCTAAAATTGCATCGTCCAGCGGCGTAGATTGAATCTTCATCTCCGGCGAGGTTTCCGTAATTTGTTTCGTCAGGTATTCCCAGTACAGCGTTTTGATGGAATAGTTGGGGATTGTCAGATAAAGCTTCATGAAATGCGGCTTGCTGATAGTCAGCAGCCCCATGTAGAACAGGAGCGAAATAAAGTAGCTGTCGTCGCTGAGCATGTCGATGGAGAATTTTTTCAGGATTTCGGAAACAACACCGCCGTCCTTCAGGACTTGAAGCAATATTTCGCGATTCTTTTCGTTTTGCGTCAGGCGGCGCAGGCGGCCGTAATCTGTTCGCAGGTTCAGGTCGATGATGTCGCGGGGCGGTTTTCCATACCGGAGTATCTGTCCGAAAAAGTAGAGTATCATGGCGGGATTGTACACGCGGTTTTTCCCGTCCTGATGGAAGAGGTAACCGTTGTAGTAGGCCTCCATATCCACGTTAATCAGGGCGGGGTCAACACCGGTTTCCGCCATCAGCCACTCGACTTCTTCCTGCGTAAAACCCATCATTTCGTTGTACTTCGGATTGAGGGTAAGTATCTCGGCAATATTGTAGCCGCTGGTAAGGTCGTCAAGCATCACGGGCGAAATGCCGGTGATGAACGTCCGGTAGGCAACAGATGATTTGGTTGCCGTTTTTATCCTTTCGTAAAAGTCGCGCACCAGGCCGTTTGCCGATACCATCGTCCGGTAGAAATCTTTGCCGGCCCGCGTTCCCATGGCAATCAGGTCGTTGGCGAAATAGTCGTATTCGTCGATGATGATGAAAAGTTTTACATTGTCGTTTGCTGCCGCATCGAACGTTAAATTTATCGTTCCTACTCCCGGATCTTTTTTTGCAATTTGATCCAGGTAGTATTCCGTTTCGGAAAACGTGTGTTGATAAAAGCGAAAAAATTGACGAACCGTATCCTGTACTTTTTCGGAAAAAGATTTCTTAAAACTTGCTTCATCGGAAGTGTCCAATCCCGAAAAATCAAATTCCAGTATGGCGTAGCTGTTTCGTTCGGGAGTAGGATTTTTACCGATGTACAGGTTGCCGAACATGCTTTCAAATTCAGCTTTGTAGTTGATATTGTAATAGCAGTTGAGCGTTCTGAGGAAGAGGCTTTTCCCGAACTTGCGCGGACGAATGAAAAAATGATTCCGGTTGGCTTCCCTTTCCATTTGTTCGATAAAGCGCGTTTTGTCCACGTAGGCATAATTATGCAACACGATGTCCCTGAAATCCGAATTGCCGTAGGGCAGGCGCTTGAATGTTTTTGTTTCCATGACGTAAGTATTTATTGATCAAAAACTATTTGCAAAGATAGTGTTTTTTTTTAGACGCACTGCTGCGTCGAGATAGGACGTAGCGTTACGTCAAGGTTAAATGCAACGTTGCGTCAAGCCTCGACGCAGCTGTGCGTCTAATCCCTGCGCAGGCAGGCGTCATTCTACAACCAGCGGCGTGTCGTAAACGATGGTGCGCGCTGCCTTTAACAGCGTACTCCCATTTGAAAACTTCGTTATGACTTGCAACAGGCAAAAAGAATTAGCGAGCAGATAAAAAGTAGCAGATAAACTGTTCTCTGTTTCATATATTTTTTAATGATGAGGTTCATTATTCTTTACATTAAAGATAGATATATTTTTCATAATTGCCGGTTTTGCCACAGCGCCTGTAACCGTAAAACGCAGTGCTGTTGCTGTTACCTGAGGAAATTGGTCGATACGTTTATGTCCAATCGTTTGGCCATTCACAACAGTTTTCCATTGCCCGTTTATTTCGGCTTCAACGGTATAGGCCGAAATTCGCTGTCCATCACTCAATTCTTCCATGGTCACAACATGATTAAATGTTTCGGGGCGATCAAACCGGATGAGTTGGCTTGTGTCTTTCAGGTCAGATGAAGCCACAGGTTCTCCAAAACGCCGTTTTATTTCAGCGCCGAAAGCTTTTGCCGCTTCCACTACCTGCTCCTCCACCAAACCTCTTCTATCGGGTGCAAAATTAACAATAAAGGAGGCTCCGCGGACAACCGTCAGCCCTGCTTCTTTCATCATGCGGACGTCTTCGTCCAGCCGTTCCGCAGGCATGTACTCGTGGTAGTAAGCCGCTCCGTAAAGGATATTGTCGAAGCGGTATTGCGCTTGCGCGGGACACAGGAAAGCGCCGGTCAGTAAAACGGATAAAATAATATGTTTCATATAATTATTTATTTATAATATTTTGCCAGTCGCTTGGCTTCTTCTTTTGTCAACTGAATCACAGCTCCGTGTTTCTGAACGGAGAAGTTTGTCCGTCGCATTACGCCTGCGTCGAAATGTCCGAGATTGGTAAACGTTTCAAAGTCGGTTGTTTCGGCAAAACCGAAGTTGTGCGGATTGACGCTGAAAATGTCGTACATCAGCGCCCATTTGTCCTCGCCGATACGTTTCCAAACGTTGGGGGCTTCGCACGAGCGTGGCTCGAAGTCAATCCAACGCGGGTCATATTGGTATCCCCTGTTGATGTGCTTTGAACGCGCCATCTTGATGCCGCCGGGCGATTCCTGCGAAACATACATCATCACAAACGAGCCGTCGGGCAGGGGTGTAATGTCCGCGTCAAGAATTTGGACGTTCGGGTCGGGATGCTCGAAAAGCGATTGCGGAAAGGATACGAGCTTCGTAAAATCATTGTCCGTATAGGCATAGTAGAGTTTGGTCTTTCCACCGCCGAGCCGCATAGTGAAATAAATCATCATTTTGTCTTCTTCGGGGTCGTAAATGGTTTCCGGCGCCCATGCACAGCCAACGTCCAATCCGGGAAACAGTTCTTCGATAATCACGTTACTGCGCGCCCAGTGAATCAGATCGAAAGATTTCATCAACACAAAACTGCGATTGTTACCCCACAGGTATTTCTCGTCGCGCTCCCATTTCGTCGTGCGGAATCCCTTTTCCTTGCCGTAAATGTGCAAATCGGTCATTGCCAAATAATATGCGCCGTCGGGACCGCGCGTGATATGCGGGTCGCGAATACCTTTTTGCTGTGCAATCGTGTCGCCTGCAATAACCGGATTGCCGCCGTTGACGTCGGTAAACGTATATCCATCGTCGCTTAACGCAAAATACAGGCTGTGTGTATCGTCCTTGAAATAGGCAAGCAAATAGGCATTCATGTCCTTTTCCTGCGGAACAGCGTTTTTGTAGCGGAAATCCCTGAATGTCGCCGTTCCTTTCATCGCCGAAAGCAAGCCAATTCGCAAAGCGTAAAACCCTTTGTAATTATTGTGGTGCATTGCCGAAACATCTA
>JAISWH010000009.1 GCA_031271125.1 Dysgonamonadaceae bacterium
AGAACTTGCGCCGTTTGACAAAATTCCCGACTACAACGAGCGACTACTAATCACAATGGACTACGAAACAGACAGTCATAACGGCGTAAAACAAATCAATGCAATAGATTGGTTGTTAACTTGATGCCGGACTGAAACAGTTCCGGATTTTTCAGGTAATGCGCCACCGATTCCGCCATATCTTCATCGGGATTTATTGCTCACATCTTCGCTCCACGAATGAGTCCAGACGGCAGGGTCAGTATTTTAGAGTTTATTTATATTTTCTATACTAATCATGTGCATCCACAAACGATACAATTTTCAAATTCTTCTCAAAATCAGACGAATTCAAAGCTGTCGTCACTTTCACTTTAACCGTTTTCTCCGGAATCAAATCCATGTAATTATCCGAAACGAATTGATCCTTTCCGTTCAGGGAAATAAATACGCCGCGCGCAAACTTGTCGGAAGTCAGACTCAGTTCATATCCGCCATTTACAGATGTCGTGGTATGCGTTATTTGTGCGTTTGTGTACCGTAAATTTTTATTCAGGTCGAGAAAGCGATTGTTTTCATAGGTTTTTCCATTTTGATCCGTAAATTCAATGTGAACAACCACGTCGTTTCGATTCCGGCCGTTCAGGAATTGAGCGGTCTGTTTTTCCCAGACAAGGGCGCTTGTGTTGGCGGGAATGTTAATTTGTTCTTCCTGTTGTGCAATAATTCCAGTGTTTAAATCAACGGTTTGTATCAAAAGCCGGCCGGAAGTTGCTTGCAGCCGGTCGGATATGGCGTAAATCCGCAATTCGCCGTCCTCTTCAATTGGCGAAATAAGCACATCGGCAAAAGATTTTACCGTGAAATAGTGTTGAGCTTTCCACCGGCCGTAATAATCACGGCTCGACCAGGAAGCTACCGGCCAACAATCGTTGTGTTGCCAAACCAAGGAACCCATACAGAAGGGCATTGTGCGGCGATGGGTTTCCATTGCCATTTTCATCGCATCGGCTTGCACCAATTGGCTCATGTAAGTAAACGATTCAAAGTCTTTCGGTTCGCGGTATTCTTTCATGATGAAATCATTGATGCGGTTGTTGGCGTTCATGCCGCCCCGCTGATGCGACATCATTACTTCTGAGGTAACCGCCCAATCGCCCGATTCGGGTGCATATTTCTTAACAGACTGATATTCGGGGAAAGACTGAAAACCGTATTCGCTCATGAAACGCGCCGTTTGACGTTCAAATCCCGCAAGCGGTTCCGCGCCTTGCCAAACCGTCCAAAAGTGCATGTCGCCCGTTGTATTGATGCGGCTTCCCTTTTCATCCGTATAAGGGCTGGATGGACGATAGCAGACACCCGGAGCATATTGCTCGACCACAATGGGCAGTGTTTCGAAGTACTGAGCTTTAAACTGTTTCCACATAGTATCGGCGTATTCGGGGTTTAGCCGTTCCATTTCCCGTTTCCAACCCCAATTAAACCATGCGTCCATACATTCATTGTTTCCCGCCCACAGGCCGATACAGGCATGATTACGCAAACGGCGAACATTGTCTATCGCTTCCAAACGGATGTTTTCGAGCAATTGACCTTCGGCGGGGTACATGCTGCAACCGAACATAAAGTCCTGCCAAATCATTATACCGTATTTATCGCATAAATCGTAAAAAATATCGTTTTCATAAATTCCGCCGCCCCAAACGCGAAGCATATTCATATTAGCGTTCACCGCATCAAGAATCGTCTTTTCGTAAATCGAATCGGTAACGCGCGTCAGGAAATTATCGCAGGGAATGTAGTTGGCGCCTTTGGCAAAAACAGGCACGCCGTTCAGCTCGAAATAGAAAGTTTCGCCGTATTGGTCGGGATTCATGATTACTTTGAGGGAACGGACGCCTAATTTCAGACTTTTTTTATCCAATTCAGTATTGTTCACCGATAAAAGCGTCGAAAAATCATAGAGGAAAGGTTCGCCTAAACCGTTACTCCACCAGAGTTTGGGCTTTTTCATCTCGAAAGTGAGATGAACGATATTCAATCCTTTTTTCAAGGAAATTTGTTTTTTAGCTTCCATCCGTTTGTCGGTGTGGTTCAACACGAAAACGGAGGCAGACGTATTTTTATCGGCTGATATTTCCACAATTGCATCAATTGACGCTTTTTCTTTCTCAACATGTACTTGGCGGTAAAACATATTTTCGATGCGGGCTTCATTCCATGCTTCGAGGTACACCGGACGCCAAATGCCCGAAGTAACCAGGCGCGGCCCCCAGTCCCAGCCGTAATGATAGCCTGCTTTGCGGGTGAAAATGCTGACTTGCCGGTCAAACACGCCCCCATTTTCCGACTGATCGTTACTTGCCTGATAACGAAAAGGAATCGCTTCCCACATCGGCAT
The DNA here is from genome assembly GCA_031271125.1 of Dysgonamonadaceae bacterium. Lineage (GTDB taxonomy): Bacteria > Bacteroidota > Bacteroidia > Bacteroidales > Azobacteroidaceae > Azobacteroides. The sequence continues at coordinate 2,384 of JAISWH010000009.1, forward strand.
GGCGATTTTGATAGGTGAATGAAAATGCACTTCCAATTTATTGTCTATCGCTTTCAGCAAGGACTTCACGTTAACCGTCCATTCCCGGAACATATTGTCGGCCGAAAGGATTTTTGTTCCGTTCAGACTCACATCCGCGTAAGTATCCAATCCATCAAAACGGAGAACGATATTTCCTTTTTGCAAAATATTTTCATCCGCATCGAAAGTTGTTTCATACAACCAATCTTCCTTGTCTATCCATTGCATTCCCCGCTCATTCAAACGGAAAAAAGGATCATCTATGATTTTATTTGCCAATAAATCGGTATGAACAACGCCGGGAACGGTTGCCGGATACCAATTGTATCCGCGCACTTGCTTGAATTTCCAATTTTCATTCAGGTCTTTCCTGATCGGTAGAGATAAAAGGTTTGTAAAACAAACGGATATTAGAAAGATAAATAAAGTTAAACGTTTCATTGCCATTTTTTTATTTGCTAATTACTATTAATTACTTGTTTAGTTAGCAAAATTACATGAAAGTCACGGAATTTCCAAGTGCAAGCAATGGAAAAAGTTTTTTATATAAATATTCGTACCTATAATATAAACATGAAAATCACTCACATGCTAAACACATGGTTTTGCAAGTGAGTGGAAAAACATTCCCAAAAACCCATAAATTTCCTCCGGAAATTTCACTCCCTGCCCATTGAAAGCGCCAATAATATACTGTCCTTTCCAAATCACAGGGATAGATCCGTTGTAACGGTCATCAACCAACAAATTACCTTCGGAAAATTCTTCCGTTTGTTTGGTAAATGCATAATAAGCCGTCAGCATTTTTTTCGCGTTTTCTGTTGTTTTTGCGTCCAGCGCAAAGACTTGAAATTTTTTACCGTCTATCTCGTAATCGACTGTATAAACCGGTTTCAGAAATTCATGACCAATGTAATTGCTTGTAATATATGCTTCCGTGTGAGGAACCGCTCCTTGTTTCGGAAATTTGGCGAAAACAGGCGGATAGCTTGCATCCGGATCGATTTTTTTCGCTAATCCTTTGGCTATTTGCTGCATAGCCGAAATGAAATCTTCGCCTTCATTGCTGAGGGAAATTTTCACATACACGCATCCTGAAAAAAAATACAAACCATAGCCGTCTCCTTGCGCTTCGCCGCCAATTTCCGGATAGAAAGTCATATCCGATGAACGTTCGGAAGCGTACATGCCGAAAGCGTCTTCCGGCGTAGCGTGGCGATAAGCTTGAATGGTGATGTAATCCTCGCCTTTGGTATAAACCATACTTGTCATTTCCTGAAAATTATTTTCCAGAAACAGAGGTGCAGCCCCATTGATACGTTCATACAAATTATCGCGGTTAAAGACTTCAATTTCAGGCGTAACCGTCCAACCTTCAACCGGAGGTAAATCCGATTTCAATTCCTGCGGCGTTTGAGAATGAACTTGTCCCACAAAACAGCACAAGCTCATTATGCAATAAATTAAATGTTTCATTTTAAGCGAGAAAATAAGACGGGACATTAACAATCGGCGTAATTGCAGCGATTTTTTCCGCCACTTTGAATCCGGACGGACAAGCAGTTACCGTACATTGGGTACAGCCCGCACAGTCATTCCCGTTTACGGTCGAACTTTCTAAAGTTTCTTTGGATAAAGCCGCGTATTTGTATCCGAAATTGTACATGTAAGCCCGCATAATCGTCGGAATCGGCAGACTTTTCGTGCATTGTTCCACGCATTGTCCGCAATTCTGGCAATACAAGAGTTCGTTTTTCTCAACCAATCCGGCCAGATATTTCTCGTCGGCTGCTTCTAATTGGGGACGATAAGCCGCTTCCAAACAATTATCTAACAAGTCGAAGCTGGTAAATCCGGGAATCGCCGTCGTGATGTTCGGATTTTGCCATACCCAACGCAAGCAAGCCACTCCATCCACTTGCTTCTTTCCTTCGGCGTCTTCTACGCCGCCCACCATGGTTTTCATCGCTACAAATCCCATTCCGGCATCCACGCCTCTTTGGATGGCGGCGTCCAATTCGGGTAAAATACCCAATTTGAAATTGTAACTGATCAAACAAACTTCGTAAATGCCGGCTTTAATCGCTTCGTCAATTTGAGCCGGTTTATTGGCGTGTGTAGAAAATCCGATGTGTTTGATTTTCCCTTCTTCCTTGAATTTTTTCAAGGTACTGATCAGGCGGGGATCACTCAATATACTCGTATTTTCAATTGCGTGGGCATAAAATACATCCACATAATCCATTTGTAAACGGCGGAGGCTGGTGTTCATCTGTTCTTCGTATTCAACCTCAAAATTGCTTGACGACAAATTCGGGTGAACTTTAGTTGCAATGATAAAAGAGCTTCTGTCTTTATCTTTGAAAAATTCACCTAACATTTCTTCATTTCTTCCTCTCTGATAACCATGCGCCGTGTCAAAAAACGTTATTCCCGAATTGTACGCTGCACGAACAACTGCGGGATTATCCGCTCGCATCACGCCCATACTTAAGATGGGAATGTTGAGACCGGTATTACCTAGCTTACGAATAGCTAATTTGTTCTCATTTGCATCGGTATTTCCTTTTACGGAAGCCGTTGCCGTTTGCGGCGCAACCCATGCGCCAACACCAGCCAAAGCTGATAATCCTAAAAACTTTCTTCGATTAATCTTTTCCATTTTGTTAAACGACTGTTACCCAACCATATTTATCTTCTTCATCACCATATTGAATGGCTCTCAATTTGTTATATAACTTTTCGCTGATTGGACCGGGCTGTCCATCCTTTGAAAATACATAAGACTTATTTTCATCCAAATCGTCAATTTGCGAAACCGGACTGATGACTGCGGCCGTTCCACAAGCGCCTGCTTCCTCAAATGTCGCCAATTCTTCCACCGGGACAGGCCGGCGTTCTACTTTTAAGCCGATTTCTTCAGCCAATGCAATCAAACTTTTATTGGTGATGGACGGTAAAATAGATTGTGATTCGGGCGTAACATAGGTATTGTTTTTAATGCCGAAGAAATTGGCCGGCCCACATTCGTCGATGTATTTTTTTTCTTTTGAGTCCAAATATAAAACCGCAGAATAACCTTTTTCATGGGCAATTTCACCGGCAACCAAACTTGCCGCATAATTGCCGCCAACCTTGATTGTTCCCGTACCTTGCGGCGCGGCGCGGTCATATCCCCTTAGAATCGCGTAAGGAGTCGGTTTGAAACCGGTTTTGAAATAGGGACCAACCGGCGTTACAAACACGAGGAAAAGGTACTCGCCGGCCGGCTTTACGCCCACCTGAGCAGATGTTCCAAGCAACAAGGGACGAATATACAAAGACGCTCCGCTTTCATAAGGCGGTACGAACCGTAAATTTCTTTGCACCGCTTCCAGAACTGCTTTTTCGAACAATTCAACCGGAAATTCAGCCATTAAAATGCCGCGTGAAGAGGCTTGCATACGCAAAGCATTTTCACGCATACGGAATATCCGCACTTTACCGTCTTTCCCCTTAAAGGCTTTCAAACCTTCGAATGCTTCCTGACCATAATGGAAGCACGTAGCGGCCATGTGTAAATTAATTTGTTCGGAATCAGTTATTTCCAAATCACTCCACTGTCCATTTTTGTAATAACTCCGAACATTAAAATCGGTTTTCATGTAGCCGAAAGTCAATTCCGACCAGTTGATATTTTCCATAAATTTGTTATTTTATTATGATTATCTACTTCGAAAATCACCTCCTACTCCTAAATCGTAGGTAATCCAAATGGCAATTTTTTTCATATCATTTGTTTTTCTGTACGAAGCAACGGATTCTTCAGATTGATTTTCAACCACAAAGTTAGCATTAAATTTTCAAATTATGCACAAACACATAAAGTAAGGTGTAAAAATATTACATGTTATTTTTCGTTCAAAGGAATCAACATGTTATAAAACGACCGCCAAACAAAAACCAATCCCAGAATGAGGAACGGAATAGCGATCCATATCGAATAATCGGATTCGGGATGAGCTTTCATTTCGATACAAATTTCCGTCGCCAACAGTCCGAAAAGCGTCGAGAATTTGATAATCGGATTCAACGAAACCGACGATGTATCTTTGAAAGGGTCGCCCACTGTGTCGCCGACAACCACCGCTTCGTGTAAGGGCGTATTTTTTTCCCGCAATTCCACTTCAACGATTTTCTTTCCGTTGTCCCAGCTTCCACCTGCATTTGCCATGTAAATCGCTTGGAATAAGCCGAATATGGCAATCGAAATCAAATAAGCCACAAAGAAATTCGGATCGAAGAAAGCAAAAGCCAAAGTTAAGGAAATGAGCGCAATGAATATGTTCCACATACCTTTCTGGGCGTATTGCGTACAAATTTTCACAACCGATTTGGAATCTTCGATATTTGCTTCGGTTTTGTTCATATCGAAAGTTTTCTTGATAAATTCTACGGCTCGATAAGCGCCTGTGGTGACAGCCTGTACAGATGCTCCGCTAAACCAGAAGACAACTGCGCCTCCACAGATAAGTCCCAGTATTACGGGAGCATCCGTAAGAGAAAGATTCAGCAATCCGACTTTTTCGAGTAAAAGAATAATAGAAAAAATCATCGTCGTAGCGCCTACGACCGCCGTTCCGATAAGCACCGGTTTTGCGGTAGCTTTGAAAGTATTGCCGGCCGAATCGTTCGATTCCAGATAATATTTTCCTTTTTCAAAATCGGGTTTGAAACCATAATTTTTTTCAATTTCTTGGCTAACGCCTTCTATTTGTTCTATTTGTGAAAGTTCAAAAACCGATTGTGCATTGTCGGTAACAGGGCCGTAGCTATCCACGGCAATGGTTACAGGTCCCATGCAAAGGAAACCGAAAGCCACCAAGCCAAAGGCAAAAATGGAAGCATGTGTTCCTAAAACACTTTCCAAACCCATTTGCGAAGTGAAATAAGCAAGCGTCATCAGCGCCACAATTAAGAGTCCCGTCCAAAAGGCACCGAAATAACCGGCCACAATTCCCGAAAGAATATTGAGCGACGGACCACCTTCCCGTGAAGCGGTTACGATTTCTTTCACATGAGTGGATTTCGAACTTGTAAATATTTTAGTAAACTCCGGAATGAGGACTGCCGCCAGCGTTCCGCAACTGATAATCACCGACAATTTCCACCAAAGTGTAGTATCGGGCATATCGCCGAGAAGCAGCCGGCTCATAAAGAAACTTGCCGAAATACAAAGAACAGCCGAAATAGTAATCAAACGCATCAGCGGCGATTCAAAATCGAAATCTTTTTTCTTTCCATATAGTTTGCCGGATATGGCTTGATTGATAAAAAATGCACAACCTGAAAGGAAATCCATCAGAAAACGCATTCCAAAAATCCAAACGATTAATTTTGCTTGAATCTGCGGGTCGGGAATGGCAAGCGTGATAAATGTGATAAGCGCCACACCCGTAACGCCGTAAGTCTCGAAACCATCGGCGGTCGGACCAACGCTGTCGCCGGCGTTATCACCTGTACAATCGGCAATTACGCCGGGATTGCGCGGATCATCTTCTTTTACTTTGAAAACTACTTTCATCAGGTCGGAGCCAATGTCGGCAATTTTCGTGAAAATACCGCCCGCTATGCGTAAAGCGCTTGCTCCCAACGATTCACCGATGGCGAATCCCAAAAAACAGATGCCGACAATATCGCGCGGAACGAACAGTAAAATAATAATCATCATCACCAATTCAAGCGAAATGAGAAATAAGCCGACACTCATCCCCGCTTTCAGAGGAATATTGACCACGTCCAACGGACGATTGCGCAACGCTGAAAAGGCAGTCCGCGCATTGGCGTAAGTGTTTACCCTGATTCCATACCAGGCTACCGTGTAGGAGCCGGCCATTCCGACTATCGAAAAAAACAGCACCAACAGCACGGTATTAACGCTTTGTCCCACTAATCCGAAAAAGTAGATGCACAAAACGATTGCAATCAGTCCGAAAAGCATCATCAAAAATTTACCTTGTTGTACAAGATAAGTACGGCAAGTGGCGTAAATGATTGATGCTACTTTTTCCATCGACGCGTGAACAGGAAGTTTTTTAACTTGATTAAACAAAAGAAGGCTGAACGCCAAAGTCCCGGCGATAATTATAGCGCCGTAAAACAAAAAATTCCATGAAGAAACAGCGCTTCCAAACAGGTGGAAAGTACCTTCATGTAAATCCGGAATAGCGAGGTCTGCTTCACTTGCAAAAGCTGAAAAATTAAACCCCAAAATAAAACCTACCAAAATACTGAAATTTTTTAAACGTTTCATTTTCAATATGTTAAATGAATTTTATAATAATTTTGCCTTAAAAAACAACTTCCACCCCAATTTAGTGAAAATTTATTTAATAGTGAAAAACAGCACAAAATTAATACAAAAATCGGATTAATTATCATTATTGGAATTTTTCTTTTAAAATAAAAGATGGCGGCAACATAAATCTTATAGGCGGAGCAAAGAAATGACTTAAAATTTTTTCAAATATTCTTTCAAATTTGCAAAAAAATACCGAAATTTGCAGCCTTAAATGAACAAAAAAAACAATGATGAATAAAAGCGCTTTACAGATCGCAAGGGCTGTCTATAAGCCCAAAATACCTAAAACTTTAGAAGGTATAGTAAAAATACAAGAAGGGAATCAAACCCAATCGGTTTCAGACCAAGAAGTTATTGAGAAATTATTTCCGCATACTTACGGAATGCCTGTAATCACTTTTGTAAAAGGCACGGAAAAAGTATCTTATCCGCCGGTTAATGTGGGAGTGATTCTTTCCGGCGGTCAAGCTCCGGGCGGCCACAACGTAATTGCAGGGCTTTTCGACGGGATTAAAGACATGAATCCTCAAAGCCGTTTGTATGGTTTTATTTTGGGTCCCGGTGGATTGATCAACCACAAATACATGGAATTAACAGCCGATATAATTGAGGAATACCGCAATACAGGCGGATTTGACATCATCGGTTCGGGGCGCGACAAATTGGAAAATGAAGAACAGTTTAACAAAGGTTTGGAAATCCTGAAAGAATTGGATATCAACGCTTTGGTAATTATTGGCGGCGACGATTCCAATACCAATGCTTGTATTTTGGCTGAATATTATGCCCGGATCGGAGCCGGCGTACAGGTAATCGGTTGTCCGAAAACCATTGATGGCGACCTGAAAAACGAAATGATCGAAACTTCCTTTGGTTTTGATACGGCTTGCAAAGTTTATTCCGAAGTCATCGGAAATATCCAGCGCGACTGTAATTCCGCCCGCAAATATTGGCATTTCATTAAACTGATGGGACGTTCGGCGTCGCATATCGCTTTGGAATGCGCCCTTCAGGTACAACCGAATGTCTGTATTATTTCGGAAGAAGTAGAAGCCAAAAACCAGTCTTTGGACGATATAATCAATTATATTGCAGGTGTGGTAGCTAAACGCGCCGAAAACGGAAATAACTTCGGAACGGTATTGATACCCGAAGGTTTAATCGAATTTGTTCCCGCCATCAAACGGCTGATTAATGAGTTGAACGATTTTCTGGCAGATCACGATTCCGAATTTAAGATGATTAAAAAGAGCGAACAACGTTCGTACATTATTCGTAAATTGAGTAAGGAAAATTCGGATTTGTACGCTAGTTTGCCGGAAGCCGTTGCCCGTCAATTAACTTTAGACCGCGATCCGCATGGAAATGTTCAGGTTTCGCTGATTGAAACGGAAAAACTGTTGGCCGAAATGGTTGGTAATCGTTTGGCAGAATGGGCGGAAGAAGGTAAATATGTAGGAAAATTCGCCACGCAAGTACATTTTTTCGGTTACGAAGGCCGTTGCGCCGCACCTTCCAATTACGATGCAGATTATTGCTATTCTTTGGGATTCACCGCAGCCGGATTAATATCCTCCGGGAAAACGGGATACATGTCATCCGTCCGCAATACGACAGCTCCGGCTTCGGAATGGATTGCCGGCGGAGTGCCTATCACAATGATGATGAACATGGAACGGCGTCACGGCGAAATGAAACCGGTTATCCAAAAGGCTTTGGTAAAGCTGGACGGAGCGC
>JAISWH010000055.1 GCA_031271125.1 Dysgonamonadaceae bacterium
CAAATCTTCACTGTCGGAAAATGAACGGTAATAATTTTTTACCTCTTGTGTTCTCGTACATGAGAACGCGAATAATGCGATTATACCAATAAAAACAAATCTCATTTTTTGTCTGTTTAAAATTTATTTACAACCTGTCGTTTATGCTTTACTCCCATAAGGACCAAATATTTTTTTCACGTTATACAACTGATCCGAATCGTCCAAGGTGTAAACGGAATAACTGCCTCCACCCGGTTGTACGCGCACGACCGTGTGTCCTTGCATACTTTTAAATTCCGATATGACCGTTTTCAATCGTTCTTTGTTTGCATCGGTCATATTGCTCGCAAATATCTGGGGAGAAATCGGAAGGGCTAACATCCGTTTAATGGTATCGAGATTCGGTTGTACATCCCGCCATGTATGGATCAGAATCGTACGCGGATTCAATTTCTGCAGGAAAACCTCGCCATTGCAATTGGATGTTGAGTGATGATTGGCTTTCATAACATCCACTTCGCCCGTTACCTGGGCAACCGGTGTTTCGATATCTTTCCAGGCATACGTGCTTTTTCCATTGTATTGGAGGTCGCCGCCCGCAAAATACTTGAATTTGCCATAAGTCAAACGGAAAGCTATACTGCAAATATTTTCCGCCGGTCCGCTGCTTCCCAACGCAAGCCATTCGGCCAATTCAGGAAAGGTGTTTTTCACACCGGTTCCCGAACCCGCCCATACTTTACCGTTGACGGCCAGATTCTGAATCTTGAAACCGGGATAAGCGGACGCATTTTGCTTTAAAACAATCTGATCGTTCCTTCCAGCCACAAACTGTTCGATGGTAGCTCCGTAATTGGTTTTACTCCATTCCAAAAATTGTTTATAGTTGCTCATCACATTACTATCGGACATATCTGACGTCTTGTATTGAAAATCGGGATAATCCCGGTCAATCAGTTTATCGAAATGAATTTTTGCGCCCACTTCGGTCAATCCGCACAGCCTGAAACTGCCGTCGGACACTAAGGGCGAAGCAGACGAATAGCCTCCAATATGATCGTTATGATAATGGGTAAGCACAATATAATTCAGTTTGTTGCTTGCCGCCGCAATGTAATGCTTGCAATAATTGGCGATTACCTCGCCCGAAGTAACATTCCCATTGGGCTTGGCAGGAGTAAGCGGAGGATCGACGTCCGGACCGCCCAGCGAACCGGAAGCGTCCACCAGCATGGTCGTCCCGTCGGGGAAAATATACAAGGTAGCTTCCCCTCTCCCCGTATTAATGGCGTGAATATCCAGATATCCCTCCGACCAGGCAGGGAACACGTCTCCAATTTTTACTTCGGATGGAGTGGTATCGGGGTTGGTATCGGGATCTGTATCTGTATCGGGAATTTCCTTTCCACAACCGCTCGCAAAGGGGAAAAACATCAGGCCAAGACCTGCCGAACCTCCCTGTTCCAAGAACCTACGTCTTGACATTTTTTTATCTCTCATAATGCTACTCTATTAATTTCACTGTTCATTTGATTTAATTTAATAGCCGGGATTGTTCGGATTTAAATGCTCGTTGATCGCCGATTCTTTAGCCGGAATCGGCAACAAGTATTGTCTTATCGGAACATTCCGCTCGAAAATCTGCCGGAATTTCTTCGTTGCGGCCAATTCGGAAAAATCGGGACATCCGTTTTCATCAATACGAATCGTTACGTTTTTGGGAAAGAAATAATCTCCGGAGGCGATATTGGCCGTCAGTCCTGCTTTGGCCGGCAATCCATACACCGGACGTTGCATGACCGTTTCGATCAAACGCCAGCGGATAATGTCGAACCACCGTCGGTTTTCCCATGCCAACTCGCAACGGCGTTCGGTGCGAATGATTTTCCGCAACCTGTCCTGATTGGTTTCGGTTACTGCCGGATACTTGGCGGTTTCCGTTACCTTGCACTTGTAAGCGCGGGCGCGTACCTGATTGAGGGCATTCAGTGCAGAAGCGTCGACTTCGTTCAACTCCATTTTGGCCTCGGCATACATCAGCAACACATCGGCATAACGCATGATAATTGAACTTTTTTCCGTCGCCTTATCATCCGTCCATTCCTCATCCACTCCTTTCTTCAAGGCCATTCCATTGTAAGCGGCATATTGATCGTTGAGTTGCGAATCTTTATTTGTAACGGATTTGTTAGTGGAGAGATTCAAGACTGTCGATTTCCCCGGATCGTAAATAAAGCCTAAGTGTGCCGTTCCAAATTCGACACAAGTATATGCGCAACGGGGATCGCGGTTTTTGAACGGTTCTGCCCGGTTGAAGAGCGGCGATTCGTCAATCGGTTTTCCATCGGTACAGGGAAAAGCGCAAAACAGTTCCAATGAAGGCTGGGCGGTAGCTGTCCCGCCCGGATTCCGGGGATACATACTGTTACTGCTCACGGAGTTATTCAGTATCTCTTTGGAACGCGGAATAGTAAAAATCAGTTCGTCCGACTTCCGGGTCTTTGTCAAAAACAATTCGCCGAAATCGGGATGCAGCGAGTAAACATCTAAATCTATGCACCCTTTGGCCGCTTCGGCTGCGGTAGCATAGTCGAGCATCCATGCAGCTGTCCGGGCTTTAAAAGCATAAGCTGCACCTTTCGTCACTCGCAACAATCCGGAAGAATAAGCGTTGGGCAGGTACTCAATGGCCTTGTTAAAATCTGCATAAATGGTCTGTAAAATGACGTTCTTGTCTGTCCGTCCCATCGTGTAAGCTTCATCCAAAGAGAGATAACCCGTATAAAAGGGAACATCGCCCCACAGGAAGATCAGGTAGGAATAAAAAACGGCACGGAAAAAAC
>JAISWH010000056.1 GCA_031271125.1 Dysgonamonadaceae bacterium
CGTTTGTACTCGCCCGATAGCTGTTTGGTATATAACCGCGCTAAAACGGATTCGACAATGATCTATTTTTCCGACTTCAAGTGGGACGGCACTAACGCTTTTGTCAGTTCTAATCCGAATTTGACGCTCAAACGGAGATAAAGTCATACCGCGTATCGTATAATAGAACTGCCCGGAAATCTTTCGATGTTTCGGGCAATTCTTTATTAGAGCTGTTCTACTAATAGGCGTATATCTTTCCTGACTTCGACAATGCGACAGCCTAAACGGATTGCCGGAAATTTTCATCGAATAGGCAGGCGATTGATTTGTGTCTCTATGCGCTTGGGTGTAAAATGGAACATGGCAGTCTTTGACTACATTGAACGGGGAACTGTTTTTGTAGTTTTCTTGTTGTATCCATTAATTTTTATCTACTTATTGCTTCATTATTATGATTGATTCTATTCTTATGCTATCTGGAATTTCTGAAAGAGTATTCGTACCGTAACATAAAGGAGACGATAATGGAATATTCGAAATATCTAATTGAATAGCAATTTCGGGATACTTGTTTGATTTTACCAATAACTCACCATCTGGCGACGTTGGAACTTTATCTTTTATCAAATTTTTAACGTTTCCAATCAATTGACCGATATATAGTTCTCCTTCTTGAATTTGGTCTGAATACAATGTAATTCTATATACGATATTTCTATTCACCCAATTGGATTCTACTATAAAAATTAGGTCATTGCCTTCAAAATATTTAACTCCATCCCATTCTACTTGTCCTTCTTCATCCTCAATAATTATTTTTTCTTTTTTATATCCTGCAATATCTGGTAAAGAATCAAGTGTTTTCCCTAATAAATCTATCAAATTTTTCATATTTACAGTATCTAAAGAAGGTATTTTGCTGTCATTAACATATATCATTTTTTTAGATTTATTATTGGAATATTCATTATGCTGTTTTTGAAAACAAGAACAACATAACAACATTAAAAGGCTTAAAGCCATTGAAATTCTTAATTTCACAATAATTATTTTTTTCATTCTACCACTCCTCCTGCTTCGTTTAATTTTTTGTAACTATTCAGCCTCAAATTTACTGATAAATATTGAATAAACATTTTTTTGCAAAGCCGGAGCTTTGTTTTTGCTCAGCGCAGTCAGAAAGTACGCTGAGCGAGGGCTGAAAAGGTTTTTACTTTTATTTAATAAACTATTTCATAATAAATTAAAAACCAATCTTTATTTGTTTTTTTAAATCTCAATAATTCCCAATATCCACCGCCATCACAATTATATAATTCTTCTATAATTGTGTCACTTGCTGTAATATTCAGAATTATATCCTTTTCTTTTAGGGGATCTGACCGAAATTTCCAATGTGCTTTATTTTTCCAAACATATATAGAATCATCATATTCCATTTGTGCCGAATCAAGACCTTTCATAGGAAAATAAATATGATTTGTTTGAAATATGCTGTCCCCATAAAATTGATCACGAAATATCTGAAATTCATTCGATTCTATTGTCGTATCTTTAGTATTATATTGACACATAGATAGAAAAAAGAATATAAGTATTATTAAATATTTAGTATCCATGACATTGATTAATTATTGATTGAATTGTATTTTGTATTTCCAACTTCACTTATTTGATTTCCATCTCCAATGATTTGACCTGCTTTTACAATTGTGGCATCATCTTTTAAGTGAGCGTAGAGTAAATAATAGTTGTCGCTACTTCCCATCGTCAAGCCAAACGGGTAATAATGATTTTTCTGCACAATATTGCCGCTCCTGTTTACTGTCATCACATTACTGCCTAAATGATTTTTGACGTAAAAGTAATGAATTCCATCTTCATAATAACCGTTTTCCGTCAAAATTTTTTTCAAGGCGTTGTTTTCGTAGATGAACCTGAGCGACAATTTGAAATTCCCTTCTTTTTAAGACAATCTCCCAATTGTTAATTTTTATAATGGTAATCATAATTTTCCACCGGATTGCCGTTGTGGTCTTTGACGGTTTGCAAGCGGCCGAAAGCATCGTATTCGTAAGTAGTTTTTACAGCGCGGGGATCAATCACTTCCGTCATTCCGACCAAAGGCTTGTATTTATAGATGGTTACAAGCGCGTTGGTCAGGGAAGTGCGCAGCCCGTTGATGGTGTTCCAATCTGAAGCCGACGGTTCGTTTTTGGCGGCGATGGCATTCAAGGTCGCTTCGTTTATAATTGCTGTTACTTGCGAATAGGTGGCGTTTTTGATTTCGGCGATGGGGTATTGGCCGTTGTATGACCATAGGTAGATCCGTTTTTCCGCATTGTTGTAAATAATGGTTTGCGGTTGAGCAAAACTTGTATAGGTATCAAAAATGATATTGGCTGTCGGATAAACAGACGTATTTTCACCTTGTACGGAAAATGTTACAGGAAAATTTGTCATAGGCGCCGTTTCCGAAAAATACTTTTTATCAGGTATATACGAAGTATGATTGTTGTAAAAACATGTTTTGTACTTTGTTAATTTTCCACCAATATATTGGTTGTTGTTAAATACTTTTTCTTCAATTATAGGTGTAAGAATATTGTAATATCTAACCATCGAGGTATAGGGTTCAAAATTATAATCGTTAGGATAAAAATATCGGCTTTCCAAATAACCGTTATCGCTTTTCAGTATTTTTTTGCTAATTAGTTGCAGAGTCCCCGGATTGTAGCTATACTCCTCTCTTGTAGTGATTCCGTCTTCGACAGTTTCTTTGGATGTAAGCGTATAATCAACAATATCTAACTGATGTGCCAGTACACTAAATAGAGTAGGACCTCCCTCATTGGGCCTATCCCAAGTTCGTCCCGTTCTATTTCCAAATTGGTCATAATATGGATCGGGGAAAAACATTATGCTACTATCGTGTCTGCCGAATAAATCAGTATACAGGTTATATAAAAATCGATAACTCAATCCAAAAAGTTTTTTTACGGTTGTACTTGCATATTGATTTGTTTCTGTTTTTGTGAGTAGATTGTTTTTATCATACGTTTTTACACTCAACAATTTGCCGTTCTTCGGGTGGTCTATCCTTACGCTGTTTGTCGCAAAAGAGGGCTCATAATTGCCAAATTCATAAATTGTATGTCCGTTGGTATAATCATTCCATCTTTGATTTACCTTAACAAAATTGTAGCCTACTCCACCAATGGTTGCATAAGGATTGGAAGCAAAATTAGAAGAGGGAACTTCCAATGCTTGTCTATTTCTCTCGTCATAATATGTACTATAATATGGATCCCAACAATTTCCGCCGTCGAAAGGAGAAAGTCTGCACTGTATATACCTCAGATAAAAATTATTTACCCTGAAATAACTCAAAATATCCTGCAATATACCACTGCTTTTATTGGTAGTCGGATTTTTGTATTCAAATTCTGTGGTTTCGCTTTTTACCAAATCGTTAGAAACAATCTTTTTTATTCTTAATCCACAGCCTTTTACTTCCTTCTGTGCCGTCTGAACAGTAGATTTATTTGCAGTAGGTGGTAGGATAACGGACGCCCGCAAGCAACCGTGATTGGTATTTGATCCGTATTGATTGGGTATTTTATCCGAGAGATTGATTTCCATTACATAATTTCCGCTTAAAAATGATAGCATTGTTTCTATCCGTATACCACTGTCTTGAATATCATGATTACCATTGTAATGACATTGATCGGTGAGGTCGTAAGTTACAAAATTAGTTCCGTTTCTTTTAATTTTTACAATTGTAGTTTCCAAATCAAACCAGGTATTAGAACCTCTTTCCAATGTTATTACAAGACTACCCGTACAACTTTGTTGAACGGTAAATGCAACCGATTTACCTCCACTTGATTGATTATAATCCTCTAACGAAAAAATGTAGTTTTGATTTGAATTTGGAATAGCAATATTATCCGTAGCGGCAGGCAATCCTGTAGAATACATAAAAGAGTTCGGCTCGTAGGTAAATTCCTTGTATCCTTTTGTGGGATAGATGATTTTTTTTAGTATTCCGGCTTTACAATAAATAGAATCATATCCCCTGTTACTATAACTACTGTAACTATACGGGGTAAGTGCAGGTAAGTGACTGATTAGGTCAATGAACATAGCATCATTATTAATGATTTTTGCATGTAAAAGCCGCTTCAAATCAGGCAAATAAGACGCATTGCTTGTTTGTCCGTTGTAATATCCCCAATAATCCACCGCAAATGAGCTTTTAGCGGGCAATAAGTTTTCTTCATCGTACTCAAATTCATACTTATTGTTGGTTGCTGTTCCGTTTTTTTCATAAATCCTTAATAATTTCAATCGCCGGTAATCATAATTTTCCTGCCATGAGTATGGAGAACTATTGGTTGCTATCGTTGGTTGCCAACCTTTTGAACTACTATTTGCCTGAAAATAAGAATAGTCGAACCAAAATTCTTTTAATTTCACATTGGGCTGCGATGTGGCAACAATACTGATTGATTGTAATGCCTGCCCATTATATACATCGGTTCGCGCGATTGTGTTGAATTTAATCCTGTAATTCGTAGTAATAATGGCATCCAAATAAAAATCACTACCCCGCACAAAATCTTGACTGTTTTTCACTTCACTCTCACCTATAACACAGGGCGATTGATAAGACTCTATCAGCGGATAAGGCGCTATCAGCATTTGGCTATAATTTTCTTCGTATGTGTCATAATTATTATATTGATAATCAACCGTTTGACCATTTGGATAAATGGTTTTGTAAAGCACAAAAGATATCGAAACATTGTTTCTTGATTCGTAAATACTCTGCATTCTTGATTGATACTGAAATAAATGGCGCGTTCCATCAGGTGTGCTGATTTTAAATTCCTGAATATGCGCAAAAGGTGTATTGGAATATGATATTATTTCTATTTTAGTAGCATCCGTCCGTCCCAGAATGAAAATGCTATCTGTCTTATAATTGACAACAAATTTACCTGCACCGCCGGGATAAGAGAAAGAAAACACATCGGGATTTAATTTCCCTGCGCCTTTGTTAATAAACGCTTTGCTCATAAAATCTTCGTGCCAAGCGGAATAATTTGTTGGTGCATAATAATTTGTATATATGCTAGGAATATTAAGCAATGGTACTAATTGACTAAATGAAATATCCGATCCATCGTAATCACCCACAATATTTTGCACTATTACGCCACCTACATTCAAGTTCCATCCAAGTCCTACCCAAGATGCTTCTTCTTTCACTCTTATTCCTGAAGTATTGTATCGTAAAACGATAGGTAATTCAACTGTACCGTCTTTTAGCGTGTATATTGGGATACTTACATCCGGTGTTCCGTTGTAAAGATTTATCGGGTTATCAATAAATTTTGTAAACGATGCTGCATTAGGCGTAGTAATATTTAGAAACTCCGGATTTCTTTGTACAAGACTGTTATTATTATTGTTTGTCTGGGAATAACTATTCGTAAAAAACAGTATCCCGACCAAAAGTAGGAAAAGTGTTTTTTCTATCAAACTTATGTTATATATCTTTTTCATTGCATTTTAATTTTTTTAATTGTTGTTTTTTAATAACAAAGACTGAAAGCAAACTTTATTTAATTCGCTTTGCCTTTGTCTGTAAATTATTGTTTTTTTAATTCGTTGAATCGCTTGTTCAACTCGCGAGAGGGTATAGGTTCGGTGAAAGTTTCGCCACTTCAAATGCAAGGTTCCGGTCTTGTCTGTCTAATAACTTTATTTATTTTTTCATATTTTTTTGGTTTTTATTACTTCTTTCTCTTTTTGCAAAGACTGATTTCGATACGCTCAATCTCCGGCGCTTTGCTTTTAGCCCAGCGTAGTCAGAGGCTACGCTGAGCAGGATTCATTCAAAACAGTATCTTGTTGTTATTGCAATTCCCATTGAAAGGAATTATCAGTGGCTACATCTTTTGCAAACGGCATTTTTACAGTAAGCCTATTGTCCTTATAAATAAAAATTTCCGATATGAGCTGCCATTTACAATTTACCAATAAATATGGTTTATTACAGACAATATATGTAGGAATGAAGTTTCCATCAATATTCGCGGTGAATAAAAAAGCCCTCTTGCAGTTAAATATTTTATCATTCGGTAAATTATCTACTTTTTTACTTTCTCGTGTAATCAAGTCGATAGAATGTCCTTCCGTTTTGCCATCAGCAATAAATTCATAATAAATCACTTTCCTATTACTTAATGCATAACTGTCACATTTATCCGACACTTGTTTGAAATCTAATTTTTCACTGTCAATGGTATATAACCCATACTGAATAGATAATACAAAAAAATTATTCCATGTTTCAAAAATGGGAATTACTCCTTCTATTTCCATATCATTAACTTTAATTTTATGATTGAAAATTATTTGCTTTCTATCGTCTAATATTTTAAGGAATAGTTCATTCGTTTTGAAATTAATCTGGATAATTAATAACCTTGAAGTATTTGTATTGTAACAAAGCCCAATAAGGTCCATGTCCTTGTCAGTTCTGTAATATACAGTTTTTATTTTTGATTCCAAATCCCAAGATATTATCTCTCCCTCTTTACAATACAATATAGCTCTTTCAGACATCTTAACGCATTCGTTTGATATTTGTTCGTCAAGTACAACTTTTTCATTTGTATTTAAATCTATTGACTTGATTGCATAAGTTGGCCATTCGCCATCGTCTTCACATTCCATATAAATCAGGTGTTGATTAGATCTACAGATAAATATACCTGATTCTATATGAGATTTTTCCTTTATTTGAGAATAACTGTAAACAGTATTCATAAAACACAGTAGTATAAAAAACAAATATTTTTGCATATATTACCTCCTTCTTGTTGATACATGTATGTGATTGCCAGTGAGCGCTTGTCACAGAATGTTTCCCTGTCGTTGTTGTTGATACGAGGAGCGAGTTGTTTCTTTAAATGCTTTCATCCACAATCTCAACTAAATACCACTGATTATTATTGATTTTAAAAATGTAATTTACACTAACTCCTGTATCTTCTATTTGCAACTCTAAATTATATTCATTCTCGTTTGTTTTTGATATAATTTTCTTATATTCGACAAAATTTTGATACTCCCAATCATCTTTGTTTATAATTACTTCTCTATTATGCAAATCAATAACATTACCTGAATTGTCCATATATGACCCCGATTCGTATATATAATATTTTATTGGAAACTTAACCCTATTTATTTGAAAAACAGAATCGTGTTGGAAATTCGTTAAGAATGATTGAAAATCTTCCATTTTTTGCATTTCAACAATAAGAGAAGTTGTGTCTTTGCTTAAATTACTAATTTCTATTTTTGCTTGTGAGTTATTCTTACAACTGCACACCAAAAGTATAGTTAGAAATGTAAATATCATTTTTCTTGTTTTCATTATCTTTAATTTCCAAATCAATACGTTAAAAATTTGATCGTAACGTATCTATAACTGTGTCTTTTGATTCCAATGAAAATTTATTATTTTCCTTATTCCAAATTAATTGACCGGTTAAGTCATCTATGAATATCTCGTCAATAGTGCCGTATTCTAATATCTCATATGATATATCTTGTATCATTGCCGTATAAACTTTATTAATATCTATCAGTTCTGTTGATTTTAAATTCATCATTGCTTGTCGTACAAAAATACTTTCTTGAGTATTTACACGCACATGAGAAAACCACATTTCATTGTCATGCGATATAATTTTACGGTCTATGTATCTACCCAATTTATCATATACTACCAACATTAAGTCTAATCTGTCAAAATTAAAGGGGTCATCACCCTGGTCTCTTTGCATTCGGAGAATTACAATATGGTAATCCTCCGTTTCCCACTTAATACCATATCCATATCCGTAATCAGCCATCATAAATCTATGAGCGGGAGCAGGATCATTACAATATACAAACTTTCGCACATATTTTTCATCAATCATGTAGGGATCATTCCATACGTTGCCCGGGAACTGTTCTTGGAAATTTGCCTGATTGATTTCAAAAGGAACCGTTACCTCTTTAAACTTAGATATGTAGTCATCAAAGTCTTTGTTTTGTCCACAACATGTTGTAGAAACAAAAAGTAATATCCATAATATTTTTTTCATTGCTAAATCTATTTATTTGTTTCGTCTTATTGTCACCACTGTGTAAGGGTGAGTAAGTTTACCTATATATGTACCTGTTATTCGATTATTGGAAAAAGATAATCTATTATTGGGCGATGTCCCCAATGTGCTATGTTTAGTTCCCGGATCAAAAAAGTTGTATGTTGTTCTTGTCACATTTCCATTATTTATATTTTCTGTCATTGAAGAAACAACAATAAAATGATCCGTCATACCATCTACATTGGAATATCCATCTTTATAATCAATACCAACAATAATAGGATTTCCATTTCCCAAAGCATTATTTATAATAGATACCCCTGTATTAAAATTATCATTTCCCGTCCCTGCGCTACCATTTTCTCCTCGATTTACAATAATGACCTCATATCCTCTACCTGCTGTAGTAACTCCATCATTCTTAAGCATTTGAAGTGAAGCCTGATAACAATTAGTCTTATTTTTTATTTGTGATACCCAATTATTATCTGTGATTCCAGTATAAGTAATTGAAGTCAAATCATTCTGGGTATAACTGTATGTAGTACTACCAACTGCATGACTGTAAGTTTCCCCTATATTGTCATATATTTGATCATTTATAGTTACAAAACTATTGTTACCTTCCTGCCAAATAGCAGCTCCGGTTTCATCATGCCGGTACCAATCCATTCCCGTTGGGTCAATGTTATTTATCGGATTATTATTACAATACACATACGGACTAACCGAATAATATTTCTCACACAACGGATCAATAGTCAAAAACCGCCCAACAGCCGGATCATACGACCGCGCCCCATAGTCATACAACATCAAACCATGATCCATATCCAGTTCCTTGCCGGTGTATTTGTAGGCCTGAACACCCTGATTGTCGCTACTTCCCATCGTCAAGCCAAACGGGTAATAATGATTTTTCTGCACAATATTGCCGCTTCCGTTTACTGTCATCTCATTACTGCCTAAATGATTTTTGACGTAAAAGTAATAAATTCCGCCTTCATAATAACCATTTTCCGTCAAAATTTTTTTCAAGGCGTTATTTTCGTAGATGAAATTGCCGACGTAATCGCTTGTTTTCGTATTGTTCAGGGCAGAAGTATTTACTGTCGAACCAATTACCGGTGTAGTGGAATACGAACTCGCCCACTTGTGAACAACTTTCAGCTTTTGTCCGTCGGCTGAATAAGTATATTCGTTCCGGGCTTCCGCTACCGGACTTTTAATATCGACTTTCAAAGGTAGGTTCAGAACATTGTATGCGATTTCCGAAATGCCTTTGTCCAGGTCTTTCGTCATGGAGCCGTTGGCATTGTAAACGTACTCATCGGTACCCGACGAGTAATTTTTGAAATCGTGGGACGTACTTAAAAGTACCGCTCGCCCTGCATCATTGACATATTTCAACCGGTTACTACCACCGTAATTAAGCATCAGGTTGTCAATGAGACTATAACTTCCTGATGCGCTCTGTCCATAGCGGGAAAGGTTTATAATATTTCCATTTTTATCATAATGATACGAGGTAGAATATTGTTCCGACAAAGAATTATTGTAAGTCGCTGTCTTCAAACGTGAAAGTCCGTCGTAGCCAAACGTATATTTTCTCGTCACGCGGACTTGCTGCCATTGCATGGTTTCCACATTACCGTTGTACTTGTAGGTTAAGTCTTCCGCGTAGTTGGGACTGCCTATTTTGTGTATCAGGGAACGGACGTCGTAACCGTAAGTCGATTTGAAATTATCCAAATTATATGGAGTTGTCGTCTTGAGTCTGCCCAATTCGTCATAAGTATTCCGGCTTAACAGGTATTCCGGTTGTCCGGACAATTGGTAGTAAGTATCCGTCAGCCGTTCGGCATGGTCATATTCGTAACGGTAGTTTTCGGTAATGTTCGTTCCCTGCCTGGTATGGACATGTTCTTTCTTTTCCGTCTGTCCGGCAAATGAATACGCATAAAACTCCTTGTCAAAGCCGCCCAGATGATTCGTCGACTTTTTCTGGACAAGGCGTCCCTTTTCATCGTAATACATGGCCGTAACGATTTCGCCGGAGCCGTCCGTCAGCTTGACCCTTGTCCCGACTAACAAACCTTTGGCCGAACAGGCGGCGCAGGCGGAATTGATATATCTTTCCCCGTAACCGGATTTGGACTCATAATTTAGGTTATTATTAAAATAGGAACTCTGATCCAATAAATGTTGATAATTATCGTAATGATTAACCGTCAGCACTTTATCCGGAGAAACTACAGGCTGTACACGCCATGAATAACCGTAATTCCCTCCCGTGGGATACTCTACGACAAGCGTGTTTTTGAATGTCTCGGCCATCTGGCTTTGTGTCTTCGAACTGGTATAAATACCGGATAGGATGATCCGCCCGAAAGCGTCGTACTTGTTGAATATCCATTCGTTTCTTGTCCTTTGTTCGCCATCCTGCGAAAAAACCAGCCGGTCGGCCTTGTCGTAAACGTAATAAACGGGCGTACAGCCGGGTAACTGCTTCCATATACAGCGGTTACGTTCATCGTATTTATATACGTAGGCATAGTTTTTGATTGTTGTGCTGTTTTCATTGTAGCTGCCGTTGCCTGTTCCGTCGGCCGCCAAAGGAGGAAGCACATAGCGCAGGTTCCCGAAATCGTCGTAAACATAATAGGTATCGTGTTTAGTGTTTCCGTCCATTTGCCGTTGCAAAACCACCCTGTCTAATTTGTCCTTGAATTCATACGAGATATTTCCCTCTTCATCCGTTAGTCCCGTCACGTACAATTGACTGTTGCCGTAATTGCCGCTCCTGACGAGATTATCTCCCGAAATATAATAATAAGCGCAGGGATAAGTAGTTGAATTGGTCAGATAATCGGTTTTTACCGACTTGCCGTTGTTATGCCAATTTGCACCCGCCCCGTATTGTTGAAGTACGCGGTTCAAAGGGGAAGACTCATACAGGGGATAGGAATAGGGATTGGCGTCTGCGGCAAGGTTGTAAGCCGTATTGTTGTAAGTGTTGCTTGACTTGGTTGTGAAATCCGTAACAAAAGCGCCGCGATTGTCGGCTGCAATTGCCGGCAAATAAGACTTATCTTCCCGTCCGAAACCGTCATACGTTTGCAGGGCAACCAGATCGCTTTGGCTTGGAGTGACGCCTGTCTGCACCGTTTGGTTCGGGCGTCCCAAGCCGTCATAGTATCGGACAGCGTCCATATAATATGCGCCATTTGTCGAAGTATATGTCCGGGTCTTGATATAATTTTGATTACTGCTGGGAATGGCCGCTACCGGGGATAATTTCCCGATAACTGTAACGGAGCAGGATGCTGTCCGGGCGCCGTCGGCTGTGGTTACGGTTATTGTCGCCGTTCCACCTGTCTTGGCTGTTACCAGACCCGTGTTGGAAACCGTTGCAATAGCCGTATTGGAGGAAGTCCATGATACGGTTTTATTGGTTGCATTAGCGGGGGCGACCGTTGCCGTCAAATGGGAGGTTGCACCGACGTCCATGGACAAATTTGCAGTGTTAAGGCTTACGCCGGTAACAGATACGATTATTGTTCCCGTTATCGTAGTTGTAATATTTCCGCTGCCACTGTAGCCTTCGGAAACAATGTAGTAAGTTCCCGCCGCCAACTGTCGTTTGATATAGGAATGATAAATACTGGAACAACTGCCTTCGCCCGAATAGTCGTCATTGGATACAATCAGGTTTTTTGAAGCGTCCAGCAGGTACATGTAGGTATCCGAAAGGGCGGAGCCGCAATGCTTGGCTACTATTTCCATCGGAACGCTGAGCGTGAATTTGTAAAAAACATCGTTGGTGTTATAGCGACCGACGTAGTCGTTATTGGTGTTTGCTGTATTCTTCGTGTCGGTGTAGGTAAAGCCTGCGCTTTTTGGTCCAATGTCAACAATCAATTGAGGAATCGTTCCAGTTATCGTAGTTGTAATATTTCCGCTGCCACTGTAGCCTTCGGAAACAATGTAATAAGTTCCCGCCGCCAACTGTCGTTTGATATAGGAATGATAAATATTGGAACAACTGCCTTCGCCCGAATAGTCGTCATTGGATACAATCAGGTTTTTGGAAACGTCCAACAGGTGCATGTAGGTATCAAAAGCGGAGCCACAGTGTTTGGCAACTACTTCCATCGGAACGCTGAGCGTGAATGTATAAACCGCTTCATTGGTCTTTCGTCCGTAGCTGTTACTTAAGTTGCTTGTATTCTGAGTATTGCTGTAAGTAAACGATGCGCTTTTCGTGCCTATATTTAACGGGTTTTGGTAGGTCTGTGCATGAATACCGAATATCCACGCCAGGTATAAGTATAGAATAATATAACGTTTCATATATACATAGTTTGGTTTTTTTAAGGTCATATAGAACCCGCTTCATGTTTATTACATGCGGGTTTTATACATTTTTTCCCTTGTTTTTAGATTCTTAGTTTATTGTTTGCTTTCAGCGTTTCATGATAATTTCGCTGATTGGGTAATCATCCAAGAGGATAGTCAGGACGTAGTTTCCCGTTGTCAAAACAGGCAGGGCAAGCTGTAAGTGATGCAGCCCGTGGGACAGGACACCTTTGTTTTCACTCCGCCGCAGGAAACCGGTTTGATCGCGTAACTGCACTTTCACCCGGGCTTCCCGCGGCAAGTAAAGCTCTATGTTCACGGTTGTAGTTACCGGATTGGGGTAGAAATTGTAATTCAGCCCTTCCCACGGATCAGCAGGTCTTCCTATCGTGTCGTTATCCGGGAGGGCGAGGTTTGCCTCGTCATCTTCCAGGTAATAATAGTCTTGCGGGGGATAAAAAAACGCAGTTTCAAAATGTCCGGTTTCAACGGAATCGGTTGTAACCCTTGTTTTTACGGTTTCAAAAACAGGGTAACGGTAGCCGTGAACATACCATTTATAGTTTTCCAGGACGGTTTGTGTCTGCAAATAGCCGCTTTCGCGGATGATTTGTACGGATTTGACCCGCAGAACCTGTTTCAGGGTGTCGTTTGAAGGCAAGATCATCATTCCGCGGGCGTCGGCTTGGATTTCGATGTTGCCGGCGGTAGAAAACGGCTGGTCGGAAGAATAAGTCCCGTGGGATGCGTAATTTTCCCTGTGGTTTTCCTGATAAGCGAGCGGATATACTGCCGACAGCAAGGGTGGCGCGTACTTTAGAAGGTTGGTCGGGTTTTCATGACCCATCGTCCGCAAACGGTTGTCGGAAAGCAGGTAATAGTACATGGTGTAATGCTCCGTACCAATGATTAATTCACTGTCCGCCACGCTTGAAACCGGAATGGTATCCAAGCCCATGATATAGACGGTATCGCCTACGGCATAAGGAACTGAATAAACAAGCGTGTACCCGTCGTTGATAGATGAGAGTTTGCCGAAATCCCAGAGGACGTTTTCTCCGCTTCGGCCGGGGTCTTTGTACCGGACTTGTTGCTTGACGATTTCATCGCCCGGGCGGGGACCGTTCAGTTCCTTTTTCAGGACGAATTGAGCCGGCACAAGGCTTGAAATACTTATCAGCAACATCAACAAGATGAATGTTTTCTTTTTCATAGTGTTTCAGTTTTAATTTGTAAGGTTTATAATTATTTTGCAAACATAAATATTTTTTTTTACATTGCAAAATAATTTTTAAAATTTTATTAAAATAAACTTCTAAATAGAAAGCAGAATTAAGCAGGGTGTGGCGAATTAACTGACAGATAGTTCGTTACACTCTGTTTTGCTTTGTTTGGCTATGGGCTGAAATCCCAACTTCTGCGAAACAACGTAAAAGTTCAGTTACTATCTCATTACCAAAGTCGCGGATGCAGATTGACCACTACCGTGCTATCAATAGAATCCGGGTAGATGTAAACCGTCGTTATCAGGAATTGATGCAAACGGACGGCTATGTTACCGCCGAAAAGAAGCTATTCACAGGTAAAGCCGTGTTTTAACTCCGGCAAGCTCCATTCGCCCGAACACGACCGACATTTCGATGTCCAGGACGGCAAACTACAACTTTACAAAGAAAAAGATAACCCGAAACTCCATCTTTCTATCAACGGACAGAATATCGCAGACTGGTTCAAACAGAAATACCAAGAATTAAAACAAAGCCTAAGACCGCATATCAAGCCATTGGTAAAACCCGAAATGACTATAGGGAATGGACCTAAAATGTAAGCAGGCTATTTTCTTATCCACATTATTTATTTCACTTTTTAAGAACAGGAGGGTTGTCGTATCTTTGTTTTTTAGGAGTAGCAAACTGTTTCGGAAATCCATATGTCTTGAAAAACCTACTTGTATTTTTAATCAGGTTCAAAACAATTCAAAAAATAACTTGCTTAGATGTAGTTTTTTCGTCAGTTTTGCGACTAATTATAAAAAACAAGCAAATGCAGTAAATGAAAAGAGAAACTGAATTTATAGAACTGATAGTCCCATATCAACCGATAATTTACAAAGTATGCTTGATGTATGCTAATAATAAAGAGGATTTGAATGATCTTTTTCAAGAGTCTTTGATAAATCTATGGTTGGCATACCCAAACTATAGATCTGAATGTAAAATATCCACGTGGATTTATCGCATTTGCTTAAACACTTGTATCAGTGATTTAAGAAAAAAAGGTAAAATGCAATTTGTACCACTACAAACAGATTTGAATGTATATGAAAATGAGGATAATAATCAACTTCAGGAGCTACATAGCCTTATAAAAAGACTCAACAAAATGGATCGGGCGCTCATTTTACTATGGCTGGATGAAAAAAGCTACGAGGAGATAGCTTCAATCTTACAGTTATCCAAGTCAAATGTGTCGGTTCGTTTGTGTCGAGTAAAGGAAAAGTTGAAACAAATGTCAAATATTTAATGCATAAGTTATGGAACCAGATGAAATGAAATTAGCTTGGAAAGAGTTAAACGAAAAAATTACGGCAAGCACATTAGCCAACAAAGAAACACTTGCCTATATTTTGAAAACCCGACGTAGGACAGCATGGCAAAGATTGGTCAGAGCCGATAAATCCACATCTATCTTTCTCTTCTTATTTGCAATAGGAATGATATACTATAGCATTTTTGTAAATCATGGCGCAGCATTGGTAAGAATTCAAGCTGTAATCTTATTACTGGTTGCCAGCGCTCTGAATATTGTTTCTTATCTGAAACTTACAAAAATGAAATTAGACGAATCTGTGCCAATATTATACAAACAGGTATCATCTTATAAGAAACTAACTGTTTGGTCATATTTGATATGTTATGTATTAGTTTTTATTTTTGTTGTAAGTTTACTTTTAGTCTATCCATTACCTTATCTTTCCAAGGTATTAATGTTTTTAATAATCCCTGTCGGTATTGCGATAGATTGTTTTATTTTCCATTGGTCTTCAAACCATATTCACACATTGGTTGATACGACTAAAGAATTGAAAGAATTAAACAAATTAGAATAATCCTTTATTATCTGAACACAAAGGTATATTACAAGAATAAAACGTCAAGGTTGAAATGAATTTTATCGGAAATCTTCCTTTCTCGTACCTCGAAAGAGTATTTCCGATAAAAGCCTTGCCTTATTCATTCTTTCCATAATCTGCTAAAAGCTTATTCTACAATCGGTTAAGTCAAACTGATGAAAATCTAAAATATGTTTCAAAGGGATGAATTATATTTTTACACGCGTTTTTAATTCACACACCGCTTGTTCGTAATCTATCAGCTGCGTAATTACCGGATGTTCCCCGCAAACGGGACAAGAGCTTGCCCTCCGGGTGGTGATTTTCCTAAAATCCATGCTCTTCGCATTGAAAGTAAGTAAACGATTGGTTAGCAACTCCCCTACCCCAGTGAAATATTTCAGCGCTTCCGCCGCCTGAATCGTACCCAGCATCCCTGCTATCGCACCCAACACGCCTGCTTGCGAACAGGTCGGTACTGCATTGGAAGGTGGCGGCGAATTGAACAGGCAACGATAACACGCAGAGCCTGGTACATAGGTTAAGGTTTGTCCTTCAAACCGAAGTATTCCTCCGTGTGAAAACGGTTTTCCGGCCAGTACGCAAGCATCGTTGATAAGGAATTTGACGGGAAAATTATCCGTGCCGTCCACTATAAAATCATAATCTTTGATGAGGTCGAACGCATTTCCCGAAGTAAATAATTCCCTGTAAATAATTACGTTCACATCGGGATTCAATTGATTGATTTTTTCCTTTGCCGAAACTACTTTGGGCTTATTTACGTCGGCCGTAAAATGGATGATTTGCCGTTGTAAATTACTCAAATCCACCACGTCGCCGTCGATAATGCCGATAGTTCCTACACCCGCCGCCGCCAGATAAAATGCGACGGGAGCGCCCAAACCTCCTGCCCCCACTATTAACACCTTGCCTGCGCTAATCTTTTCCTGTCCTTCAACTCCTACATCCTGAAGCAGGATGTGACGGCTGTAACGAACGATTTGTTCTTCCGTAAAATTCATCAGACGCTCCCTCCTCCCATAAAATAAAGGAAATCGACTTCGTCGCCGTCGTTGATGACTTTGGAATAATCTTCTTTATACACAAATTCACCATTCAGTTGAATAGACACCATATCCGGTTGTGTGATACGGTTTAATACCAACAATTCCGCAAGGGTAACGGATTTTTCCAATTCCTGAGATTCTCCGTTTACTGTGATTTTTGCCATGTACTTATAATTTTAAAATCATTCAAATTGATAAAGAGGGGTCGATAAATAGCGTTCGCCGGTATCGGGTAAAATAACCACGATGGTCTTACCTGTGTTTTCTACCCGTCTGGCAATCTGCAATGCGGCGAATGTGGCGGCCCCCGACGAAGCGCCGACCAACAAGCCTTCTTCCCGCGCCAGCAAACGGCTCGTTTCAAAGGCTTCGTCATTTTTTACCTTTATAATTTCATCGACTATATCGGCGTTAAATACTTTGGGAACGAATCCGGCGCCGATGCCCTGAATCTTGTGCGGACCGGGCTTGCCTCCCGAAAGCACGGGCGAATCATAAGGCTCTACAGCAATCACTTTGATACCGGGGTTGTATTTTTTAAGTACTTCTCCCGCACCGGTTATCGTACCTCCCGTACCTACAGCCGACACGAAAATGTCTATTTTTCCGCCGGTATCCCGCCAGATTTCCTCAGCGGTAGTGACACGATGTATTTGCGGATTGGAGGGATTCCTGAACTGTTGCGGGATAAAAGCGACCGGATAGTTTTTTTGCAATTCTTCCGCTTTCCGAATGGCGCCGCTCATTCCCTCAAAGCCGGGCGTGAGGACGATTTCCGCACCTAAGGCTCGCAAAAGGCTGCGCCGTTCAATGCTCATTGTTTCGGGCATCGTAAGAATAAGTTTATATCCTTTGGAAGCGGCGATAAAAGCCAACGCAATCCCGGTATTACCGCTGGTTGGTTCGATAATAATGCTGTTTGCCGTGAGTAGTCCCTTGTTTTCGGCGTCTTCAATCAGCGCCAAACCGATGCGGTCTTTCACACTGCGGGCGGGATTCAGGTATTCGAGTTTCCCTACGACATGGGCGTCGATTTTTTGCAGACGCTGCACTTTACTCAGTTCGAGCAAAGGCGTATTTCCAATCAATTCGGTAAGTTTTTTTGCAATTTTAGCCATAATAATGTTGTGCGTTTATTTCCGATTACAAAGATGGCGGAAAGATTTTAAACGGGAAATACCTTGTTTATGGTATATTTTCTATTTGTAAAAAATTATGCAAATAAATCGTCAAGCCTAATTTCTTTTTGAACAATGCCGGAATATTTATTTTGCAATATACCGAAAGTTGTAAGCATTACCAAATGAATGGCTTTTTTTGTTTTTGATTCGAAACGGAAAACGGCGATTTTATTCTGCAAATTATTTTCGTAATCTTTTGAAATACAGTAAATTTCGTTACAAAATTTTATTTCGACCATGTTTATTATTCCGTCGATTCTGTCAATCAGCAAATCTATCTGGCAGCCGGGTTCCGAATTTTCGCTTTTCCACGAGCAAGTATTAGTCCTGATTCCTGAAATTCCAAGCGATTTTTTTATTCCGGCAATGTGTTGAAGCGACAGTATTTCAAATGCATATCCCGCCCAGGTATTGTATTGCGGAAGATTTACGGAATTTGTCCAAAAATGATTGTCCTGAAAGTTGTATTTTTCGATAAAGTTAAAATAAAATAATGTAAATGAGTCGATTAGTTGAAATATCTTACCTCTTTCCTTTTTGTTGAATGAAAAATACGAGCGAATAAATCCGCAATATTCCAAATCTTTCAATATAGCAGTAATTTTATTTCCGCTTTTCTTTTTCAAATATTCCAGTATTTCTTTTCGCGACAGTCCTTTGTTTTTGAGGCTTAATGCCTTGACAACAGCAATATATTCGTCCGAATGTTTAAACAGCGAGGCATACAGATTTTCAAATTCGTTTTTCAAAAGCGCATTGTCGTCGAAAAAAATCTTATCCACATTTTGATTTACGCTCATTCCTTTTTGCATTAAACTCAAATAATACGGTATTCCACCCATAACCATGTATGTTTCGGCGATTTGTCGTCTCGATAAATCAATGTTCACCGATTGGAAATACTGCTCACATTCGCGTAAAGTGAAAGCTCGCAAATGAATGTTGGCAGTCAGACGGTTGTGTAGTCCGCCATGGTTATTCATAATATTATTTACAATCCACGAAGTTGCAGAACCACAAACAATTAAAACAATATCGTTTCGCATGCACGCCCAACCGTTCCAAAAATGTTCCAATGCCGGCAGAAAGTCCGATTTGGGTGCGTCGAGCCACGAAATTTCGTCGATAAATACTATTTTTCGCGTCCGGTTTAACCGGCTTAATGCTGTTATCAGTTGGTCGAACGCCTCAAACCAGTGTTTTGGAACATGATAACTTGCATTAAACGAACGGTTCAACGACTGATTGAAATTTATCAGTTGATTTACAGTGTTCGATTTTGCCAAACCGGCGAGATCGAAGGCAAAACTCTTTTGAAATATTTGGCGGATAAGAAAAGTTTTGCCTACACGCCGCCGGCCATATATGGCAACGAACTCCGGTCTGTCGGAATCCCGGATTTCCAATAGCCGTTTTTGTTCTTCGAATCGTCCGATAATACTTGTCTTCATACGCTTATAATTTGCCGTAAAGGTATAAAAAAATATAGTTATGGCAAAATATATATAGGATAAATTGCCATAACCTATTAAAAAAACATAGTTATGGCAAAATATATATGGGATAAATTGCCATAACCTATCTTAAAAAGTAAGTTATGGCAAATTTATTGCACTAAAAAGTCATATTTTAAGGCATTGATAAAGAATTTTTCGTACCTTTGCAAAGTCTTTATTCAACATAAATGATCAACAACAACGTTTTCGAAAACAAAAAAGCCGCTTATTATACTTTAGGCTGTAAACTCAATTTTGCCGAAACTTCCACCATCGGTAAGCAATTAGCCGAACAGGGCGTCCGCAAAGCTTTGCCGGGTGAAAAAGCCGATATTTGCATTATTAACACTTGCTCCGTCACGGAATTAGCAGATAAAAAATGTCGTCAGGCCATTCGGAAAATCAGCAGGCAGCATCCCGGCTCTTATGTGGTTGCCGTGGGGTGTTATGCGCAATTGAAGCCGGATGAAGTGAGTAAGATAGAAGGGGTTGATTTGGTCTTGGGGACAGGGCAAAAAACGGAAATCGCAAAATTCCTGAACAGCTTCGCTCACGCTCGTAATGACGACAGGATATTTGTTTCGCCAATCAAAGATATTCACACATTTACGCCTTCCTGCTCAAAAGGCGACCGCACGCGCTATTTCCTGAAAGTCCAGGACGGTTGCGATTACTATTGTTCATATTGCACCATTCCGTTTGCCCGCGGACGCAGCCGAAACGGTCGAATAGCCGACTTGGTAAAAATGGCCGAAGAAGCGGGAAAAGACGGCGGAAAAGAAATCGTCCTGACCGGCATAAATATCGGCGATTTTGGGAAATCGACAGGAGAAACTTTCTTCGATCTGGTGAAAGCATTAGATAAGGTAGAATCCGTAGAACGATTCCGAATTTCTTCCATTGAGCCTAATTTACTGACCGACGGTATTTTGGAGTTTATCGCTCAATCCCGGCGATTTGCCCCGCATTTCCATATCCCGTTGCAATCCGGCTCCGATGAAGTTTTGAAACTGATGCGAAGAAAATACGACACGCATTTGTTTGCCTCTAAAATTCAAAAAATCAAGGAATTATTGCCTGACGCTTTTATAGGCGTAGATGTAATTGTTGGAACAAGAGGTGAAACGGACGAATTTTTTGAATCGGCCAAACAGTTTATCCAATCTTTACCGGTTTCCCAATTGCACGTTTTCAGCTATTCGGAACGGCAGGGAACGGCGGCTTTGAATATCGACTACCAGGTAAGTCCGCAAACCAAGCAGGAACGAAGCCGGCAATTATTGGAAATTTCCGACCGGAAAATAAAGGATTTTTACCGTTCGCAGGTTGGAACAAGCCGGCAAGCGCTGTTTGAGCACACAAAAAGGGGGAATAAAATGCATGGTTTTACGGAAAATTATATCAAAATAGAAACTGATTACCGGATTTCTTGGATAAATCAATTGATTCCCGTAACTTTGGGCAGTTTTAATGAAAACGAGGTGACAATGTCGATATGAAGCGTTTTTTTTATTACATTACTTACGCATTGTGTTTTTTATTGGCAATTTTACCGTTGCGTTTGCTGTATTTTTTTTCCGATATAGCCTATTTTGTTATTTATTACATAGTTGGTTACCGGAAAAATTTGGCTCGTAAAAACCTGACTGATTCATTTCCCGATAAATCACGGAAAGAAATCTGCGCTATCGAAAAATCTTTTTATCATCATTTCTGCGATTATTTCTTTGAGACCATCAAACTGCTGAATATGCCTGCATCCCGCATGAAAAGGCATTTTGTTTTCAAAAACGAAGAACTTATCCAATATTTCCTGAAACAGGGCAAACCGGTGATTTTATTGCTGGGACATTTCGGGAACTGGGAGTGGGTAACGTCTATTACCTTGTGGGTAAAATCTGATGAAAACTTGGTTATCGGACAAATATACCGCCCGTTGCGAAATAAAGTTTCCGACAAACTTTTCCTGCATATTCGAAAAAGTTTTCATTCGGTCGGATTCAATAAATACGATGTGTATAAGGAAATTGTGAAACTGCGGAAAGCAGGGAAAAACTGGTTATTGGGATTCATGTCCGACCAGAAACCCTCGTTAAACAACCCGCATATCTGGGTTCGTTTTCTCAACCAAGATACGCCGGTATTGACCGGAACGGAAAAAATCGCTCAGCACACCGGCGCGGTTGTTTGTTATCTGGATATTAAAAAAACAAAAAGAAGTTTTTACGAAGGGAAAGTCAAATTGGTTTCCGAAAATCCTGTTGAAAATCAGGAGTTTGAGATTACAAAGAAATACATGGAATTACTGGAAAAAACCATTCTGCGCGACCCTGCCGGTTATTTGTGGACACACAATCGCTGGAAACATAAAAAACCCGGCTTATGAACAAGAAAACAGCAGTAGTCATACTCAATTGGAACGGTCGTAAATTGCTGGAAAAATTTTTCCCCGCATTAATAAAAAATACGCCCGGAAAGGAAGCAGATATCATCGTAGCCGACAACGGTTCAACCGACGACTCCCTACCCTATCTTGAACAATCGTATCCTTCTGTTCGGCTTATCCGGCTGGACAAAAATTACGGGTTTGCGGAAGGTTATAATAAGGCTTTGGCGCAATTGGATCATGAGTATGTCGTTCTACTCAATTCCGATGTGGAAGTCACCGAAAACTGGTTGACGACAGCTATTAATTATTTGGAAAATCATCCGGAAGTGACGGCATTGCAACCTAAAATATTGTCCTACAATGAAAAATCGAATTTCGAATACGCCGGAGCTTGCGGTGGTTTTTTGGATATTTACGGCTACCCATTTTGCAGGGGACGAATTTTCAACACGATTGAAAAGGATTCGGGACAATATGACCGGGAAACGGAAGTCTTGTGGGCCAGCGGCGCTTGCCTGTTTATTCGGCTGAAAGATTATCTGGAAGCCGGCGGATTGGACGCCTGTTTCTTTGCACACCAGGAAGAAATTGATTTATGTTGGCGGTTGCGGGCGAGAGGGAAAAAAATTGTTTGCCTTCCGCAATCGACGGTTTACCACGTCGGCGGCGCTACGCTGAAAATGGAGCATCCGCACAAAACTTTCCTGAATTTCCGCAACAACCTTTTGATGATTTACAAAAACCTGCCTGAAAAACAATATAAAAAAGCCATGATTTATCGTTTTTTCACCGATTATCTGGCGGCTTTTCAATTTCTGCTGAAAGGTTACCCCGCCAATGCAATCGCCTTATTAAAAGCTCGTTGTGATTTTGCTAAACAAAAAAAGAATTACAAAGCTATCCGCAGGGAAAATCTGGAAAAATCAACAACCGACTTGCCTGTAGGGATTTTCAGAATCAATTTGTTATGGGAATATTACATCAAAAAAAA
>JAISWH010000126.1 GCA_031271125.1 Dysgonamonadaceae bacterium
ACGACATCCGGAAAGCAAACGCTTTATACGATTATCGTGATGGGAACGACTGCCTATGTGTTTGTCAATACCGGATTTTAAACAATATAAATACGAAAACATGAATATTATGAACAATAGAAAAGCTGCTCCCGGCATAAACCCACCCTCAAATCCCACCCGACCCAAAGAACCGAAAATTAGCATCCGCCAAACATTATTTCTCAATTCTCAATTCTCAATTCTTTAAGGTTTGTTTTGTTGTGCCTGTTCCTGCCTGCGATATCCCTCTCCATCGGACAAGTGCCGGGTATGCCGTATGGGGTACAGGGTCTTGATTGCTCTGTACCACCTGAGATTATTACTGAGACGATCATTCTCTGGCCAGACTATATCACAGCGACTACGACTTTTACCGCCAGCATTTCGAAGCCTGTTACCGGCGCCAAATCCTATGAATGGGAACTACTGGACGCCAATTTGAGCAGTCTATCATTGAGTGGCACCAGTATCCAAGTGACTGCATCTAAGGCAGGTACCATCCTTGCATCAGCTATAAAAGTGAAGGCTGTTAATGACTGCGGCTCGAGCGCTACTGTAAGCCTCTCGACTAGTTTTCAGGTCAAGGAGCCGGGTACGTCGGATAGGAGCTACGGAAAGACAGATCCGTGTTTCTATGATAATAAGGCAACCTGCACTTGTAAAAAGGGTACTCCCGTTTTTTATGGGAAGGCCAACGACACGCAACGGGGTGTAGCTTTAGGATATTTTTCTAATCAATCTTCGGACGACTTTAACTCGTGGTTCATAAATAACGTGAATACAGAAAACTGGACGATGATACACAACTTTAACGGGTCCTGGCAGAAAAGCACGTACAACAAAGCAGTTGCCGTTTGCTTTGACTAACACAAATTAGTTAGAGTATCCATTTGAAAACACAACTCCGTAACCGATCATCCTATGGTCGGATTACGGAGTCATGTTCAAATACTTGGGGGATGAGTTTTTCATCCTGCCGATTTAGCCAAAAATATTGTTATTCAAAAAATAATGGTTATTTTTGTGCCGGCGTTAAATATAACAAACGTGAAACGGACAATATCTTTCATACTTCTCATCAGTCTGCTTCTGACAACTGTTCAGCCGACATTTGCTTTTCATTATTGCAAAGGCCGGCTACATTCCGTGAGTCTTGTCAAAAAGGATTTGCCGAAACAGTGTTGTGAAAAAAACCGTCCAAACTGTTGTTCCAATAAGGTTTTGACAGTTAAAACCGATCCGTTTTCTCTCAACCGGACAGATCAGGACATTCCGGCGCCTGTCGTCCCGCATCCCGTATTTTTTACCGCAAACACGGATTTAGTCTATCCTTGCGAAAACAGTCTTTTTTTACAACATGTCTTTCCTCCCGGCGGCTTGGCGCGATATAGCGCAGAATTACGTCACTTGATTTGCATTTACAGAATTTGATTATACTTCACGCGGTATGGTTTTGTGGATAAGCAAAATTAGTAAACGAGTAAACAAGTTGACGAGTAAACAAGGTATAAAAAGCAGTGACTCGTTTACTTGTCAACTCGTCTACTTGTCAACTCGTTTATGTACAAAACCATACCGCGTGAAGTATATCAATTACGGGTAGGGTGTGATGTAACTACCCCCTAACCCCTGATAGGGGAATTCTGCCGTAGTAAAATGTTCATACTTGCTATCCAAACGCCCCTTTTAGGGGATTGGGGGGTAATCATTTAATTTTAATAAAATGCTAAACAAATTCATCAAATATTTTCTCGACAACAGGCTGATAACAGCGTTGTTGCTAATTGTTATTGTATTATGGGGCATTTCGGTAGCACCTTTCGACTGGCATAAAGGTATGCTGCCATCCGATCCCATACCGGTAGACGCCATTCCCGATATTGGCGAAAACCAACAGATTGTCGCCACCGAATGGATGGGACGTTCGCCCAAAGACATCCAGGAGCAAATCACTTATCCGCTGACAACTTCGTTGCTCGGTATTCCGGGCGTGAAGACAATCCGCAGTTCGTCCATGTTCGGGATGTCGTTCATTTACATTATTTTCGACGACGATGTGGAATTTTATTGGAGCCGTTCGCGGATACTGGAAAAACTCAATTCCCTGCCTTCGGGAATGTTGCCCGAAGGCGTTCAACCGGCTTTAGGCCCCGATGCTACTGCACTCGGACAAGTCTTTTGGTACACCCTGGAAGGCCGGAATCCCGAAACAGGCAAACCGTCCGGCGGCTGGGGTCCCGACGAATTACGCACTATCCAGGATTTCTACGTTAAATATGCGCTTTCATCGGCCGAAGGCGTGTCGGAAGTCGCATCTGTCGGCGGTTTTGTGAAAGAATACCAGGTGGAAATCAATCCCAATGCGATGCGCGCCTACAACGTTTCAGTGATGGACGTGATGAGCGCCATTCAAAAAAGCAACCTCGACATTGGCGCGGAAACCATCGAATTGAATCAGGTCGAATACCTGGTGCGAGGCCTGGGTTACATCAAAAACCTGTCCGATTTGGAAGAAGCGGTTATCACCGTGCGGGAAGGTATTCCCGTAAGAATCAAGGATGTGGCGTTCGTCAATTTCGGGCCGGCCACCCGCCGCGGGGGATTGGATAAGGAAGGCGTAGAAGCGGCGGGCGGCGTGGTCGTCGCCCGTTACGGCTCCAATCCGATGAAAGTGATCGACCACGTTAAAGCCAAGATCGAAGAAATGTCGGCGGGGCTTCCTCAGAAAAGATTGGCGGACGGCACGATATCCAAAGTAACGGTTGTACCGTTTTACGACCGTTCGGGCTTGATCAAAGAAACCGTCGGGACGCTCGAAACGGCGCTGACGCATGAAATATTGATCTGCATAATTGTCGTTATCGTTTTGGTATTCAACTTGCGGGCTTCGGCGATTATTTCGAGTTTGTTGCCGATAGCAGTTTTGGCGGCGTTTATCATCATGCGGTACACGGGTGTGGAAGCCAATATTGTCGCCTTGTCGGGTATTGCGATAGCCATTGGGGTGATGGTGGACGTGGGCGTCGTGATTGTGGAAAACATCCTGAAAAACATGGATGGACGCAAGGCTCCGACAACGGAATTGATTTACCGTAGCGCTAAGGAAGTTTCCGGCGCTTTGGCTACCGCCATGTTGACGACAATCATCAGTTTTCTTCCGGTTTTTGCCATGCAGGCGCAGGAGGGGAAACTCTTCAGGCCGCTGGCTTATACCAAGACATTTGCGCTTGTTTCGGCGTTTTTACTGGGCTTTGCGCTTTTGCCGGCGATGGCTTATTGGGTGTTCACCCCCTCACTCTCCCCGAAGGGAAGGCTTTGCCGCAGTAGAATTTTCAGACTTGCTACCCGGAAGCTTCCCCTTCGGAGGGGTGTCACGCTCGCAGTCCTGCTAACCGCAGTCCTCTACCTCACTGCTGAATGGCTACCGGTCGGCGCCGGCGCCGGCTTTTCGTTGAATCTCGTATTTGTAACGTTGTCGATTGGCATTATCCTGGCTATTTTATGGTCGCTGGTGGTTTTCTATGAACGAATTTTGCGGTGGTGTCTCGCTAATCGTTGGAAGTTTATGATGATACCTGTTGCGACTTTGATTGCCGGCTTGTGGATTTGGCGGGGAATGGGCGAAGAGTTTATGCCGAGTCTTGATGAGGGATCGTTCCTCCTGATGCCGACAAGTATGCCGCATACCGGTATTGAGCGGAATTTGCGGCTGATTGAAACGGTAGATAAACGCATCAGCGCTATTCCGGAAGTGGAGGCGACCGTCGGAAAATGGGGACGTGTCAATTCGGCGCTTGACCCGGCGCCGGCGCAAATGTTTGAGAACACGATTAACTATCGCTCCGAATATATTTTGGATAAAGACGGCCGGCGGATGCGTTTCAAGACCAATTCCAAAGGCGAGTTTCTGCTGAAAAACGGCACGGTTTACAATCCCGCCGAGGGTTTCCGGCTGATTTCCGTCGACAGTCTGGTCCCCAGCCGTTGGGGTGATTATTTCCGCCAGTGGCGGCCGCAGATTAAGAACACAAATGATATTTGGCAGGAAATTGTTAATGTTTCGCATTTGCCCGGACTGACTTCTTCACCCAAGTTGCAGCCCATCGAAGCCCGGTTGGTCATGCTTTCGACGGGTATGCGCGCACCAATGGGATTGAAAGTGTCGGGGCCTGATTTGGAAAGCATCGAACAGGCCGGGAAAGCGATAGAAACGGTCTTGAAAGAATCGCCGTCCGTCCTGCCGTCTACGGTATTTTACGACCGTGCGGTAGGTGCGCCGTATATCGAAATAAAACTGAACAGGCAGAACATGGCGCGCTACGGTATCGCCGTTGCCGATTTGCAGGAAGTGATTGAAGCGGCGGTAGGCGGTATGGCGCTGACTACCACTGTCGAAGGGCGCGAACGTTTTTCCGTCCGCCTGCGTTATCCCCGCGAATTGCGCGACAATCCCGAAGCCTTGTCCGGCCTCCTGATTCCGACGGCAACCGGCGTGCAGATCCCTTTAAGCGAAGTCGCGGACATCGGCTACACCAAAGGCGCACAGATGATTCAGAGCGAAAATACTTTCCTGACCGGCTATGTGATTTTCGACAAACAGCAGGGTAAAGCGGAAGTGGACGTCGTGCAGGAAGCAGATCAATTGTTAAAAGAAAAGATCGGCACGGGAGAATTGAAACTCCCTGCCGGCGTATCATACAAGTTTGCAGGTAATTACGAACAGCAACAGCGGGCGGCCAATCGTTTGCTCATCATTATTCCGCTTTGTTTAATTGCGATCCTGCTGGTGCTTTATTTCCAATTTCGCACGGTAACGGCTTCATTGATACACTTTTCTGGTGTTTTTGTCGCATTTGCCGGAGGATTCATTTTGTTGTGGCTTTACGGGCAACCCTGGTTTATGAATTTTTCCATTGGCGGGGAAAATGTACGCGACCTGTTCCAAATGCATCCCATTAATTTGAGCATCGCCGTGTGGGTAGGATTTATCGCTTTGTTCGGCATTGCTACCAACGACGGCGTGTTGATGGGAACTTACATTCACGATACGTTTGCCGAACGCAATCCGCAAACGAGAGCGGAAATCCGGGAAGCAGTGGTTTATGCCGGATTAAAGCGCGTCCGTCCTGCAGCGATGACCACCGCCACTACGTTGATTGCGCTTCTACCGGTACTGACCTCAACGGGTAAGGGAGCCGATATTATGGTGCCGATGGCTATTCCTACTTTCGGCGGGATGTTGATTCAGAGCATGACGATGTTTGTGGTGCCGGTGTTGCAATGCTGGTGGCGCGAAGGTAGAAGAGCGCCTACGTGTGCGCCCCGACGAATAAAACAATAAACAAGATGAAAAATGAAAAATAATTGTAATAAAATCACAGTCCGAATATTAAACATGTCCTGCGCCAACTGTGCAGCCCATGTCCAAAAAGCATTACAAAAGCAGCCGGGTGTAATAAGCGCCGGCGTCAATTTTGCCACTCAAACAGCAAGTATCGAATACGACAAAGCGCTTACCAATCTGCCGGAACTGCAAAAAGTCGTGCAAGAAGCCGGCTACGATCTGGCTGTTGATACGGAAAATGAAGACAAAGACAAACAGCGTTATCATCTGATGAAAATACGGACGATTACCGCATTGATTTTGTCCGCCGGCTTGATTGTTTTGTCGATGACTTCGTTGGCTAACCTGTCATGGGCGGGATATGCGGAGGGAATACTCGCTACGCTCGTTTTATTTGTTTGCGGACGCTCCTTTTTCATTGACGCATACCGGCAGGCAAAACACAAGCGAATGAACATGAATACGCTTGTTGCCCTGAGTACTGCAACAGCTTATACGTTTAGCATATTCGGCCTGCTGTATCCTCAATTTTGGACCGGCAGGGGAATACATGCCGGACTTTATTTTGAAACGGCAGGCGTGCTGATTGCATTTATCCTTATCGGTAAGTTGTTGGAAGAAAGCGCTAAAAGGAAAACTTCGGATTCAATCAAAAAACTGATTGGACTGCAATCAAAAACGGCTACAGTTGTCCGTCACGATGGAAGTGTAGCGGAAGTTGATATTCAAGATATTGGCGTTCACGATATTATCTGGGTAAAAGCAGGGGAAAAGATTCCGATCGACGGCGTCGTTACCGATGGGTATTCTTTTGTGGATGAAAGCATGATTACCGGCGAACCCGTTCCGGTTGAAAAAAATCAGGGACAGCACGTGTTTGCGGGAACAATTAATCAGCATGGCAGTTTTAAGTTTCGCGTCACAAAACTTGGCAACGAAACCTTGTTGGCTCAAATCATCCGCTTGGTAAGCAAAGCGCAAAACACAAAAGCGCCTGTTCAGAAAACCGTCGACCGGATAACCGAAGTGTTTGTTCCCGTCGTAGCGGTCATTGCAACGCTTTCGGCATTGTTGTGGATGCTTTTCGGAGGCGACGACGCCTGGGTTCCGGCTTTTCTGGCATTTGTAACCGTGCTGATTATCGCATGCCCGTGTGCATTGGGATTGGCAACACCCACCGCCATCGTGGTCGGGATGGGAAAAGCAGCCGCACAGGGCATTTTGATAAAAGACATGGACAGCCTGGAAACCCTGCGGAAAGTCAATGCCATTGTGCTGGATAAAACAGGAACCGTCACACAAGGCATTCCGAAAGTAACGGACGTGAAATGGCTGATTCCCGAAACGGAAGAACTCCGTCGTATTTTATTCGGTATGGAACAATCATCCGGACATCCGTTGGCAAAAGCAATCGTAGGGGCGCACCTGTGTGTGCGCCCTGATGACGGTGGCGGCGCACACACAGGTGCGCCCCTACCAACGCAAACATTGCCCGGCAAAGGCGTAAAGGTCACTATCGGAAACGACAGGTTTTACGTCGGCAATTCCACCCTGTTTACTTCTGCCGACAACAACAATGAGGTTTTGGAATGGGTAGCCGAAAAAGAACGGGAGAGCCATACGATTGTGATGTTTGGAACGGACAGGCAAATAATGGCTGTTTTCGCCGTGTCGGATGAGATAAAACCGTCTTCGCGGCAAAGCGTTGAGCAATTACAGGCGTCCGGCATTGAAATTGTGATGGCAACAGGCGACAGCGAAGCGGCCGCCCGGGCGATTGCCCGCCAGGCAGGAATCAAGGAATTTCTTGCGCATGCCTTACCGGAAGACAAACTGCGTCTGGTAAAAAAGAAGCAACAGGAAGGGAAAATTGTGGCGATGGTTGGCGATGGAATAAACGACAGCGCTGCTTTAGCGCAAGCCGACGTCAGCATCGCCATGGGTAAAGGAAGCGATATAGCTATTGAAACAGCCGGTGTCACGATTGTCTCGGGCGATTTACAAAAAATAGCGACCGCTATCCGCTTGTCTCGCAATACAGTGGCGACTATCCGTCAAAACCTGTTTTGGGCGTTTATCTACAATCTGATTGCTATTCCCGTTGCAGCCGGAGCGCTTTATCCTTTCACCGGCTTTTTGCTTAACCCGATGATTGCCGGAGCTGCAATGGCTTTAAGTAGCGTAAGCGTTGTGCTGAACAGCCTTCGTTTTAATGGTTTCGTAAAAATAAATGAACGAAAAACGGAATAAACGATGATTCCAACAAACTATATTTTCCAATATGAAACAAATTATAACAACAATTTTATCAATAATAATGTACCTCACTGTTTCAGCCCAAACCGATTCCCTGCCCCAATATCTGAAAATTGCAGCAGAGAACAATCCGGGCGTGAAAGCCGGTTTCCTGACTTACCGGGCTGCTTTGCAGAAAGTCCCGCAAGCAGGAGCCTTGCAAGACCCGCAGTTGGATTTGGGCTTTTTCCTCCAACCGATGGAAATCATCGACGGAAAACAAGTCGCCGACGTCAAACTGATGCAGATGTTTCCGTGGTTCGGAACAAGAAAAGCCGCCCGGACAGAAGCCCAACACATGGCGAAAATGGCTTTCGAGCAATTCCGGGAGACACGGGATAAATTATTCCTCGACGTCTATACCCAATGGTTTACACTTTGCCGCCTGCAACAACAATTAATTAATAATCAGGATAATAAAAAACTATTGATGCATTTGGAAGAATTGGCTTTGCGGAAATTTACCGCAGGAAACGCCACACCTTCGTCGTCGGGCGAAAGGCAAAAGGCAAAGGGTGAAGGAGGCAGCGCCACATCTGCTAATGCGATGTCGGGAATGAACATGAATACCACTCCTTCACCCTTAGCCCTTAGCCCTTCACCCCCAATGTCCTCAATGCCCTCAATGTCCCAAGGAAACACAAGCGGCATGTCCGACGTCCTGCAAATACGCTTGGAAATAGCGGAAATAGACAATAATATAGAAAATATCCGGTCGGAAATACAAGCCGAAAAAGCAAAATTCAACGCTTTGATGAATCGTTCTGCCGAAAACATGATTCAAATTCCCGATTCATTAAAACAAATTCCTTTCCTTTTGGATATTTCGGCGGCTAAAACGCTAATAGATACCCGGAATCCAATGTTGAATATGATTAACGAAGAAGAATCGGCTTACCGGGCAAAAGCCGAAATGGACAAGAAAATGAGTTATCCGATGTTTGGTATCGGCCTGCAATACATGCTGATCAATAAAAAGCCGGCAAGTTCGACGCCGGACGACGGCATGAGTGACATGAGTAATATGAGTGACGTGAACAATGCGATCGGCATGAGCAGCATGAACGGCCGGGACATGATTATGCCGATGGTATCAATCAGCATCCCGATTTACAGGAGCAAATACAAGGCGCAGCAACGGGAAAACGCTTTTTTGCAACAGGCAAGCCGCGAAAAATACATCGACACCCAAAATATGCTTGAAGCCGAACTCTATCGCACCAAGCATCGATTGGACGCTGCCGAGCGACGGATTTCCCTTTACCGGAAACAAACAGAATTGGCACAAACTACTTTTAATCTGATGATTCGGGAATTTACATCAGGTAAAAACGATTTATCAAACGTGATTCAGGTGCAACGCCAACTGCTGGATTATGAACTGAAAACAGCTGAAGCAGTCGCCGATTACAATACAATGATTGCAAATATTCAAAAATTAATGTCTGATTACGATAAATAAACATGAAACGAAAAAACATCCTCTATTACATACTGATTCTCGCAGCGGGAATCGTAATCGGCCGGCTGATATTCGGAGGCCATTCTCAGCACAACCATCCAACGGAACAAGTTTCCGAAAACCAAGCACAAACATGGACTTGCTCCATGCATCCGCAAATCCGTCAGGATCACCCGGGCAAATGCCCCATTTGCGCAATGGACTTAATTCCCCTCAAAACGGCGGGAACAAATTCGGAAAACATTGCCCCCGATGCAATCCAAATGTCGGAAGAAGCCGTCGCATTGGCAAATATCCAAACAACAGTCGCCGGACGTGCAACACCCGTAAAAGAAATACACATGTACGGAATAATCAAACCTAACGAACGTTTGTTGCGTTCGCTGGTATCGCAAGTGAACGGGCGCATAGAAACGCTTTCGGTGAACTTTGCCGGCGAAACTGTTCGGGAAGGGCAGGTGATTGCAAAAATCTATTCACCCGACTTGCTGAACGCCCAACAGGAATTGTTGGAAGCAAAAAAAATGGAAACGACTCAACCGGCCTTGTTAAACGCCGCCCGCGAAAAACTCCGCCATTGGAAACTTTCCGACAGGCAAATTGCTGAAATCGAACAAACCGGTAAAGTATCGCCCGTCACGAATATCCACGCCAACGCAAGCGGCATAGT
This sequence comes from Dysgonamonadaceae bacterium, assembly GCA_031271125.1. Classification (GTDB taxonomy): domain Bacteria; phylum Bacteroidota; class Bacteroidia; order Bacteroidales; family Azobacteroidaceae; genus Azobacteroides. The sequence goes on from JAISWH010000126.1 coordinate 9,793, forward strand.
GATTGACAAGAAAGTAGAGCAAGGCGATTATATCAGTCAAGGCGGCGTGCTGTTTGATTTGGTGGATTTATCGTCGATATGGGCCTTATTCGACGCTTACGAATCGGATTTGCCTTATCTGAAAATCGGCGATAAAGTGGAATATACGCTGCAAACCTTGCCGGGCAAAACTTTTTCGGGTAAAATTTCTTTCATCGACCCGATACTCGACAAAACTACACGAACCGCCAAAATCCGCGTGGAAACCGCCAACCCGGGACTGGAACTCAAGCCCGAAATGTATGCCAATGCCATCGTTAAAGCCGACCTGAAGCACAATAAAAATGAAATCGTCATTCCCAAAACAGCGATATTGTGGACAGGCAAACGATCCATCGTTTACATAAAACAACCCGATACGGATTTACCCGTTTTCAAACTTCGGGAAATTGATTTGGGAACATCTTTGGGCGAAGCATACGTCGTATTATCCGGACTTAGCGACGGCGAGGAAATCGTTACCAACGGCGCATTTGTCATCGACGCCAGCGCCCAGTTGGAAGGCAAACCGAGTATGATGAATATACCGTCCGACGCCGGCGCAGGGACGTTTCACGAAACTGCACGGCAAGACCTCCGTGTCGAAGGCCTTTGCGAAATGTGTAAAGACCGGATTGAGAAAACGGCGAGAAGCATAATCGGTATTTCGTCTGCCGTTTGGGATATTAAAACAAAACTGTTACATTTGCAGTACAATTCGAAACTTACGTCGCCGGACGCCGTAGCAAAAGCTTTGGCAAAAGCCGGACATGATACGGAAAAATACAAAACAAATGACGAGGTTTACAACGCTTTGCCTGCTTGTTGCAAATACAGGAAATAAAAAATATAAGGTTATTCACAAAAAACAATTTACAGTATGAAACAATTCATTTATTTAACAATTGCGGTAGCGATGATCGTAACCGCAAACGCTTGTTCAAAAACGACTTCCGATAAAAAAACGGAAACTTCGATTACCCATGCCCACCTGGCAGTAAACGGTAGCTGTGAAATGTGTAAAGAGCGTATTGAAAGCGCTGCAAAAGCCGTTGAAGGCGTAGCGAGCGTCGCATGGGACGGCGAAGAGCAACAGTTGCATTTGAATTTCGACGCGGCTGCAACGTCATTGGAAACCATTGCGGAAGCCATTGCCCAAGCCGGTCACGATACCGCATTGGACAAAGCTCCCGATGACGTTTACAACGCTTTGCCGGAGTGCTGCAAGTACAGGGAATAATTCAGAAATTGATCCGCCTGAAAAAATCTTCGTTAAACGGATGCATCCAACCAAAAGACAAGGGAATATCAGGTTTTTTGAATATTTTAATGCCATGGGGAAAATTATCGGATATTTTTACCGGTGCATATAGTTAAAAAAAGGAGTAAACAAGCCAACTTGTTTACTCCTCTTTTTTCATTTACTCGTCAACTCAAGAATCAATATTCCGGATTCTGATCAAGTTTCGGGTTCTTGTCTCTGGCCGATTGCGGGATAGGCAAGTAGCGGTTATGTTTTGCAAACTTGCGGGTTTCGATTACTTCCTTTCCGCTTATGACAGCCCTTGCATAGGGATCGCTTTCATTGTAATCAACAGAACCGGTCAAGCGATTCAGCGTAACATTCAGCACGGTTTCCGCAACCATCTTGTCGCCGTTTTTCCATCGGACGATGTCGGCGCGGCGGAATCCTTCTCCGGCCAATTCCACCGTACGTTCGCGGCGGATTAATTCGCGGAGCGTTTCTTTCGAACTGTATTTTGTCCGGTTGACGTCCGGCATTCCGGCGCGGCTGCGCACTTCATCCAAAGCGTCGTACACTTCGTCGGAAGGCCCGTTCAACTCGTTCGACGCTTCGGCAATAGTAAGCAACACTTCGGCATAGCGGAAAACAATCTGATACTGTTCCGTATTGTAAAGATCGTTTCCGTATTGATCCAGGGGCGCCACATACTTTGCCCATGTCAAGCCTGTTTTTGAGGCATTGTCGGCAGAGGTCGGATAGTTGGGATTTTTGTCTCCGTTGGGCAATGTCGCATCCAGCGTATTCAATACGCCACCCTGCCAGTCTTGGCCGGGATACAGCACGGTCATTGCCATGCGCGGATCTCTCCCTTTGAAAAGATGCGTTTCATCGTAGCTTGCCGATTCTTCCTTCGTCAGCCCGTCGGCCATCTCGTAAATATTTATTAAATCTTGCGTTGGAACCATCGACGACCATCCGCCGTCGGCGTTATTGGGAAGCGTTATGAGCCACTCGCCTTTGTTCGGCAGAAGATGTTGTACGGAAAGGATGACTTCGTTTGAACTTCGACCTTCAAGGGTGAACAGGTGCGCATAATTCGGATGCAGGCTGTATTGGTTCAGCGCCTTGATAGCTTTTGCAGCGCTCAGTGCGCGGTCATAGTCGCCCCAGTAGAGCGCCGAGCGCATTTTGAGCGCCAGCGCTGCGCCTTTTGCCACGCGCCCCTGCGCCGCCGGTTGGTCGTTGATGTCGGCGACAGCCGCGTCTATTTCGTCATAGACATATTTCTTCACTTCCGCTTCCGTGTTTCGGGGAACTTTGGCCTCTTCCGCATCCTTAGCAGATTTGATGATGGGAACGCCTCCATACCAGAAGTTCATTTTGAAATAGTCGTATGCACGTATGATGCGGGCTTGCGCTATCAAATCTTTTCTCTTATTTTCATCGGCAAATTCAGCCTTGTCGACGTTTTCCAGGAAAGTAATGCAACGGCGGATACGCGTGAAGTCGTAAAACGAATGACCGGGATTAGCCGCTGTGAGCGATCCGTCGCCTATCATTCTCCAACCTTCGTGCGTGTGATAGTTGAATCCTATATCCGACGTACAGTCTAAGTAAACAAATTCCTCGCCCCACAACCATCCGTCGTAACATCCGATAAGGAATTTTTCGGCGTCGCCTTCCGTTTTCCACGTAGTGGCGGGCGATAAAGCATCTTTGGGATATGTGTCCAGAAAATCGGAACACGAAGCGCACAGCATAAGCGCCATGCAAGTGTATATATAAATAATTTTATTCATAATTTTATCAACATTATAAATTGGTTATCAAATTAAAAACTCAAGCTCACGCCAAATGAATGTGTTTTTATGAGCGGGAACGATGAAGCGCGTTCGCTGTTCGTTTCCGGATCAAGGCTGATTAGCATATTGTCTATCGTAAACAAATTTTCAGCCGAATAGTATACACGCAATTTCGACAAGCCTGATCTGCGAATCAATTTTGAAGGTAAGGTATAGCCTAATTGTATGTTTTTGAGACGCAAGTAGCTGGTGTTTTGTACCCAGAAAGTTGACATCACGTTTCGCGGATCGCTGTTGGAACTTCTGTCATTCCAGATGCGTGGCATTTCGGAGCCGGTATTTTCGGGCGTCCATGCGTCCAACCAGATAGAGGACGGGTGAGTAGCGTCGCCTGCAAAGGTTCCGAAAGCTTCCTGACTGTAAATCCGCGCCACTTTAGCCGCTCCCGACATAATAAGAGCGAGGTCGAACTGCTTGTAGCCGGCCGAGAGGTTTAACCCAAAGATATAGGCCGGAACAGTGGAGTTGCATATTACGCGGTCGTCGCTGTTAATCTTTCCGTCATCGTTAACATCCGCGTATTTGATATCGCCGGGTTTGAAGACGCGCGTGCCGAACATTGTCGTACCTGTCGATGCGTTATATTTGGCGGTAAAGGCGTCGACCTCCTCCTGCGACCGGAAAAATCCGTCGGCCTGGTAAGCGTAGAAAGAATGGTAGTTGAAGCCTACCCTGTCAATGACGTTGCCGTCTATCATACGATCCACGCCACCCAGGTTCAATATTTTGTTTTTGTTGTAAGATAAATTGGCTGTTGCCGACAAACTCCAGTCACCCCATCGCTTATCGTAACCCAAACTGAGTTCTACGCCTCGGTTTCGCATTGCGCCCACATTATCTTTGTAGGGATCCAATCCAAATTCATTCGGTACAGGCACTTCCATGATAATCCCCGTTGTTTTCCGGTCGTAAATATCAATAGAGCCGTTAATGTGCTTGAAGACGGTAAAATCCACACCGGCGCCAACAGTGCGCGCCTCTTCCCACGAAATGTTTTCAACGCGGTAACTTTTTTGGTAATATCCACTTTCAAGTTTGCCGCCGAAAGGGTAGGAAGCATCAAGGTTGTAGGTGTTCAAATACGGAAAATAGTCGTTTGAAGCATCGCCGTTCAACGCATCCTGATTACCCAGCAAACCCCACGAAGCGCGGATTTTGAGGTTATTCAGCCACGCATCTTTCAGGCTTTCCGCAAACGATTCTTCACTGATTCGCCATGCGGCGGATAACGACGGGAAGTATCCCCACCGGTTTTCCGGCGCAAAGCGCGAAGATGCGTCGGCGCGGAAGTTGGCTTCCAGCAAGTAGCGTCCGGCGTAGTCGTAGTTAATACGTCCGAAGCCGGAAAGCATCGCCAGCGCGCGGGTATAACCGCCGTTGGTTTGCGTGGAAGTAGTACCGGCGTTCATATCGGTCAATTCGTTGTTCGGGAAATTTCTTCGAAGCATGGTATTTTCCGTGTAGTTATACTTTTCCGTGTGCCATCCGGCTAATACTTTCACGCTGTGCTGTCCGAACCGTTTGTCGTAGTTCAGCAAAGCGTCGAAGTTGGTGCGGTCCCAGAGGTAATACCTTTCATTAAGCTGGTTAGGCCCATGATATTTGTTCGGATTATACTGTATATCCATCACGAACTCTTTGTAATGTTGGATATTGCTGATGTGAGAGCCTTGCAGGCTGATTTTCATCCCGTCAAACAGGGTATAGTCGGCCGCAAGCATCCCTGTAAAATTTTGGTTGTAACGGTCGATCGTTTGTCCCAAATCCAACCATGCCACCGGGTTTCCATCCGACACCGTTCCATAGTTGCCATTGGCATCCTTGTACGGGATCCAAGGAGCGATAATGTTCAGTTGCCGGATGATTTGGTCTGAACCGTCGCGAACATAGCTGTTGGTCGGATCTTTGTAATCGTTTTTGATGTAAGCCATATTTGCCCTTATCGCTAGCCTGTCTGACAGTTTGAAGTCAATGTTCATCCGCCCGTTAAACTGCTGCCTTTCGGCGTTTGGCAAAATACCTTTCTGCTGCAGGAATCCGGCCGAAACCATATAATTGACGCGATCGGCGCCGCCGGCCACACTCACGTTATGGTGGTGTTGGAGGCCGTTTTGGTAAGCAAGATCATACCAATTGGTGTTCGGGTGTCCGTATGGGTCGGATCCGTCTTTGAATTTTTGGATGTCGTCGGCTGTAAAGCGTTCGGGCTTGCCGTCATCCACCAATGCTTGGTTAAGCAGTCGCGCATAGTCGTAGGAACTGAGGCGCTCAATCATTTGGGTGGGCACCTGCATACCCACGTGTGCGTTGTAGGTTACGTGGGGCGCACCGGCTGTTCCACGCTTCGTAGTGATAAGGATCACGCCGTTGGAAGCTTTCGACCCGTAGATGGCGGCCGACGAGGCATCTTTCAACACCGATATGTTTTCAATATCGTTCGGATCAAGGGAATTTAACGTACCGGTTTCCACCCCATCAATCAGGATATAAGGGTTGGCCGTATTGAGCGTTCCCACACCGCGTACGCGGATAGTCGCCCCGTCCTGTCCCGGACGTCCTTGCCCCGACATGACGGTTACGCCCGGCATCATGCCCTGAAGAGCAGACGACACATTCTGTATCGGTCGGCTCGACAGCGTTTTCCCGTCTATTTGGGCTACGGCGCCGGAAAGATTGATTTTTTTCTGCGTGCCATAGCCTACCACTACAATTTCTTCAATGTCTACGGCATTTTCACTCATGATTACATCCACAATCGTCTTCCCGTCTATAGCAATTTCCTGTGCGGAAAATCCTATATAGGAAAACACCAATACGGCGTCTTTACCGGGCGTCTCAATTGCATACCTGCCATCTACATCACTCACGACTCCGGTATTTACCCCTTTAACGATAATATTCACTCCGGTAAGCGCCTCTCCGGATACATCAGTTACTTTTCCCGTAACTTTCACACCGTTTTGTGCGAATAAGGATAGTGTGCAAGCGCAGGCACACATCGTCATCCCTATTTTCTTCAACACATTTTTAACAATTTTTACTTTAATCATACCTAATAGTTTTAGATTATACATTATATTATACGAGGGCAAAGGTAAATTTTTTTTTTGACATTTTAACATCACGGGGAAAAATTATTAGTTATTTTTACCGGAAAATTCGCAACCGCAATACTGTTGATTGTAGAAATCATTCTCTTTGAGGAGGATGCGTCTCCGCTCGCTAAGTCCCTCTTTTCGCCAATTCTTGTCCCAAAAAGTAAGATTCGGATAGAAAGCGACCGCTTGTTTCCCGGCTTCCGCAATTTGCTTGAGATTTTTCCATCGGGAAGACCCTAAAGTGGTGGCAATCGTATCGAATCCTTTTTCATTGGCCAGCCAAGCCGTGGCCGATAATCGCATTTGGAAACATTCCGCGCAACGTTTGCCGCGTTCCGGTTCCTTTTCAAGGCCGGCAATGCGTTTCAACCATAAGCCGTGATCGTAATCGCCGTCGATAATATCCAAACCCAATTTGCCGGCGTAACGGCTACATTCATTCTTACGAATCTCATACTCTTCGCGAGGATAAATATTCGGATTAAAATAAAACAATGCAGGACGTATTTCCTTATCGCACAGATATTCAAGAATAGCTGCAGAACAAGGGGCGCAACAAGTATGGAGTAAAAGTTTCATTTGTAATTTGATTAATCCGGACAAAATTAGATGAAAAATTTCGGTTTTCCAAGCATGTGTAAATGAAAAAAGTTTTTTTACAGAGGAAAGATAGCATAAATAATCCAACGTGTTTACATAATTTTTTTTACAAATATCCGTACCTGAAAATACATACATAAAAGATTGTATTTCCTTTCGATTTCAAAAACGAAAGGAAATACAACCCTTAAAATTGATCTGCAATTGTTTTGACTTTTTTTTCTGAAAAATTAAGGTTGAGATGCTCGACCAATTTATTTATAATGACATAAAGTCTTGGGGTTCATCTTTTTAGAGAGATCAATAAACTTAAATTAATTAAAGCAAAAAGGTATAACTTAATAAATCTCGCTTTTCACACAGCGAACGTGGTACAGGTCACCAGTCACAGAGGGGGACTGCTTGATATCGGTATTCTCAGCTACTATGCGTAATGTGCCGCCTGCAGCCCACCATGCAACCGTAGAACCAACAAGCACCCAGCCGCCTTCGTCCGCCCGGTGCCAACCGCCCATCAGGGACGGCGCGCGCCATAAGGATTTTTCAAAGCTGGTAGCGCCACCACCAGTCAAGTATGCCACGAGAGATATAACATCCGTGCCAGTGGGGAGTCGCCAAGGCGCAGGACAGATATTGTTTGCAGCAGTCAGGTCATAGTACAAGCCGTCGAAGTTAACCTCTGGATTGGACGCGCCATCGTATTGTTTTGAGGTTCCGGAAGTACCTACTTCTTCTTTTATATCTTGAACCATCCAAATAGTGCCGTTATAATCATATGTATCATACCCATAAGTGCCTATTTGTTGATTTACTACTACTCCCAAATTTCGCACAACCAACCGTTTTTCCGCAAAAACACCATTAGGCGTTGTTGCTCGTACTGTAATCATTCCATTATATGTTCCTGTTACTTCACCGTCAGGCGTAATTTGTCCGCCTGTTCCCGAAACCGACCAGGCAATATCCGAAGCCGGAGCATCGCCGTTTTTCGTTGTTGCCGTCACCTTTAAAGGAATTTCAACGTTCCTGTCGATGGTATCTATTTTCCATACGTTTGTGCTTACAGCATAATTTCCCACAGAGGCGGCATCTTCATCAATTGAAACTTCAATCTTTTGTAGCGGATAAGCGTTCGGGCTGGTGATAAACAGCCACCGTGTTCCATCCCAGACATAAAGACCTTTCCCATCCAAGCCATCCGTAACAGCAGTATTGGTGTTGTAAACAACCGTCCCGGTAGCAGCAGTAGCGCCATTTAATGAAACGTTGGTTCCTGTTAAAGATACGCGTGGCAATGCTAATCCCAAATCGCCCGGCGCCGCTTCATTATTTGTTGCATTCAAATCCAATACAGCCGATGTATGAGGAGCAGCGTCCCCGCCAATTCTTACTTGCGCTCTTCCATTTACCGTTCCGAAAACCATCGGAAACAGCAGTAATAAAAAAATCGTTTTTTTTGTCATTTTCATTTTTCAATTATTAATTTTCAAATTCTTTAAGTTTTGACACTTTTTTCAAGAAAACGCATAAATATCTGTAAATCAATAGCTTGTCAAATCAACTTTGTGCTTCCAGTGTCTGTCACTGTATTGATGACAGACAGCGTTTTTAAATGGCTGATTTTAAGATACTTAAGAGGACTAATGTTTTACAAGTGTTTAACAAATTGTTAAAATGAAAAAATGAGGCTTAAAAATATAGTTTGTAAATTATTGATAATAAGATAGATAATGCGGTTTTTTGTCTTTTTTACTATTTAAACAAGACTAAAACAACTATAAATCAATAAGTTAAGAGTTCTTCTTATTTAGAATCAGTCTAAATAAAGAGGCTGAAAAAATTCGTCAGACAAAGAAAAGTTGTTGCAAGTGGATAGTAATCAATCAGATAGGTCTTAGTAATTTTGTGTCGGATTAAAATGCGAAAAATGAAGTGTCTGTCATCAATACAGTGACAGACACTTTTGTTAAAATTTAAATGACAACAAAAAATGAGTCATCTGCAAAACCCTGTGCTCATAGAAAAAACCTTGTTTTTGCCTTTATCTTGTTGTTATTGAATCCACCGAAACCGTATTGTTTTTCTTTTCCAACAAATCGGTAAAATGGTTGAAATCTTTCCGGAAAAGAATGCCCAATCCTTGTGTCATTTCAGGAGCCAGATTGTAATAATTGCGGTAATTATAATGATTGAAAAACTTCAGGCGGACGTCTCCTTTCTTTGTCAATTTGTATTCGAGGTCAAAATCACCTATCCAATGGATATTATTGCCTTGATTGTCGTTGTTCAAATAGAGATTGTCCCGGTATCCGAAATTTCCATTGATAATTAACCGGTTATCCAGTAGCTGACTGGATAATAAAAATTCCATTTCGGTGCTGTTTCCTCCTTCTTCGTTTGATTGATGAAATTTTGTGCCGACCAGTTGGATTTTGTCGGTAAAAGCGTCTAAAATATTGGAAAATTGTGTCGATAAAGTAGAGGTGAGCAGAGAGATGTCGGTGCTGTTTCTTGTGTTTCCTTTATATTCGGGGGAAGGATAGAAACTGTTCAGTACCAGGAGGTAAAAAATCTGGCGATTCATCATGTCTTCGGTGCGAATATAGCTTTTAACTTGCCGGTTCAATTCGGGTGTCGAATTGGGGAGGTCCAAATCGAAAGAGATGGCCGGTTGGTTCATCTGGCCTGCCAATTGGAGGATGCAATCGACAGTGGTATTCACTCTTTGCTGATCTTCAATCAATTGTTGGTGTAAGTCGCCCAGATTGGCGGTTAATTTGTAATTAGCTTTCACATTTAACTTGGCGGTATAAGGGTCGCCACTGAAAGAAATGGAACTTCCTTCCTGAATATCGAAATTGCGATAAATCACTTGTTGGAAGCTGAAATTGTATTTTCCTCTTTCGATGGTATAGGTTCCCAATACTTTCAGGGGTGTTTTTGTCCCATATTGGATTTGCATGTTTCCGGTTCCGTAAGCGCTTATTTTATCGCCGGACACGGGGTCCATCATCATTTCAATCGTTGCTTGCGGATTGGCGTCCAGCATGAGGTTGAGGTGAATTTCCGTTCCGGAATTCGGATTGAAAGGATCGTTTTTCGAAGCCGGCAAGCGGCCGGTTGTTTTTTCCGGAATTAAGTCTTTTTGCGGTTTGACAAAGCGGATAAAATCATAATCAATAATATCGGGTTCATCCATGAAGTTCAGGGTAATCTTTGTGTTTCCGGTATTTTGCATCATGATGTCAATGTCTATCAAATCTTCCGTACCGGACAAACCGACGACTCCGGTACCGTAAGCCGTTCCGTAAAATAACGGATTTTTTGTTTTATTAGCGTTGAATATCAGGAAATTATTGAAAGATACGTTGGCTGAATATCTGAAATCATCAAAAAGATTATGTTTGACGTACCCGTTTGCCAAAGCGTGTTGTCCGTATTCGTCGAAAATGCGTATGTTTTCGGCGCGTATTTCATCGGGATAGCACCTGATTGTGTCACTGAAAGTATAATAAGTGTTGAGATATTCGATGCCAAACCGGAAGTTTTCGGCATAAACTGTTCCTTCGACGGTCGGGTTGTTCAGGTCGCCAAAAAGGCGTATATGTCCGGTCAGATTCCCGCTCAGGTTTTGAACTACCTTATTCAAGTATTTTCGCAAGAAACTTGCATCCAGATTCGTTGCGTCAAAATCAACGGACAAGAGTTCTTTTCCCGGATAAATGAGGCCGTTAATATCCACATGGGTTGAGTCGTTTTTATAGATGAAACCATCCAACAGAATGCCTTGATTCTCGTCGTTCCATTTGCCGGTCAAATCCAAGTCACCGAAAGTAACTTTGTTGAAAGCGAAATCTTTGACGTCCAAGTGTGTGGCCAATTTCCGGGTTTTATACAAGTCTTGAATTTTAACAAATCCGGAGGCTATTCCGCCAAATTCTAATGCTTTTATTTTCAACGACTTAAATATATAATCCAAATTCATTTTGTTTAATTCGACGAGTAGCTGTTCTTCGGGATTTTGAGAAAGGGCTCCGTCGATTTTAAGAAACTGGTCGTTGTGTGCGGCCAATAACCGGTTTATTTTGACGGTCGATGAATCTACTTGTATTTCAGTGGGATAAAGCGTCCAAATCGAATCGTTGAATACCAGATCCGACTGTTTAATTTCGATTTCGGTATAAAGCGATTTCCTTTTTTCTTTTGAAAAGAAAGTGTTCAGATTCAAATCTCCATGGTATTTTTCGGATACATTTCCCCAGTTTAAATTGGTTTTGACCTGATCGTCGCCGGCATTGAGCCGGACGGCAAATCGCAAAGGATAGTTGTTTTTTTGCAGACTGATTCCCGACAGGTTCAATAGCGCTTCCCCCGTCGAATTGTTCAATGCTATTTTCAGATTTTCCAAACTTGCTCCCCCGAATTTTGCATTGTGGATATCGGCGTCCAGATTGAATTTATCATAAACGCTGTTGTATTGGCCGATGATGCGGGTTTGTTCCTGAAAAGTAAACGGGAGTTCGAGAATGTGGGAGAGATTCGTTATATCTTCAATGGTCAAATCGAAGGAAAAGAGATTTTCTTTGGAGTCGAAAGATTCCTTATTTGTCTCAACCAGAGAGGGAAGATAGAGCGCCAAAGTTTTTTTTATTTTCGGGATAAAAGTACCGAATGAATAAATTCCGCGAATTTCACCGTGAAGTACATCCGAGTTGATGCTCAAAACTTTTTCATTTCCGGACGTAACGGATGTAACGGCTAATTTGCCGAGGTCGTAGCTTCCTTTATCCGTTTCGAAATATATATTGTTCAAATTGATGATTCCCAATAAATTATCGAGATTGTTTCCGGTTAAATCAGCGCCGGCTTCAAAAGAGAGGGAAGCGTTTTTGTATTTTGGAGCTATATTTAGTTTATCCAACTGTAGATCGGTTGCTTTTGCCGTAAATTCAAATTTGGAATCTGCGCCTTTCAACAGGAAAAGTCCGTTAGCCGAGATTTTTCCTTCGGGGCTGTCCAAATTTAGCAATCCGGTGAAACTTTCGGGCGTCAAATCACCTTTGAAACTAAAATTATTGTAAATGTAGCGTTTGTATTCAAATTTTTCAATGTTGCCGTCGATCAAGCCGGCGAACTTTTTGTTTTCTTGTTGTTTGAGGTCGAAACCGATTTTAAAAATGGTTTCACCGAAATCTTTGTTGCCGGTTAAGGTTGCCATATTCAGTTTCGGTGAAGCGATCTGCCCCTTGAAGGCAGTTGCATTTTGGGTTATTGCGACATGGACGGCGAGTGTTCCGGTTTCGCTGTCGAAGGTTCCGTTAGCAGATAAATTGTTTGACGAACCGCTGATATTTCCTTGAAAATTCATGCTTTTCATTTGCCGGATTGGGGCAGGCAATTCGAGAGGATTCTTGCTGAAATTACTTACTATTTTTTCAATAGCAATTGGGGAGAGGAATGAGTCTTCGATTTGAGCGTCGATAAAAAGCGTTTCGGGATTCGAATCGAAAAGGTTTTTTATTTCGGCGTTTATCTTGAGCATCAAGTGGTTGTAATATCTGAAACAGAGGTTCTGTATGTTCAGAACATCCGGCGTTCCCGAAAAATATCCGTCCATGTTTATTTTGTCGTCGAACTGCGAAAATACGGGGACGAATGAACTAATATCTTTTAAATAGATGTCCGAATTATCCATCGTCAACCGGAAAGTTACATTTTTGAAGCGGTTATCATTTTCCGGTTTGCCGTAATCGGCAGTTATATCTCTGATTTTCAGGGAAGTATTGTCTAATTTCAGTGATAACCGGCTTATGACGGCTTTTTCTTTGCCGGCTTTCAGGTCGAAAGCCAGCTGTTTTACCGTGAAACCTGTTTTTTCCTTGAAATTCAGCTTGCTCACAATGATATCCAAAGTATCGCCGGTAAAATACCGGACTTTGATTCTGGAAGTTATATCATTCAGCTGAAATGATTCGGGATTGAATTTTCCGGTTGTTTCGGGAGCGTCTTTTTCCCGGTAAGAGAAACTTCCGCCGTGCAGATCAATACTTTTTATTTGTAAATCAATGAAATTTTCATCTTTCGTCGAATCCGGATCGGCGAAAATATCCAAAATGTATTGAATATTCAGGGGCGAATCATGGGTTTCCTTACTTAGGTTGAATTGCCAGGTATAAAGCCGCACGGAATGGATGCGCCATTTTTTTTGAAATAAAGAAAAAATGTCGAAATCGGCCGTTAACCGTTTGACTTGGAGGAGTGTTTCTTTGGAACGGTCTTCAAGGTAAACGTCATTCAGGGTGATTTTATTGAGGAATCCCAATTGGATTTGTCCGATCCGGACTTCGGTCTGAAATTTATCGGTTAAACCGGCAGCTATCGGGACAGAAAGTTTTTTTTGCAAGGAAGGTATTTGTAAAAGGCCGACAGGAAGCACATAAAACACTCCCACAAAAATAAAAATCCCCCAAACAGTATATTTAAAAATTTTCATTTATTTTTCAATTGAGCAGGCAAATGTCCGTTTTCTATCGTACAAAGATAATAAGACATTTGTGTATTCCGAAATTATTTACGAAATTTGTAGAACTTTTTAAACTTGATGTTGTGAATCTTACTCGCTATGTTTGGTTTTGCGAATCATAATTTTTGAATATGTATAACGTTTACTTTTATATAATTATTACTGTTTTTGTATTTAATTTTGTATGGGCACAAATTTTGTCCTGTTTAAACAGAAGTCGCATGAGTCCGCACATACCCCAAGAGTTGGAAGGCATTTACAATGCGGAAGAATATGCGCGTCAACAGGCTTACCAAAGGGCTAACAGTCGCTTCGGCATTGTATCGGGAGGATTTTCGTTTGCGATTGTATTGCTTATTTTGATGTTCGGTCTGTTCGGTTGGTTGGATGAAACGCTTCGAGGATATACGGTTCATTTTTTATTATTACCGCTTCTGTTTTTCGGAATTTTGTTTGTCGGCGGACAAATTGTGGATTTGCCTTTCGACTGGTATAGCGTTTTTAAGATAGAGGATCGGTTTGGTTTTAATAAATCGACATACAGGCTGTTTGTTTTTGATTTTTTTAAGCAACTTTTGTTAAGCGCCATTATCGGCGGGATTATGCTGTCGGCTGTTCTATGTATTTACCAGTATACGGGCAAGTGGTTCTGGCTTTGGGCATGGTTGGTTGTTTCGGGATTTTCTTTGCTGGTGAGTTTTTTTTATTCGGAATGGATTGTGCCTCTGTTCAACAAACAGACGCCGTTGGAAGAAGGGGAATTGCGGACGGCCATCGAATCGTTTGCACAAAAAGCCGGATTCGATTTGAAAAATATTTATGTGATGGATGGCTCCAAACGCAGTACGAAAGCCAATGCCTATTTTACGGGATTCGGTAAGAAAAAGCGGGTTGTCTTGTTTGATACTTTGATAAAAGACCTTGAAACAGAAGAAATTGTAGCAGTGTTGGCTCATGAAATCGGGCATTATAAAAAGAAGCATGTATACCAATCCATGATTATTTCCATTCTGACGATGGGAGTTACTTTTTATATTTTATCGCTGTTTTTGAACAACTTACCCTTGTCTGAAGCCTTGGGCGGGAAAATACCTTCTTTTCATTTGGGCTTGCTTGGCTTTACCTTGCTGGTTGCACCGCTTTCGGAGGCATTGGGATTGATAACGAACTATATTTCACGTAAAAACGAATACGAGGCCGACCGTTTTGCCGTGCAATTCGGTTTGGGTGATGCGTTGGTTTCCGCATTGAAGAAGATTTCGGTGAAAGCTTTGAGCAATCTGAATCCACATCCCTTGGTAGTGTTTTGGTATTTTTCGCATCCTACTTTGTTGCAGCGGATGAACAGGATTTACAAGACTCTATGTTTTTGTAATTTGTAGCAACGAACTGTCCCCATAACTGAGAAAGCGGAAATCGTGCGTCAAAGCATAATCGTAAATATCAAGCCATTTCCCTTTCACAAAGGCAGATATGAGTAAAAGTAAAGTACTTTTCGGTTGATGAAAATTGGTAATTATTCCATTCACGATTTTAAAATCGTAACCGGGCGCTATCAAGATTTGCGTATGAGCCGTCAGATGGTCTGATTTTTTACGATCCAAATAATTAAGAATATTTCTCAAAGCGCCGTCGACCGGTAGCCGTCCCGAATCTTCCGAATAGGCTTGCCATTGGGAAACGCTTAATTCTTCGGGATTTACATCCGGATTTTTTGCTAAGATTTCGCCGATGCAATACAAACTTTCCAAACTGCGTACCGAAGTCGTTCCGACGGCAATGACTTTGCCGTTTTTGTTAATCAGTTGTTCGATAGTTGTTTTTTTTACGGAAAAATATTCCGTATGCATCACATGTTCCGCTAAAGTTTCCGACTTCACAGGTTTGAAAGTACCGGCTCCGACATGCAAGGTAAGCTCTTCCGAATCGACGTTCTTTTTTTTCAGCGATTGAAAAACAGTTTCGGTGAAGTGCAAGCCGGCTGTCGGCGCCGCCACCGAACCTTTGATTTTGGAATAGATTGTTTGATAAGTTTCCTTATCGCTTTCTTCCGTTTTGCGATTCAGATACGGCGGAATCGGAAGTTCCCCGCACGTTTCGAGAATATCGGCAAACGTCAAATCGGGATTGTTCCACTCGAAACAAACCCGATGCGTTTCGCCCTGCGATTCCATCTTTTCAACCGTACACCATGTGCCGGACACTTTTTTGCCTAATTTTTCCCCTTTCCATCTTTTGGCATTTCCGATTAAGCATCGCCAGACACAGGATTGTGTTTGGGCAAAAGCCCCGGCGTAATCGGACGGAGTGTCCGGTTCGAGGCAGAAAATCTCAATTGTCGCGCCACTCGGCTTTTGGAAAATCATCCGCGCCTGAATGACGCGGGTGTTGTTGAAAACCAAAAGTGCATTTTCGGGGATGTACTCGCCGAGATTTTGAAAGATGTTTTCGGAAATCCGCCCGTTTTCCCAAATCAACAACTTGGATTTATCTCTTTGGGACAATGGGAATTTGGCAATCTTTTCGTCGGGAAGACTGTAATCATAGTCGTCGATGGGAATGTCTATTCCCATTCCAGCAACACCTTTCCGCACAGACCGCTCTCCATCACGTCGAACCCTTTTTGAAAGTCGTCTACAGGAAAACGATGGGTGATAATCGGCGAAATATTGATGCCGGCTATCAGCATTTGCTGCATCTTGTACCAGGTTTCCCACATTTCGCGGCCATATATTCCTTTCAGCGTGAGCGCTTTGAATATAACCTTACTCCAATTGATCCCGCCTCCGTCGGGTAAAATCCCAAGCAGGGAAACGTTAGAGCCGTTGTACATGCAATCCAGCATTTCGTTGAATGCTTTCGGTGCGCCTGACATTTCCAGACCTACGTCAAATCCTTTGATGTTGAGCGTTTCCATGGCGTCGGCTACTTTTTCCCCTTTCGAAGGATTGACGGTGAGGGTAGCGCCCAATTTTTTGGCAATTTCAAGCCGGTAATCGCTCAAATCGGTAACAACTACATATCTCGCACCTGCAAAACGGGTAATCGCCGTAGCTAAAGAGCCGATTAAACCGGCGCCGGTAATCAGCACGTCTTCTCCGAGAAGCGGAAAGGAAAAGGCTGTGTGAGTGGCATTTCCGAAAGGATCCATGATAGCGGCCATATCGTCGGAAATACGCGAATCAAGTTGAATGACATTCGTTGCCGGCAACGACAGATATTCCGCCATCGCTCCGTCGCGGTTGACGCCAACCCCGGTAGAATTTTCACATACATGAAGTTTGCCTCTCCGGCAATTGCGGCAATGCCCGCAATAGGTGTGGCCTTCGCCGGTGACCCGTTCTCCTATGCTCAAATATTTGACATTCGAACCTTTATCGACAATTTCACCAACATATTCATGGCCAATCGTCATCGGGGTTTTTATGATATTTTGCGCCCATTCGTTCCATTCGTAAATATGGAGGTCGGTGCCGCAAATGGCATTTTTCTTTATCTTGATTAAAACATCGTCCTTACCGATTTCCGGAATTGGAACGTCTTCGAGCCATATTCCTTTTTCCGCGCGTTTTTTTACTAATGCTTTCATCATTTGTTTATTATTTAACATCACTTAAAATTCCCAATGTTTTTCCCGTTTTAACAAATGCGGCGATGCACTTGTCCAAATGTTCACGTTGATGCGCCGCCGAAAGTTGCACCCTGATCCGGGCTTGCCCTTGGGGAACCACCGGATAATAAAATCCTGTGACATAAATACCCTCTTCCAACAACAACTTAGCCATTTCCTGCGACAATTTCGCATCATACAGCATCACGGCGCAAATAGCCGATTGTGTCGGCTTGATGTCAAATCCGGCTTGTATCATTTGATCCCTGAAATAAATCGTATTTTCATGCAATTTGTCTTGCAGTTCGTTGGATTTTTCCAGAAAATCGAAAGTATAAATACCGGCGCCCACTACCGAAGGTGGAAGCGAGTTGGAGAAAAGGTACGGACGCGAACGCTGGCGAAGCATGTCGATAATTTCCTTCCTGCCGGTAGTGAAACCGCCGACGGCTCCTCCGAATGCTTTTCCCAACGTTCCGGTTATAATATCAATTTTACTTCTCAGGTTAAACAATTCGGTCACACCGTGGCCTGTATTTCCGACGACGCCGGCCGAATGGGATTCGTCAACCATGACCATAGCGTCATATTTCTGCGCCAATTCGTAAATTTTATCCATCGGCGCAACATTTCCGTCCATCGAAAAAACACCATCGGTGACAATTAAGCGAAAACGTTGTTTTTGGGCTTCTTTCAGTTTTTCTTCCAAATCGCCCAAATCGGCGTTGGCATAACGGTAACGGACGGCTTTGGACAAACGGACGCCGTCGATAATAGATGCGTGGTTCAAAGCATCCGAAATAATGGCGTCGTTTTCGCCGAGAAGCGGTTCGAAAACACCTCCGTTTGCGTCGAAACAAGCGGCGTACAAAATCGTATCTTCCGTTCCGAAAAACCGCGCGACGGTTGCTTCCAATTGCTTGTGTAAATCTTGCGTTCCACAAATAAAGCGTACCGACGACATGCCGTAACCGCGACTTGACATCGCTTTTCCGGCTGCGGCAATCAAATCCGGATTATCTGCCAAACCTAAGTAATTGTTTGCGCAAAAATTAAGAACTTCTTGTCCGGAGGTAAGTTTAATAAATACGGATTGCGGCGAGGAAATGATTCTTTCTTCTTTATACAAACCCGCTTCGCGGATTGCATTCAGTTCGTCGCTAAGGTGTTGTTGAAATTTTTTATAGGTTTCCATAATGTAATATTTATTTATTAAGATTTGAAACGCAAATTACGCAAACTATATTCCTGATATGGGTGAATTTGCGTAATTTGCGTAATTCGCGTTCAAACTTACATTCTTACAAATTAAGCCTTGCCTGCCGATCCTAACACACTGACAACTTTATGTTTATAAAGTTCTTTCAAACATTCGCGAGCCGGTCCCAGATATTGGCGGGGATCGAACCATTCGGGATGTTCGATGAAAGTCTGACGGATAGCGGCAGTCATGGCCAAACGTCCGTCGGAGTCAATATTTATTTTGCATACGGCCGATTTGGCGGCGCGGCGCAATTGATCTTCGGGAATACCGATAGTGTCTTTCAGTTTACCGCCGTTATTATTGATGATTTCCACATATTTTGGAGGAACGGACGAAGAGCCGTGCAAAACAATCGGAAATCCCGGGATCCGTTTTTCGATTTCTTCAAGAATGTCGAAGCGCAGAGGAGGCGGAACCAATACGCCGTTTTCGTCGCGTGTACATTGTTCGGGTTTGAATTTATTCGCGCCGTGCGATGTTCCGATAGAAATTGCGAGCGAATCCACTCCGGTTTTGGAAACAAAATCTTCCACTTCTTCCGGCTGGGTGTAAGTATGGTGCTCGGCTAC
>JAISWH010000070.1 GCA_031271125.1 Dysgonamonadaceae bacterium
TTGCGGCATGTCCGGAGACATGCTTTTAACCCGACATAGGACTCGCTGTAGTCTTGGGATGTTCGTCTCTTGACGATTCTTTCTTCTTTCTTTTTCATTGCGTTACTCTTTTTTCTGTAATGCTATTTTAGGATGTGACACCTCAAAAAAAGATTTAGCCTGCCGGCCTCAAATTTGTTTATGTAATAAATAAACCTTACCTTTGCGCTCATTAAAGACTTAATTTAATGGGCAAAAGGTGTATTCTTTGTTTTTTAATTTTGATATTATCCGCTTTGACTATTCATTCAGAACCTATTGAAAGACCGGATACAAGCCACATTTGCCATGTAGAATTGGAAGAAGTTATCGTTCGCTCTTTTAAATACGGATCCAATATTTCCAAACTTCCTTTAGCCGGTTCGAAAATGGATCGGTTGTCCATTGAAAATCAAAATATGGTGAGTACCAAAGATATAGGTTCCCGTGTTCCGAACTTGTTTATTCCGGATTATGGTTCAAAACTCACTTCGCCGGTTTATATACGGGGTATCGGTGCGAAAATTAATTCCCCGTCTGTCGGCTTGTATGTCGATGGAATCCCTTATTTTGAAAAATCAACTTTTGATTTCAACTGGAACGAAATCGAAAGCATTGAAGTACTGAGAGGGCCGCAAGGGACTCTGTACGGTCGAAATACGATGGGCGGACTGATTAACATCCAAACCAAATCGCCTTTGCGTTACAAGGAAACGCTTCTTTCGGCGACGGCAGGCAATTACGAAAACCGGACGGGCAGCTTGGCGCATTACGGAAGTATCGGCAATACTTTCGGCTACGCTGTTTCCGGCAATTACACACATTCGGGAGGATATTTCACAAATCGGTTTACCGGCGAAAAAGCAGATGATTTGAATGTCGGAAGCGGCCGGATTCGTTTCGATTGGCGAATCAAACCCAACCTTACTTTGCAGTGGGTCGGCTCTTTCGATGGCTTGGACCAGGGCGGTTATCCTTATGCCGAGTTTGACCCGGAAACGCAAAGAACAGAAGAGGTAAATTACAATGATTACAGCCTCTATCGCCGGAATATTTTATCGTCGGGCGTTTCATTGATTTATATGGCCGATAAATTCAGCCTGAATGTACAGACGGCTTTCCTGCATCTGAACGATAAACAGGGAATCGACCAGGATTTTACAGCCGACGCCGTTTATTATGCCAAGCAGATTCAAAAACAAACGGCTGTTTCGGAAGAAATCACTGTGAAATCTGCCGGTGACGGTTCATACAAATGGCTTTTCGGAGCGTTTGCTTTTCATCAGGGTATTGACAATGAAATCATTTTGGAATATAAAAAACAAAATTATTTGACCGATAAGTTGTATGATATTCCTACGAACGGAATTTCTTTCTATCATCAGTCCGTCCTGGATAACCTCTTGATCGACCGGCTTTCTCTTACTTTGGGAATCCGTTACGATTACGAAAAAGCAAGTAACAAGTATGTTAGTTACAAAGATAGTATTAACGAAGGTATTCTTGAAAGCTGGCAAACCGACGCCTTCGACACGAAGATGAGTTTCAACCGGCTAACGCCGAAAATGGCTTTGCAGTACAGCCTTTCTTCGGGACAAATGTTCTACGCTTCGGTTGCCCAGGGTTACAAAACCGGAGGTTTCAACACTTCTTTTGACAAGGAGGCGGATCGTACTTTTGAACCCGAATACAGTTGGAATTACGAAGTCGGCTCAAAGGGACAGTTTTTTGGAAACCGCTTGCAGGCAGAGGTTTGCCTGTTTTACATTGACTGGAAGAACCAGCAAATCTCTCAGAACTTGCCGAGCGGGAAAGGTTCGATGCTGAAAAACGCCGGACGTTCCGAAAGCAGAGGCGCGGAAATCAGTCTGTCGGCCCAACCGGCGAGCGGATGGACTCTTCAAGCCGGTTGGGGATATACGCGCGCCGTTTTTAAGGAATATCAACGCAGTGAAAAGCTTGATTATGCGGGAAAATTTATCCCATTGACGCCGAGACAGACATTTGCTTTCGGATGTGATTATACGATTCCCGTATCCAAACGCCTGCTTGACCGTGTAGTTTTGGATATGAATTATACCGGCGTCGACCGTTTGTACTGGAATGAGGACAATGCGGTCTTTCAGCCTTTTTACGGACAACTGAATGGAAATCTTATGATTACCAAAGGTGTAACGACTATTTCCTTTTGGGCGAAAAACATCATGAATGAAGCCTATTCCGCTTTTTATTTCGAATCCATGGGTAAACGATTCGTGCAAAAAGGGAAACCTTTTACGGTAGGCGCAACAGTTACTGTTAAAATGATTGCAACCCAATGAGTGTAAACAAAAAAAACATCGCAACTTTCTTCTGTTTGTATATTGCGCAAACCATCCCGATGAGTTTTTTCTCGACGGTCATTCCGGTGATGATGCGTCAGGGGAATTTTTCCCTGACCGAAATCGGGATGGTGCAATTAATTAAATTGCCATGGATACTGAAATTCCTTTGGTCGCCGGTGATTGATTACTGCAACGTGACGGTAAATGATTACAAACGATGGATTTTTTCTTCGGAACTGGTGTATGCGGCCATTATTCTTGCGGTGGCTTTCTTGAATCTCTCGCTCAATTTCCATCTGATTCTGATTTTGATTATTATTTCTTTTGTGGCTTCCGCAACGCAGGATATTGCTACGGACGCTTTAGCCGTGCTTTCTTTCCGGAGCGAAGAAAAAAGTTTGGTCAACAGTATGCAGTCGATGGGAAGTTTTGGAGGAACGATGGTTGGAAGCGGGTTGTTGCTGTTGCTTTTCAAACAGATTGGTTGGAACAGTATTCTTCCCGCGCTTGCTTTGTTTGTAGTAGTCGCTTTGCTTCCTTTGTATTTCAATAAAAGTTTGAAAATTAACCGCGAACAAGTAAATTTCCAACGGGCGAACATTCGGGATATTTTGCTTTTCTTCACTCAAAAGGGCATTTGGAAACAAATTGTATTTCTTTTGTTGTACTATTCGTCGATAATTGGAACGCTGGCGATGTTAAGGCCTTATATGGTTGACTTGGGGTACGATATGAAGCAGATCGGAACGATGAGCGGTTTTTTCGGAACGGCTGCCGGACTGGTTGCTTCTTTTGCCGGAGGATTTATTATACGGAAAATCGGGCGCAATCGCTCGCGCGTTCTTTTTGCGATTTTTATTGTATTCACGACTTTTTATTTTTACTATATATCAATGAATCCCCATCCCGATATACAATTGTTGTATGTTGGAATCCTTTTATTGTGGGGAAGTTATGGAATGGCGACCGTTGTAGTTTATACCTTAGCGATGGATTGTGTCAGAGAGGGTAGGGAAGGGACCGATTTCACGATTCAGACCGTGCTTACCCATTTCAGCGGCATTTGCATCGCCATGCTGAGCGGTCGCGTTGCCGATATGACCGGTTATAGCGGATTGTTTCTTTTTGAGTTTGGGTTGGCTTGTGTCTCTTTGATTTATATATTATTGGCGTTTAAGAAGCAGACGATGGGGATTTAAATTTCATTTATTACCAATTATTATTCGTATATTTGCAGTTTGATAAAAAAAGATATATGAAGACAATCGTATTACATCAGCCATTAAATGCTATGCAAATTCATTATTCAAAGAGATAATTCAGGCTAAATGACCAATCTACTAAAAAAATACAACACCCCGGTTCCCCGATACACAAGCTATCCGCCGGCCAACTATTTCAATGAATCTTTTACCGCAAAAGATTATGAATCCGCTTTGGACGCTTCAAACGTGAGCGAACCGCGGCATCTTTCCTTTTATTTTCATATCCCGTTTTGCCGCCGCCTTTGTTATTGTTGCGGATGTAATTCCTTTTCAATGGGGAAGCAGGACAAAATCGACCTGTACATTTCCGCGCTTCACAAAGAAATGGATCGGGTTTTACCGTACATCGACCGGAAACGGCAAATCGCACAAATCCATTTCGGCGGCGGGACGCCTACCATTTTACCGGCAACGATTCTGAAAGAATTGAACGACCGTTTATTCTCCACTTTTCCCGCTATCGACCACCCGGAGGTGGCCATCGAATGTCATCCGGCTTATTCGGACGAAACGTATTGGCAATCGCTGATTGAAGCCGGTTTTAACCGTTTCAGCATCGGGATTCAGGATTTTGACGAAAAGGTTTTGAAAGCGTCGAATCGTAAGCCGGCTTTGTTGCCTTTGGAAATAATTTTTCAAATTTTACGGCAAAAAAATACCTGTATCAATTTAGATTTTATTTATGGTTTACCTTTGCAAACTGTAGATAGTTTTTCGAAATCCATTCTAAAAGCAATTGAACTGCAACCCGATCGCTTGGTTACTTTTTCTTACGCGCATGTTCCCTGGATAAACAAACGGCAAATGTTGTTGGAAAAAACAGGCCTTCCGGCACAGGAAGAAAAAAGCCGGATGTATGAACGGGCAATGGAAATTCTCAACCAAGCCGGTTATCAGTCTATTGGCCTCGACCATTTTGTGAAGCCCTCCGACGAATTATATACCGCGCTTCAAAACCGGCAATTGCACCGCAATTTTCAAGGTTATTGTACCCGGCGTACAACCGGACAGGTTTATGCTTTTGGAGTGACGGCTATCAGTCAGCTTTCGGGCGCTTATGCCCAGAACAGCAAAACGATAGACGACTACATTGCGCGTATCGATCACGGGCTTGCCGTTGTGAGAGGTTATTCTTTGAGCGAAGACGAGCAAATCAACCGAGAAGTCATCGAAACACTGATGTGTAATTACAGCCTCGATTGGCGGGATTTGTCGGAACGGCTTGCGCTTCCCGTCGAAAAAATCAAACAGGCGACCGCTTACGATCCCGCCCGTTTCCGTGATTTTGCGGCCGACGGCGTCATTGCTTTTGATGACGACCGGATTGAAATAAAGCCCGAAGGACGGCTTTTTGTGCGGAATGTGGCGGCGGCTTTGGATAAATTAATGCTGCATACGGATAAGGTATTTTCCCGGCCGGTGTAAATCATGAACGACAATTATTCCATCATCATACTTGGCGCCGGCCTAACCGGCCTAACCGCAGCTTTTCATTTGGTAAAACGCGGGAAAAAAGTCCTCATTTTAGAGAAAAACGATCGTATCGGCGGACAAATCCGGACTTTGGAAAAAAACGGATTCGTTTTTGAAACGGGACCCAATACGGGAACCGTTTCCCATCCCGAAGTAGCGGAATTATTCGCCGCTTTGTCCCCTGCCTGCGAATTGGAAAACGCCGATGAAAACGCCAAACATCGTTTAATTTGGAAAGGCGACCGTTTCAGGGAACTTCCCGGAGGGTTATTAAGCGGTGTTACAACGCCTATCATTACGTGGAAAGATAAATTCCGTATTCTGGGCGAACCTTTTTGCCCGAAAGGGACGAATCCCGACGAATCGGTTGCCGGATTGGCGCTTCGCCGTCTGGGAAAATCTTATCTGGATTATTGTGTAGACCCTTTTATATCGGGGATTTATGCCGGTGATCCCGCCCGTTTGCTTACCCGTTACGCCCTCCCGAAATTGTACCGTTTGGAACAAACTTACGGCAGTTTCATCAAGGGTGCCGTCGCCAAAGCCTTTGAACCGAAAACGGAACGCGACCGCCTGGCTACCAAAAAGATTTTTTCCGCACGGGGCGGATTGAGTAATCTAACGGCGGCTTTGGCCGATGCTGTCGGCAGGGAAAACATCACATTATCGGTATCTTCCGTAAAAATTCAACCGGTGGAAAATCATTGGCAAGTCGCTTTTTCTACTCCCGAAGGGGAAAAAATCGTGCAAGCGGAAAAAGTGATTACCACGGTTAGCGCTCACGTTTTACGGGATATATTGCCTTTTATTGAACCTTCGGAAATGAATAAAATTACCGGCCTTCGTTATGCACGTATTGTGCAAGTAGCTGTGGGAGTGAAAGATACTTGCGGTTTGCGTTTCAATGCTTTCGGCGGATTAATTCCTTCCTGCGAGCAAAAGGATTTGTTGGGCATTCTTTTCCCTGCAGCATGTTTCAGTGGACGCGCGCCCGAAAAGGGCATGGCATTTTCGTTTTTTATCGGAGGCATGAAAGCCGAACGGCTTACCGAATTACCGGATAAAGAAATTGAAAATCTGGTCGTTCGCGAATTTCACGAAATGCTCAAATTTCCTGCACATATCGAACCGGACATGATTCATATTGCGCGTCATACACACGCCATTCCACAATACGAAAAAAGTACCGGCGAACGTTTGGAAGTTATTGAAAAGCTGCAAAACCGTTATCCCGGATTGATACTCGCAGGGAATATCCGTGACGGAATTAGCATGGCTGACAGGATTTTGCAAGGAACAAAGATTGCCGGGAAATTATAAAGCCCCTGACATTGCCGCGTCCTACAAAACTTCGTTTAGCCCGACGTAGGGGCAAGGCGCGCCTTGCCCCTACACCCACACCCACATCGCAGGAAAACAGACGGGTTAGCTGCAAAATCCCCCGCTCGGCGAAAGCTCCAGCCCCCCGCTCGGCGAAGGCTCCAGCCTTCGTCGTGTTAAAAGCAAGCGTCCCCGCTTGCGGCATGTCCGGAGACATGCTTTTAACCCGACGTAGGTTTTTTTCTATAAACACAGCGTTTTGCAAGTGAGCCGAAAATAGTCTCTAAATGACCACCCTATTAGTTATCAAAAGCGAGTGTTAATTTTCTTAACAAAAATGTCTGTCACTATATAGGTGACAGACAAACGTTGTTAACACATAATTCGACACAAAGATAAAGTAATTTAACAGATTGATTACTATCTAATTGCATGTATTATTTATTTCTTTATAAAAAAGTCTGAATTGTTAATTTTTTTTTCGTTTTTTGACAAAAATGATTTAACTGCCTGATTTTTAGTTTCTTATTACATGTTTAAAAAGTGTTTAACAAATTTGATTTTGAACAATCTGATTATCAATCACATATAAAACCATTGTCGAAAAACGACAAAAAACGCAGATTTGTGTCATTTTTCGAAAATGTAACTATTTGATTTTCAGCGTGTTACAAAATAAAAAAAATTGTGTCCGTCACCTATATAGTGACAGATAGCGGAGGTGCAAAGTTGATTGATCTAATTTATTCAGACAGAGAGATTTATGTATTTTCTTTAAAAAAGTTTTAAAACTTAAAAAATGTAAAAATTAACAAATGAAAAGGTTTAAAATGACAAAAAAAATGATTTTTTTATTATTGCTGTTTCTGATGGTTTTGGGAGCAGTTAATGTGAATGCTCAGGTTCGGATTGGCGGTTCAACCCCTCCGCATCGATCAGCTATCCTGGACTTGAATTTCGACTCGGGTACCGATACCCTGGGTCTTTTGCTGCCACGTGTTAAGCTGGATAGTGTGAGTAGTTCCGCTCCGCTTCCCTCCCCCGAAAAGGGACTTGTGGTTTATAACCTGACCACCGACAACGGCTTGAATGAAGGGATTTATTACAATGATGGTTCAGGATGGTATCCTGTCCTTTCGAGCGCACCGGTGCGTAGTTTGGAACTTCCGATTATTTTCCTGCGTCAACCGGGATTTCTTTGGTTGGGATCTGAAGGCGAGTTAACGGATACCCTGTGTTTTGAACTCGCTGCTGAGGATAAATCGAATTTTACCTATCGATGGTATAAATACGATCCGGAAACTTCGGTTTCCGCTCCGCTTACGGGTGAATACGCCCACAACGATACGCTTTTCATTAAACCATCTAACTGGGGAGATTATGGTATTTCCAAACGAGGGAAAGTTTACCAGTTCTATTGCGTAGTGGCTAGCGGTTCACAGTACGGTATTAGTGGAACAGGAGGTGTTGTTTATGGCACCGGCGCTTGGCTTGCTAACGGGAAATGGATAAATATTGCTCCTGCTAACTTGGGCGCTAATCAAACTAAAACAGTGGAAGAGCAAATGGATTACAAACCGGTCGGTTCACCTCCTATTAACGACGTAGCTTACGACCCAATTGTTTATGGGGACTGGTACCAGTGGGGACGTGAAAAAGATGGTCACCAAGTACGTGGCGTAGCACCAGATCAGACATATAGCGGTCATTTAACTGCACTTAATGGTGTTGGTCTTGATTCACTGAATACTGATAACGGCCAGATTAAATCCGGTCCTGACTTTGATGCTATTTACGGTAAATTTATCCAGCGTGATGGCGCCCCATATGATTGGCGTCAATATCCCGAAACTGCTGACAGTTCCGCTATTTCTCCTGCAAACAATTGGACATGGGGTAATCCTGTGAAGGGGATTACCGAGTTGGATCCTTGTTCTGAATTAAGTGAAGACACAATTTGGCGTGTACCTACCCAGTTTGAATGGTCTCAGATTCGATCTAATAATACTTGGGTTTGGAGCGAAGGGAATACTAGGGGTTACGAGATTAAGCCCGGTGGAGACAACAAACCTACGTCTCTTTTCCTTCCAGCCGCCGGGATCCGTAACCGTAGTGCAGGCAAGCAGACCAGTGTGGGTTTCAACGGCAGCTATTGGAGTAGTACGGTTACAAGTACTGCTTCGTACGCCTTGGTCTTTGATAGCGGGAGCGGCGTTGTAGTGACCTCGCGCTCACGCTCGGACGGCTTCCCGATTCGCTGTGTTTCAGAATATTGATCCGAAGATTTAACAATTTGACTATTTTTTTTGTGAATCGGCTTAGCCGATTCACAAATTTTTTAATTTTTTTTTTTACGAAAATGGAAATTTCCGAAAAAATTGTTCATCCCTCGCTCGACGTAGGGGCAAGGCGCACCTTGCCCCTACACCCCGCTCGGCGAAGACTCCAGCCTTCGCCGAGCGGGGGCAAAATTTTTTAACAAAATTGTCTGTCACTGTATTGATGACAGACACTTCATTTTTCGCATCTTAATTCGTCACAAAATTACTAAGACCTATCTAATTGATTACTATCTACTTGCAACAACTTGTCTTTGTCCAGCAAACTTTTTCAGCCTCCTTATTTCGATTCAATCTAAATAAGGGAGCCGCTTAACTTATTGATTCATAGCTGTTTTAGCGTTGTTTAAATAATAAAAAAGGCGAAGATTGGCCTTATCTTTCTTATTATCAATGATTTACAATCAATATTTTTCAACCTGATTTTTGCAATTTAACAATTTGTTAAACACTTGTAAAACATTGGCC
>JAISWH010000148.1 GCA_031271125.1 Dysgonamonadaceae bacterium
TGTTTGATAATCCGGATTGAAAAGAAAACGGCGACAATCGCCGCAAGGAAATACAGGATGTAAGCCCAAACGGATTGCCAAAAAGGAGGTAAGATAACGATCTTCAACATCGTTTCCTCGTCCGTCCACACGCCGAAACTGTTACTCCCTTTGACCTTGAAGCCATACGTCCCGTGAGGCACATTGCGGTAAGCGGCGATATTGTGTCTGGCAACCGGATTCCATTGTTTTTCATAACCATCCAGGTAATAAGCGTACTGGTTGAAAGCGGAAGAATGAAAATTCAGCATGGCAAATTCAATGTTAAACGAATTTTGGTCGTGTTTCAGGCGGATTTCTTTCGACAGGGAAATGCTTCCGGTCAAAGGCGAATTAGGCGTTTCGGGATAAACGTTCGCACCGTTGATTTTCAGTCCGGTAATCACCACCGGCGGCGTATAAGCGTCGGATTTGATTTCGGAAGGGTTGAAGACATACACACCGAAATAACTGCCGAACATCAGGTTTCCGTTTTCCGTTTTCCACCGGGCGCCCTCGTTGAACAGTCCTACTTGCTGGTGATTAGACATCGTGAAATTTTCAAAGCGCCCCGTTTCGGGATCAAGTTTGGAAATACCGCTGCCGCCTTCGGTGCTTACCCAGATAAAACCCTGTTCATCTTCCGTGATAGTTTGAATTACTTCGTTGGAAAGCCCGTCTTTGGCCGTAAAATGTTTGAACAGGGAACGTTCAATGGGTTCTTCCCTGACCAGCAGATTCAATCCGCCGCCGGTAGTTCCCAACCAGATCCGTCCTTTACTGTCCTCAAAAATGGCTTTCACCTCATTGTTATTAATGGAACGGTCGTCATTGACATCGAAATGGAAATTGATGTATTTCTGATGATCGACTATCAATTCATCCGGATCAAAAACAATGACTCCTTCGTTTGTTCCCGCCCAAATCAATCCCATACGGTCTTGCATAATCACGCGCATCCGGTTTTGATTGGCCGTGCGGGTATTGATTTGCCGGAAAGTAATTTCGTTCTCTCGGAGGTCGGCATAATGCAAACCGCCGCCAAACGAGGCCACCCAAATCCGGTTTTTAGAGTCCCGTATCAGGTCAAATACATTGTTGCTACTGTTTGATTCCGCTTCGATGTCACGCAAATGGTAATGACGGACAGCCGCTTCACCCGAAGGAGGAAAAACCATAATTCCATTTCCCCGGGTGCCCAGCCAGATATTGCCATATAAATCTTCCGTAGCGGCAAAAGGTAAACCCCCTTGTATCTGGTGCGACTTCAACTTTTTGAAACTGCGATCGTAAATATGCAGGTAGCCGCTGCGGGTTCCCACCCAAAAACGTTCCTTGCTATCGCTATAGATAAGGCGCACGGCATTGCTCCGATTGTTGTTTTCTTTCGGTTCAGGCAATAGAATTTGTACCGGATAATTGCTCAGCGAGATCTTACTGATACCGGCAAATTCGGTTCCTACCCATATTTCTCCCGATTTATCTTCCGTAACATACAAAAGATAATTGGTTGGTAAATCACTGTTATTAATTGTGTAATGATACGTTTGACCATTATTCAAGTCTAAAGCAAACAAACCGTTACCGTAAGTGGTAATCCAAATGATGTTACGCGAATCGTGGTAAATTTCATACCTTTCGGCGTCAATCACCGAAAGGATGTTCGACGGAATCAGGTTGATTTGTTCAAAATGATTATCGGGAAATTGCCGCCAGATAGAACCGGAAAGATTATATACCCATTTATTTCCTTGATTATCGGTATAAAAACTTGCATTTTTAACGGCTTGGTTATCAAATAAAGTTTCGGCAGGAATAAACTTCATTTTAGGAGAATCGAAAGCGATAATGTCTTCTTTGGTAGCCAGTAAAATCAAACCATTGTTCAATTGGGTAGTCATGTTCAGAGAAATCGGTTTGTATTTGGAAAAACCAATTGCTGAGGCCCATTTTTGTTTATAGGAATCGAAAGGAACAATATGTTTATCATTGATAAAAAACAAATACTTATCCCATTCGTGGATAGCGGAAAATATTTCGGAAGACATTTTGATGGCATGATCGCCTTCCAGACGGAACAAACCTTTGCCTGAACCTATCCAAATCCTGTGCAGCGCATCTTCATGTAAGAAATGAACCGACGAACTGCCTAATTCGGCTTCACCGAAACGGAGCGATTGCAATTTCCCATTGTTATGCCGGATACGGCAACAACCGCTACCGCCACCCCATAACCAGACGTCGCCGTTAGAAAAAGTACGGACTTGTGTAAAATATTTTTGACGATTTTCCGGATCGTAATCTACAAAACGTTCCAAACGAGGGTCATAGCAACAAAAAATATTGGCAGTGGTGCGTATCCAGATATAACCCTGTCGATCTTCATGCAAACTTCGTATCCGATTATCAGGCAAGGAAGCAAAATTACCGGTTTGAGAAAGCATAACAATAAACTCTTTTCCGTTGTAGCGATTCAAACCATTGATAGTGCCGAACCACATAAAGCCCATACAGTCCTGCATGATACAGCGAACCGTATTCTGAGATAAGCCATCACGGTCGCTAATCCATTCAAAACGAAGAGTTTCGATTGCAGAAATCGGATTGGCAATCCAAAATAAACAAGCGAATAAAAATCCGTTGAATTTGCGCTTCTTCATGGTATATAAAATTTCAACAAAAATACACAAAAATCCGGCAATAATTACTTATTTGTACAATATTCCATATTTAGCGTACAATATTCCATGTTTATAAGTAAATTTTCTATTCAACTGAATAAATTTCTATTGCTTACTATTGGTTATTGTATTTATTTTGTAGTATGTAAAAAAAACAGATAAAATGGATTATATGTATTTCAAACAGGCAATCAAAAAAAGGTTATTCTTCTTGTTGGTTATCATTGCCGGCCATATCATTCCGGCGTATCCCCAGGAATTACCCGACAAAAAAGAGGTACTTTGTACCATGGTACAAGTCAATGATTATTTCATGAAAAAATACGCCGATTATAAAGCGCCATCCCATACGGATATAGTTCGTCCGAGCAATATATGGACCCGAGGCGTGTATTACGAAGGCCTGGTAGCTTTATACCGGATTGATCCGCAGGAAAAATATTACCGTTATATGTACGACTGGGCGGAATTTCACCGTTGGGGTATGCGGAACGGCAACACCACCCGTAACGCCGACGATCAGTGTTGCGGACAAACTTATATTGATTTGTACAATATGGCTCCCGATCCCGAAAAAATCCGCAATATAAAAGCCTGCATGGACATGCTGGTTAATACCCCGCAAACAGATGACTGGTCGTGGATTGACGCCATTCAAATGGCGATGCCGATTATGGCGAAATTAGGCGCATTGACGGG
>JAISWH010000048.1 GCA_031271125.1 Dysgonamonadaceae bacterium
CGACGGTGGTAGAACGAAATGGAATCGCCGTTTGTCCACACGCCGATAGGCGCTCCGGTAGCGTTGCAGTACGATTTCAACTGTTCCTTGCCGTCTTTGAGTTTCGGCTTTTTCATCTCCACGATGATATAGGGCGAAGTGGTCTGCTGTTTGTCGAAAATCACAATATCGGCGCGTTTCTTTTCCCGTCCAAAAGTTACGGCGTACTCCAATTCTATACGGTCGGCAGGATATTGATAGTCGTTGAGTAATATTTCCAAATACAGTTGCCGGACAGCTTCTTCGGGTGTAAGGCGGATTTCTTTTTTGCGGATAGCGCAGTTGATATAAGGAATTTCTTTCCCGTTTTTATCCGCGCGGGTAGTGATTTTGCGTTCAAATTCATTAATCAGCACAAGGTCGAATTGTGCCTGTTTATAATCCGAATCTTTGATAATATCAGCAAGTGTCGTCATTTTTATTCAATTAAAAATTTAAAAATACAGGGGACTTCTAAAAACTATTTTGTCTATTTTGATTTTAATAAGGAGTCTAAATCCCCGTTAAAACTCCGATTAAAAATCTGTGCAAAGATAACATAAAATTTTTTAATTATACACAAACAAATAAAAATTTTTATAAGTTTGTGCATAATTGAAAATTTTATGTTACCTTTCCCCTATAAACTTTGTGTATAATTGAAAATTTTATGCTACCTTTGTTTCCCTTAAAATTATTAATTATGAATTATAAATTTTTAATTACGGTTTTAGTTGTTAATTGTTCGTTTTTGATTGCTAATTGTCAGAATGACAGCGTTTTAAGTCTTTCTCTTGATAGTTGCCAAAATATGGCGTTGCGCAGCAATTTTGATGTGCAGATTGCCGAACAGTTGAAAACTAAGGCGAAAGCGGAACGCGAGGCGGCGCGGTCGATGTATTTTCCAAAAATCGCTGCGCAAGGCGGTTACACCTACGTTTTTAACGACATCGAACTGCTGAAAAATATTGACGGACTGTTCCCTCAATTCGATATTTCATCGGCAAATATTCCGCAAGAAATGAAAGACTTTTTACAGCAGGGCTTAAATCAACTGCGCACCGAAATTACTTCGCTCTGGAAACCGATTGACATTAGCCTCAAAGGCGCGTATTTTGCAGGATTAACACTGCAACAGCCTGTTTTTGCGGGCGGCAGAATTATTGCTGGCAATAAAATGGCGGAGGCGGGCATCGAAATGTCGGAGGAAAATATTAAACTCAAAAAAAGTGAGGCGGTTGTTGAGGCGCAAAAAATGTATTGGCTATATGTGTCTGTGCGTGAGAAAGTTAAATTGGCAAAATCGTATGAAAATTTGCTTGACGAACTCGAAAAATTGCTCACAAACGTTGCCGATGCGGAAATGATTAACCGCAACGAACTTATGAAAGTGCAAGTGCAGCACAACGCTGTAAAATTGCAGGTAATGCAGGCGCAGACGGGGCTTGAACTCTCGCGAATGGCACTTTGCAGAATTATCGGCGCAAATTATTCTACTCAAATTATTCCGACAGATACAATAGTGCAAGTAACTGAAAATCAAATACTTCCGTCAGAAAATGCGGTTTCTGCCCGCCCCGAATACAAACTTATGCAAAAACAGATTGCAATAAAAGAGGGCGAACTCAAACTTGCAATCGGAAAATATTTGCCAACTATCGGATTGTCAGCCACTTACGGAACAATGGGCGGAATGAAAATTCAGGGCAATCCCGAAGCCCCTTTCAATATCAGCAATGTAATGGCGGTGGTTTCTGTGCCGATTTTGGATTGGTGGGAAGGCAGCCAAAAGATTAAAAGTGCAAAAACAGACAGAAAAATTGCCGAACTCGAAATGCAGAAAAATTCGCAACTGATGGAATTGGAAATTAAACAAGCAACTTTCAACGCGCTCAACGCCTATCGGCAAATCCAAAATGCTGAATTTGCCCTCGAACAATCGCAGGAAAACCTGCGCATCAGCACCGACCGTTATATGGTTAATCTCGAAACAATCACCGACTTAATGACGGCGCAATCGGCGTGGCAAACCGCGTATAGCAACCTTATTGACGCAAGGATTGATTACCGAATAAAAGAAATTGAGTTTCTCAAAGCGACAGGAAAATTAGATGCAGGGCTGTATTGACTACGCCCTTTTTTAGAATTGAAAATAGATAAACGCCTGTAAATCAGCGGAAATAAACTGATAAATAACAAAAACGGCGAAAACGCACACCACAGCCATTAGCCACAGCGGCATCAGCGCAAACCAAAGGCGATAACGCCGCTTGAAATTTTCGGGCAACCAATGAATTATCATACCTAACGCAAAGAGTATGAATATGTTACGATATTCGTAGAGCATTGTCGGAATAAGCGAAAAATCCCACGCGCCGCCGATTTTTGAAACCATATTTTTGGCGGTGTTCCACGCTGTTTCGTTGGCATCGGCAGGGTTGAGGTTCGAGCCGCTGCGGAAAAAGAGGCGCGTGAAAGTGATAAAGACAAAGGTTTGAAAAACCGCCCACATATTAGAAAACAGATAACGCAGATTAGACGGATTTACACTGATTTTTTTTAATAATACTGCATTTAATCTGTGATTATCTGTTAAATTTGTGTCATCTACGTTCTTATTAAACTGATTGAAAATCAATCGTATAAGTGTTCCGATAAAGATAATTCCGAGCCACACAAATCCAATTTTTAACACCGAAAATTCATAAATTTTATAAAAAAATCCAAAAATTAATATAAAAATTGCCAAAAATATTGTTTTGAAAATCAGCGTTTTATCTTTCCAAAATTTGCAAATCAACATTCCAATACCATTTAAACCGCCCCAAATCATAAAATTCCAACTTGCTCCGTGCCACAAACCGCCCAGAAGCATCGTGTTCATCATATTGAGATTGGTAATGATTTTTTTGCGCTTTTCGGGTTTGTAACGCATTATTAACCAGACAGTTATAATTAAAACCAAAATCGTCAATCCAACCCAAACGCTGCCCGAAAGTATCACAGCAAAAAGCGCGATAGAAATGATTACGGCGTATGTGGCGAAAGTGGCGTTGCGGTTGCCGCCGAGTGGAATGTAGAGGTAATCTTGCAGCCAGCGCGAGAGCGAAATGTGCCAGCGTTTCCAAAATTGTCCCGCGTTGGCGGCTTTGTAGGGTGAATTAAAATTTTTCGGCAGATAAAAACCGAACAGCATCGCTACGCCGATAGCAATGTCGGTATAGCCCGAAAAATCGGCATAAACCTGCAAGGAATAGACAAACAACGCGCTCAAATTTTCAAAGCCAGAAAACATTAGCGGATTTTCAAAAACGCGGTCGGCAAAGTTGGTGGCTAAGTAGTCTGAAAGTATAATTTTTTTGGCTAATCCGTTGATAATCCAAAAGATAGCAATGCCAAACTGACGGCGCGAAAGGAAATATTTTTTGTAAATTTGCGGTATAAATTCGTTGGCGCGGATAATGGGTCCTGCCACAAGTTGTGGAAAAAAACTGACGTAAAAAGCATAGTTCAACACGTTTTTCACAGGCGTGATTTTTCGCCTGAAAATGTCCATTATGTAACTGATATTCTGAAAAGTATAGAACGAAATTCCGACAGGCAGCAAGATATTTCCAACGTCAAACCGCTGACTTCCGCTCAACGTGTTTCCAACCCAAGCAAACACGTCAAAAACTTTCAAATCCAAGCCAAAAATGTTATTTAAAATATCATTTACAAAATATGCGTATTTGAAATAAAACAGCACTAACAGATTGAGTATCAAGCCTATAACTAAATGAATTTTACGCAGTTTTTCGGTTTTTGCGTTGAAAATATTTTTTGCGCAAAAGAGGTTTAAAAACGTGTCAAACACCAAAATCAGCACAAAAAATCCGCTCGTTTTGTAGTAGAAAAAGAACGAGAAAAACGCAAGATAGGCGTTCCTCATCAAAATTTTATTTTTCAGCAGCGCAAAGCCTGCAAACACAATCGCAAAAAATGCCCAAAAGTAAAATTGGGTAAAAATCAGCGGAAAATCCGAGTTGAAAACGAAAATATCTTTTAGAAAATTGAGAAACAATGTTAATTTTAAATTATAAATTACGAATTATAAATTATAAATTGCGGGCAAATGCTGCAAAACTACACCAACCTTTCGTTTCTTGTCCAAAAGGTTTTTGCGGGGAATTTGTCAATTAAATTAAGGTTGTGCGTTGCCATAATAACGCTTGTGCCGCTTTTTGAAATATTGTGCAGCAGAGCGACAAGTTCCGCCGCAATTTCAGGGTCAAGGTTGCCTGTAGGTTCGTCTGCCACTATAAGTTGCGGTGAATTTAGCAACGCCCGCGCAATCACAATTCTCTGCTGCTCACCGCCCGAAAGTTGATGAGGGCGTTTGTAGCCTTTTGCGGGCAAGCCGACAATGGTCAGTACGGCGTTAATTTGCTCGTCAATTTTTCGATTGTCTTTCCAGCCTGTCGCTTTCAGCACAAATTCAAGGTTTTGATGTACGGAACGGTCGCCGAGCAGTTGAAAATCCTGAAAAATTATGCCGATTTTCCGCCTCAACTTTGGAATTTGCCGTCTGCTGATTTTTTTTAAATCATAGTCAAAAATTTTTGCATCACCCTGAATTACAGGTACTTCTGCATAAAACGACTTCAACAGCGAACTTTTTCCGCTGCCCGTTTTTCCGCAAAGATACACAAATTCGCCTTGCTCAATAGAAAAATTTACTTCGCGTAGCACAATCAGTTCCTTGTGGCAAATATCTACATCTTTATATTCGATTATATTCATTTTTCATTTTTTTTTCGCGTTGCAAAGGTAATACTTTTTTTGAAAAAAAAAAAGAGTACAAAAGTTTTTTTTAGACTTTTGCGCTCTTTTTTTTAAAAATTTACCATAAATCTTTACTATCCGCTAAACTAATTAATAATTAATTTGGTCAAACACTGTTTATTCCCTGTCAATGCGGGCTTTGACCCACAATCTCATTTTTGCCTGACTTCGCCACAGGGACACCCTACGGATTTTCCAAAAAATTTGGTTTAAAAATTTGAGCAATGGATTTATGTTTGGGTGTAATAAGCATGGTCTTTGAGAGCGTATCTTTGCTCTCTTGGAGTTTGATTTTTACGGTTGTTATCGTTTTTGCAATGGGCAAACCTTTTAATAATACAAAAATTTCACGTAACTTTGCTAAAAAATCAGACTAAATGTTAAAAAAGGCGGGAAATATTTGCTTTTACCTGACAATGATCACGGTTTTCGGGGTATTGATGTACTTTATAGTCAAAGCGGGAGAAAGTCATCAAAGCCGCGAAGTTCTTGTTTATGCTCAGGCTCCTTCCGATTTAGGCGAGGGATTTCATTTCTTCGGACGCCAATTGTTGGGACAACTTCAAAGTTCGTTTGGTATTTTGTTATTGCAAATTGCGGTTATTCTCACTTGTTGCAGGATTTTCGCCAAAATCTTCAAAACCTTGCGTCAGCCGACGGTTATCGGTGAAATCCTGGCAGGTATTGTCTTGGGGCCATCCATTTTAGGGCATTGGTTTCCGAATGTATCCGGCTTTCTTTTTCCACCCGAGTCTTTGGGAAATATTGAGCTTTTAAGCCAATTCGGTTTAATCCTTTTTATGTTTGCCATCGGTATGGAACTGAATTTTTCGCAGGTACTCAAAAGTCTGAAAAAGACAACGTTTATCAGTCATACAAGCATTATTTTCCCTTTTTTATTAGGCGTATTAGTCGCTTATTTTGTCTATGATCAATATGCGTATGAAACGACGCCTTTTCTTTCGTTCTCTTTGTTTATCGGTATTGCGATGAGTATTACTGCTTTTCCGGTGCTGGCGCGGATTATTCAAGAAAAAGGGCTTACCAAAACGCATCTGGGAACAATCACTTTGTCGAGCGCCGCCAACGGAGATATTACGGCTTGGTGTCTTTTGGCGATAGTCATTTCGGTAGCGCAGGCCGGAAGTATTTGGAGTGCGGTATTTAACATCTCGTTTTCAGTGCTTTACCTGCTTTTTATGTTTGTCATTGCCCGTCCTTTCATGCAAATGGTAGGGCAACTGTACCACAATGAGGAGGTCATTGATAAAAAGTTAGTTGCATTCATATTTTTGATGCTTATTTCCTCTTCTTTGGTGTCGGAAATTTTGGGATTACATGCTTTGTTCGGTGCGTTCTTGGCTGGGATCATCATGCCTGCCGACATTAAATTCCGGCAAATCATGTCCGAAAAAGTCGAAGCGGTTTCCCTTTCATTGTTTTTGCCGCTCTTTTTTGTTGCGACGGGGCTGAGAACGGAAATCGGACTTTTGAACACGCCCGCTTTATGGCTGTTGAGCGGAGTATTTATTTTGGTTGCTATTGTGGGAAAATTCGGGGGCGCGATGATAGCAGCGAGGCTTACGGGCGAAAGTTGGAAAGATAGTTTGTACATCGGCGCTTTGATGAATACGCGAGGTTTGATGGAATTGGTCGTGCTGACGATTGGTTATAAAATGCACATTCTGTCGCCGCCTATTTTTGTCATGTTGGTTTTGATGACCTTGGTAACTACCTTTATGACAACGCCTATGATTTTGTTCATCCGGTCAATGTTTCAGGTTCGGGAAAAACTGTCCGAACGGAAGGCGAGCATGTATCCGGAAGCCTCGTTCAGGATTTTGCTTTCTTTCGGTCGCGCCGGCAACGGACAAGTGATGCTTGATGTAGCTTATCAGATGTTTTCCAAAATCGGAAAACAATTGAAAATAACTGCTTTGCACTTTACGGTTGGTTCGGAAATAAATCCTTTACAAACCGGCAGTTTTGAAATGGTTAGCTTCAAACCGATTCTGAAAGAAGCCGAAAGGTTACAGATTTCGATTGAACCGCGATACGAGGTATCGGACAATGTCAGTCAGGATATAGCAGAAATTGCGAATGTGGAAGGATTTGATTTCCTGCTGGTTGGCGCGGGAATTACCTGGAGCAACCTGCCCAACGACATTGCCGCCAATCAATATCGTAGTGCGATGCACCGCCGCTATTTACAAGCGGAAAAATGGTTTTTACCTGCCGAATTGTTAAAAGACAAAACGAAAACGTTTATCGAACAAAGCCATTGTCCGGTAGGCGTTTTTGTCAACCGGGACTTTGTGAAAGCAAGTAAAATCGTGTTGGTTCTGGATTCGGAAGCCGATTTGTTCTTGTTGGCGTATGCCCAAACTTTGTTAAGATCGACGCAAGGCTCCATAAGCGTCGTTTACCGTTCCTCAGAATACAGCAGGATAGAAAAGCTATTGCGACAATTTCTCGCAACGGTTAAACCTTCGACGCTCTTGCCCGATACGGATATATCCGAAACACTGTTAGCCCAATACAATTTTATGCTTATCAGTTACACTACTTGGAATGATGTTTCGGAACACCGGAAAGAAGCTTTGCAAAAAATGCCTTCTACTTTGATACTTAGCGTGTCGATCAAGCATATTGATTGAGTTTACTGATATATTTCCCAATGATGTCAAACTCCAGGTTCACCACTGTTCCCGGTTTGATTTGGTGAAAATTCGTACATTCGTAAGTATAGGGGATAATCGCCACTTGAAAACTGTTATCCTTTGAGTTACAAACCGTAAGACTGACGCCATTGACACTGACCGAACCTTTTTCGACGGTCATATACCCCTGTCGGGCCAAGGCTTTGTCAAAAGCATATTCAAAAGTGTAGCGCCAACTTCCGTCGGCTTCATCGACTTGGGTACAAACAGCGGTTTGATCGACATGCCCCTGAACGATATGCCCGTCTAAACGGCCGTTCATCAACATGCTTCTTTCCAGATTCACTTTATCGCCTAACTGCAAAAGCCCTAAATTGGAACGTTCCAAGGTCTCTTTGATGGCGGTCACCGTATAGGTATCGTCCGTCAGATCGACGACAGTCAGACAAACGCCGTTGTGAGCGACACTTTGGTCAATCTTCAATTCTTTTACGAAAGAGCATTTCATCGTTAAATGCAAATTTCCTTGTTCGGCAACTAATTTGACGACTGTTGCCGCTTCTTCTACTATTCCGGAAAACATAACTGTATTTTTTATTGGTTTAAATGTGTAATGCCCCCTAACCCCCTAAAGGAAGGACTGCAGTAGCTGCATATTCATACTCGCTGTCCAAACTCCCCCTTCAGGGGGTTGGGGGGTAATCAACGAGCGCAAAATTAATCAAATTAAATGAATCGGCATAATTGCATGTCAATTAAAATAATTCTACTAACTTTACAACTTCAATTTAATAACAGATGAAAAGATACGGAAGTGTAATACAGGTAAAACCTGAAAAATTAGCGGAATATAAACGTCTGCACGCCGCTGTTTGGCCCGGCGTCTTAAAAATGATAAGCGATTGTAATATCCGGAATTATTCCATTTATTACAAAGATGGTTATTTGTTCAGCTATTACGAATACGAAGGAAACGACTACGAAGCGGATATGGCAAAAATGGCGGCAGACCCCGAAACACAACGCTGGTGGGAAGTCTGCGAGCCTTGTCAGCAACCGCTCGAAACCCGCGCCCCCGGTGAATGGTGGGCTTCAATGGAAGAAGTGTTTCATCTACGATAGCGCGCCTTTTCTTTTCCTTCGATCTGTTTTTTCCGGTTTTCGGAAGGAGAAGCCTGCGCTGCCTCAACGGAAATCCTGCGCCCGAAAGCCTTGATTCCGTCCAAGTTTTGAATGACCCGGTCGCGATCGGTTTCACGAACTTCAAAGAAAGAAAAATTCTTCAGCAAGTCGATTCGTCCGACTTCGATTTTCCGGCCGGAAATGTTGTCGTTCATCAAACCGATTATCGCTTGAGGACGAAGACCATCGGTTTTTCCCAAGTTGATGAACAAGCGGGAAAATCCTTTTTCCGACGCGCGTCCGGTTCCTTTTCCCGAAGAACGTCCCGCTCCTTTTTCGCGGGTTTGCCGTCCGTCTTTTTTCCTTCTTTCACCTTCCTGAGGCATTTCTATCTCACTTGCATCCTGATAATAATCTATCAAACGGTTAAATTCAAGCGAAATCAATCTTTTGATAACGTCTTCTTTATCCAACCAATCCAATTTGCGGTAAATGGAAGGCATAATGCCCTGTATTTCTTCCTCGTTGACACTCACTTTCTCAATTTTATCAACCAAACTGAAAAGCTGTTTTTCGCAAATCTGTTTTCCGGTAGGAATGGCGCCTTGTTCAAATTTCTTATTGATTTGTTTTTCAATTTCTTTAACTTTGTGCTTCTCTTTCAGGTGGATAATAGCGATAGACGTTCCCGTCTTCCCTACCCTTCCGGTGCGTCCGCTCCGGTGCGTGTAAGACTCTATGTCGTCGGGCAAACCGTAATTGATAATGTGCGTCAAATCGTCTACGTCCAAGCCACGGGCGGCGACGTCGGTCGCTACCAGCAGTTGGATATTACGCAACCGGAATTTCTGCATTACATAGTCGCGTTGCGCCTGCGATAAATCGCCGTGCAAAGAATCGGCATTGTATCCGTCCTTAATCAGGAGGTCGGCAATTTCTTGCGTTTCTTTTTTGGTACGGCAAAAGACAATTCCGTAAATATTCGGATTGTAATCTGCTATTCGTTTGAGAACCAGGTATTTGTCTCTTGCATTGACCATATAAAAAATATGCCGTACGTTTTGAGCGCCTTCATTTTTTCGTCCAATAATGATTTCTTTGGGCGTGCGCATGTATTTTTTGGCAATCTTGGCGATTCCCGCCGGCATGGTTGCGGAAAAAAGCAACATGTTCCGGTTTTCCGGAACGACGGCCAGGATTTCGTCGAGACTTTCCGAGAATCCCATATTCAGCATTTCGTCGGCTTCGTCCAGAACCACATTGCAC
Organism: Dysgonamonadaceae bacterium; assembly: GCA_031271125.1. Classification (GTDB taxonomy): domain Bacteria; phylum Bacteroidota; class Bacteroidia; order Bacteroidales; family Azobacteroidaceae; genus Azobacteroides. The sequence goes on from JAISWH010000048.1 coordinate 9,891, forward strand.
ACCGATTTCAAATCGGCCGCTTTACGGTTAATCAGGTCAATCAGGCGTCCCGGCGTTGCGACAATGACATGAACGCCCCGACGTAAAGCCTTGATTTGGCTCTCGATACTCGAACCGCCATAAACCGGAATCACTTTCAAATCGTCCATGTATTTGGAATAATCCTTGAGATCGTCGGCGATTTGCAGACACAATTCCCGCGTAGGGCAAAGTATAACTGCTTGTGGCTGAACTTGTTTTCTGTTGATTTTTTGTAGGATGGGTAAACCGAACGCTGCTGTTTTACCGGTTCCGGTTTGAGCCAATGCAATGACCTCGTTATTGTTGCCGAGCAAATACGGAATCACTTCTTCTTGTACCGGCATAGGGTTTTCATAACCTATTTCGCTGATTGCCTTAATGATGGCAGGATCAACGCCTAATTCTTCAAATGTTTTCAAAATGCTGTTTTCTTAATTTAAAATTTTGCAAAGGTAGCTCTTTTATTTCAATAAACCTTTGGGTAAAGCAATATTTCTTTCAATTTCTCTCTTTTTTGAGAAGTTAGTTTCACTTCATTTTCCAGGAACTTATTCATAGATCCGTATTGTTTGTTAACCTGGTCTAAAATATAGGTAATCACGTCCTGATGAGCGCTTAACATAGCAGTCATGGTTTCCTGCACATCATAATCGGAAAAATAAACTTCGGTATTGGGAAGGAAAATCTCATAATCAATTAACCGGTTTGACAATAGGAAATCACTTATAATTTGTTCTCTATTAATCCCTAAAGCCGACAGGACAAGCGCTGCGGCAACCCCTGTTTTATCCTTTCCCAAAGGACAACAAATCACGATGGGATAATTTGTTTTGTCCGTTAAAATATCAAACATTTGTTCAAAATAATCCGCATTATGCTCCATGACAAAGGAAAGATTATCCTGTTGCCCGATGATAACATCGTTTTTTCTCATTTGTTTTGACAGGATTTTATCGCCGAAAAACACCGTTGAATGAGGATTTTCCCTCAAAGGAAGATTGAGTATTTGTTTTGACCAGTGCCGGTAAGTTTTTTCTACTCTCTCATCATTAGCGCTAAAATCAATTATTGTTTTAACTCCCAGCGCGTTTATAAACCGCCTATCCATTGGCGCCGCGTAAGACAAAGAAGACGAACGGTATAATTTTCCCCATTGGGTTTGCAAATTATCTTCATTGTAATATCCCCCGAAATCCCTGAAATTAGTCAGTTGTTGCATAGGAATAACGCGTTCGCCGGTAATCACGGAATACTTGTTATTGAAAACCAATTTGAAATAACTCCGGGATAAATTACGAAGAGCAAACACATCTTTAAAACCCTCGTTGATATTCACAACAGCCAAGGGCGTTCGGATATTGAAAGAATCAGGATTATTTGATTCATAGATACTTACGGTTCCTTCCATGGGGGGAAGCGTTTCCCATTTGATACGGTAATTCCCTCCCGAATTTTCACAAATAACGCGAATATCGGGCTTCTCTTGTGCACAAAAAGAAAAAAACAAAAAAGTTAGCACCGGAAGCGGGAATTTCTTCATCATACCTCTTATACCTTTTAATTTCGCACAAAAATATATATTATTGATACTAAAACCTAAAAGATTAAATATATTTAACTTAAAAGGAAAGAAAAACCGGTTGATAATTCATTCTTTTAACAATAAATAAGACCCCGCCTCTTTGGGAAGGGCAGACGAAGCGCAAGCTATTGCAAATATCACCGGTCTACTCCCCTCCCTTTAGGGGAGGGGCGCTGTTTTTAAACCGGTATTTCCCGCTTGATACTTTGACGCAAAGAAATGAGCGTTTCGGTGGAAATCACACCGGGAATTTCCTGGATGCGTCCGTTCAATAATTCCATAAAGTGTTCATTATCCTTAGCATAGAGCTTTATCAGCATGGTATAAGGCCCTGTTGTAAAATGACACTCCACGATTTCCGAAATTTTTTCAAATTCGGGAACTACGTCTTTATACATCGAACCTCTTTCCAGTTTTACGCCGATATAAGTACAGGTATTGTAACCTAATGCGCGTGGATTAATATGATAACCGGAACCGACGATTACTTTCATTTCGATCATTTTCTGTACCCGTTGGTGAATGGCGGCCCGCGAAACATTGCAAATTTCAGCTACATCTTTGAACGGAATACGAGCATTTTGTGAAATGATTTCCAGTATTTTCCGGTCTAATTTATCAATTTTTTCCATAGTATTTTATTCTCCTATTAATTTTTATGCCACCTAACCCCTATAAAGGGGGGAGTTTGCCGCAGTTCAACTGTCAATCTCACCGCCCCAACTCCCCCTTCAGTGGGCAGGGGGTATATATTATTTATTTTACATTACTTGGCGACAGCGTGGGAAACGCCCAACAGATCGACTTCGAAAATAAGTGTCGAATAAGGAGCAATGTCTTGTCCGGCGCCACGTTCTCCGTAACCTAAGCTGTAAGGAATGTAGAAAATATATTTTGAACCTGCCGACATCAGTTGCATACCTTCCGTCCAACCTGCAATGACGCGGTTCAAAGGAAATGTAGCGGGATTTTCTTTATCGGTGTTGCTATCAAATTGTTTTCCGTCAATAGTTTTACCGATGTAATTTACTTTTACGGTATCTTCGGCAGAAGCCGGTTTTTCTCCGGTTCCTTCGGTAACCACTTTGTATTGCAAGCCACTCGGCAAAGTGATAACGCCTTCTTTCGATTTATTGTCGTCTAAGAACTTTTGATTTTCGGTTTTCTGTTTTTCGTTTTTCACGTCCTGAAGTTGTTTAACGGTCGATTCGATAAAACCATGCAGTTCCATTTTTTCTATTTTGCTGTTTTTGCCTAAATATCCGTCGGCAATAGCTGCGATAAACAAGGATTTATCAATAGCATCCTTGGAATCTTTTCCGAAAATACCTGCATCCATCTGAGGAATTTGTTGGGTAGCAATCTGCTGTCCGACGCCAACACCGATTAAGCGAGCATATTCGCTTTTTTTCGCGGTATCTGCTTTGAAACCTTCCTGTAAGCCTTTGATAAAATCAGCTTTATGCTTTTCGCTAATTCCCAACCTGTCCAGATATTGTTCCAACCCCTGGTTGTACAAAAGGTCGGCGCCCAAAGCATACGATAATGAATCGACCGGAGTTTTCAGGTTTGCCTTTGAGGTTTGCGCCGTGCAGGAAAATAGAGACACAGCAGTAGCTATTACTACAAATAGAACAGGAATAAAAAATAATTTTTTCATGACTTTTTCTTTTTTTTAATTTAAATTTTTGTTATTACGTTTAATGATTTGAATTATTCCTATGACAAAATCACTGCAAAAATAATTCTTTTTAGGATAAAACAGGCAAAAAAACAGATTTTTTTTGTGTTTTTGTAAATCAACCTGCAAAAAGTATCTATAAGAGATACGGATACTGTATATGGGATAGTTTTGTGCACGGGCGAAAGGCAAAGCGCGATTCATCCTTTGCGCACTTCATTTTTTGCCTTTCGCCAATGCACAAAACTATGTCGCACGCAATTCATAGATAATCAAGTAGGCTGTTAGACAATTTTTTAGAATATTTGTATAAACACGCTGAAATACAAGGGTTTTCATTGATGAACATATCTGTTTCAAATAATAATTTAAAATTTTGACTGTTTATATTTTTTTATTAAAAATTAATTTGTACATTTGCACGCGTATGAATGTTTTAGTTGTATTACGTTCTAATATTGAAGGAGTAATATTCTTGGAGCAAAATTAATATTGGAGCAAAATATTGAGAAACTAAATTCAAAAAGGAGTTGTTATGCGTTGTTATAATTGTGGTTGGAAAAACTTATCCGGAAATAAGAAATGTGAGAAATGTAATGCTATCCTTGAAGAGGAAGTTGTTAATGATCTACAAATTGACAATTCTTTAGAAAAAGGAGAAACAAGCACATTATACATAGACGATAAGCAAAAAAACAAAAGTGTATTTACTTCCTTAAAAACGCTGAAGATAGATGAGTAGGCGATAAAACGATGATTCGATGAGTAAATTTAATGCCAATAGATGTGACTTTCAAAAAGGTGACTATATCGCCGGAAAATACAAGGTAGAAAAAGTTCTCGGCGAAGGTTCTTTTGGTGTCGTTTTCAAGGTGAAGAGTGAAAACGGTGTTGTTTACGCCTTGAAATTGTTACGTTTGTGGGACGTACATCCCGACATTCGCAAACAACTCATCATGAGGTTCGACATGGAATATATAACAGGAAAAATACCCAGCCGCTATCTCGTTCAGGCGCTTGACCATGGCATTACGGAAGGCAATCCCTATATCGTGATGGAATACTGTCCTAAAGGTGACATATTCCAGCTGACAGAACGTCAGAATGTTGACCTTGCAGCGATCGGTCGCCAAATACTCTACGGTCTGAAAGACTTGCACAGTTACGGCAAAGTACACCGCGACCTGAAACCCGAAAACGTACTTATAAAAAAGGACGGCACTATTGCTCTTACCGATTTCGGCATTTCCGGCGACCGTAACAAGCGAATGACTGAACAAAACTGGATTGGGAAACCCACCCAAATCTTCGGTACTTACGCTTATATGCCACCTGAACAGGTCAAACCCAAGCGCGGCGACGCCACTGTCCTTCCCACCACCGACATTTTTTCTTTCGGAGTAATGATGTATCAATTAATTACCCGTGAACTTCCTTTCGGGCGTCTCGAAAACGAAAACGATTTGGCGCTCTACGTCTATCGCGGGAGTACCGGCGATTGGAATAGAACACGGCTGCGTAAATCAAGTAGCTACGACGGCTTCGAGCGAATCATCGAAGGTTGCTTGGAACCCGACTACAAGAAACGGTTACAAACTGCCGATACTGTCTTGTCATTGCTTCCGGCTAATAGAGATTCGGTTTATGAGCCTATCCGGGAAACATGCTTCGAAGAGGAAATCGTTAACGGTGTGCTTTTGCGCATCATGCAAGGAGAAGAGCATGGTAAAATATATAAACTCAACGATCTGTTATCCGGTCGCAAGCGCATGTTAACAATCGGACGCATTGATCCGGAAACCAATAACTCCATTCCTATAGTCGAGGAGCAAAGTTTTTATATTTCACGCAAACATTGTACGCTTGAATGGAAAACGGCTGACCGGGTGTGGTTTATACGGGATGGGCAAAAAGACCAATCCGCCAAAGGTCAATGGAAACTATCTACCAACGGCACTTTTGTCAATTCTCGCGAAGTATCGGCCGAGGGTATGTATTTTTATCCCGGAGACATTATCTCAATAGGAGATACTAAATTCAGAGCTGAAGGATATTAACAAACAATTATAATAACTAAATTCTAAAACATTATGGCACAAGCAACAAATCAGTACAAACGTACAGTAAGCGGTTCTATTGGCGCCGGTATCGGTTCTGTATTCGGAGGTTCGGGAAGAACGTACTTTATCCTTGAACACAAGGCGGATTCTAAATATCACCGCTCAGGAGAAACCCAGGAAATCATTGTTGACCAAGTTGAAATCGGTCGGGACGCAAAATGTCAGGTGCGGTTCGATGATTCGTTTGGAACCGTCAGTCGCCGGCATGCAGCGATCTACCGCGAAGGCGACCGGTGGAAACTCGTTTCTTTGTCGGAAACCAATTCAACTTTATTGAACGGGCAACGTATCGACTCGGAAATTTATCTGAAAAACGGCGACGAAATCCAACTCTCTTCCAACGGCCCGAGATTAGGATTCATCGTTCCTTCCGGCAAAAAATCAACCGTAGGCAGTATCGGTCTGACCCGCCGCTTAAGTCTTTTCCGCCAACAGGCGCTTACGCCTTACAAACAGGCTATCACTACTCTGTCGATAATCCTTGTACTCGTCATTGCAGGCGGTTTATGGTGGGGAATAGAACAAAGAAAAGTTAACAAAGATTTAATGGCAGAATTGGAAAAAACGCAAATTGAGTTGCAGGAACAAAAGGAAAAACTTCTTAATACGGTAACTACGGATAATTTTGAATCTGTTAGCAAAGAGGTTGCAAAATTAGATCAGAAAATTAAAGCCAATCAAACTCGCATTGACAGTCAAGTTAAGGTAGTAAGAGAATCCTCCGGTACAAGTGCGGCACAACCTAAGGCAAATAGCCCGGAACCTGCCCAACCAGGTACGGATACCGAAAAACCTTCTACCGGTGTGAGCGATCTTTCATCTTGCAATCAATATGTTTATGCAATTTTCGTTGATGAAATGTACTATGATTTACCAAATAGTAATGAACGGATCTCCCTAAATGTAGCAAATGAATTTGTAGGAACCGGTTTTATGCTGAATGACGGACGATTTATTACTGCCAGACACGTAGTCGAACCTTGGTACTATTATTCCGAATTTAATGAGGAAGCGAAAGAATTATATAAACTGCTTAATTATGCTTCTTTCAACGAGGGTAAAATCTATTCAAAATATACCATCGTTTCTCCTACAGGTAAAAGGTATTCCTTTACCAATGAACAGATTATTTGCGACAGGTCTAACGACAGGATTTCAAAAGAAGATTACGAAAGTGGATCTGCTATTTTCAGGACATCGGTAAGTGACCGTTACGATTGGGCATTTTATCAAACGAATGCAACAAACGGTTTGAAATATGATAATGTTTTAAGCGCCGGACTTTCCCAAGGTACTCAATTGGATATTTTGGGCTATCCCGGAGGTATGGGTACTGAAGATATCAATAATATTCATCCGATATACTCTTCTTGCATTACGTCAGGTAACGGATTAAATTCCAACGGTCTGATTCTCTCTTCTAATGTGGACATAGCGGGAGGCAACTCCGGCGGTCCTGTATTCACTAAAAAAGACGGCGGATATGTGGTCGTGGGACTCCTTACCGGAAAGACGCAAATTGCCGGTCAAAAAGGTGTTATCGTTCCTATTGCTTCAGTCAGATAAGTTGAGGAAAATAAAAACAAATTTATGTACAGTATGAAAATATATCATTATTTATTATTATTTGTCCTGGCTTTTTGCTGGAATAATGTGAAAGCGCAGGTTACGGATTTCTCGCAATTTAAAAAGGGCGTAACAACCTCGGCATCGGCTAAGAAAAATGTTACCAGCGTTTCTACTATCGAAAATAATGTTTGTAACAACCTGGTTATTATTCAACAAAATTACCAGTTGGAAGACATTACGGCGGACGAGAAAAAACTGTTTGGCTTACTGAAAAAGAAAAGTCTGTTCGGTCTCGGCGGCAACAAGCATTTCGGAACAGTTTACACCATTGGCGTGAAATCCGAAAACGGTTATTATACCGATGGGCGCGCCGTGCTGCCTTGGCTCTACGATCCCAATTACAACAAGTACCGTAACCGGAATCAGTACGAACCGCTTATCTCCGAAACCAATTATCGCCTTTGGGGTGATCGGGAATATCGGGAGTTCAAATTCAATGAAGACCCCAATAAATTAAGTAAAGACAGTATCTTGCTTATAAAGAAAAAAATGAGTAAACCAATGCTGCCTATTGATTCGAAAACCGGAGATCAAAAAGGTTGGATTGTATGGGTTATAAGAGATAACAAACATACCGAACCGGACGTATTTGTACTTTCAGCGCAATCTGCCGATTTGAAGTTCGACGCATCGACCGGAGCGGCCGTATTTAACGGCAACGTTCCACAGCAAGTCGTTAGCGGACTGTTTGTAACAGAGCAGGAAAACAAACGCGGGCAAATTATTACCGTTTTGTCGGGATTAGCACTCAAAGACAATGGAAAATGGTTGGTCAAAAAACCGGCAGTTGTAACTCCGGATAATAACACGAAACAGGTCAACAACGTCAATCCGAATGAATTGTCACCGACTAAATAATTAAGACAAAGCAGAAAGTATAACTATGGCAATAGTCAAACTCAGGCTGGCAGCCCGGTGTGAAGCGGCAGGCAGATCGAGCAACGAGGATAATTATCAAATAATCGAAAACTTGTCGGAAGGCAAGTGGGGTTTCACTACCGATGAAGAAATTGATTTGTCGGGATTAGGAACCCTGCTTGTTGTCGCCGACGGAATGGGTGGTTTGGACGCGGGAGAAGTCGCCTCCGAGCTTGCCATCGAAACCGTCAAAGAGTGGTTTTCAGCCGAGAATCTGTCGAAAGAATCATTTGAGTACCCGTTTCAAATCAAGTCCTACATAAAAAAAACAATTCAAGCTGCCGACCGGAGAATCAAACGTGCAGGCGAGAAAGATAACTCCATCTCCGGTATGGGCAGCACGATTGTATTGGCTTGGATTATAAATCGTTATGTTTATGTTGGATGGTGTGGCGACAGTCGCGCTTATCGTTACAATCCGACGGATGGTTTTACACAACTGAGTCACGACCATTCTTACGTGCAGGAACTGGTGGACAAAGGTAAACTTCAGCCGGAACTTGCTTTTGACTTCCCCGACCGGAATATCATTACTCGCAGTCTTGGTGATACCCGACGGAAAGCCAATCCCGATATACTTGACTTTCCGCTGCACAACGGCGACCTGTTTCTGTTGTGCAGCGACGGTTTGTCCGGCGTGCTTCGTGATGAACAATTAGCGGAAATCATTGCTGCAAACACCGACAGCCTCCGCAATTGCGGCAATGCGCTCTGGAAAGCCTCTTTTGAAGCGGAATGGGATGATAATGTGACGTTCATATTGTGTCAAATTCTTTCCGGCGTTGAAGTTGAAAAACAGGAAAAGACAGTGAAAATCGGACAGCAGGAAGAAAAACCATCCGACATTGTTCAGTCCGCCACTCCAAAAAGGAACCTCCAAAAATGGAAAAGATGGAAAATTTGGTGGGCTGTGGCAACTATTATTTTTGCTATCGCAGTGGCGACTTATTGTTTAAAAAACCATTCTTCCCGTTTTACGAAAATGGAGCAAATAATAAAATCCTTTACAGAAACAAAAAATAAAAAAAATACTCCTGAAGAAGATGAAAATTCCGTAGTAATTACAGACTCCGTGGCAACACCAAAAACCGAAACGCCAAATGAACCCGAAAGGGTCGTTATTGAATCTGAAAATAAAAAACAAACAAAAGATAAAGAAACGGAAAAAGCAGAAATAGATCCTGGCAAATATGAATTCCTTTACGAAGATAGTATCTTTAAAGCAAGTCAAAATACAGATTCAGTCAAATTTGAAATCATAAAATCGACAAGCAAGGTTTCTGATACTGCTAAAAATATGACAAAGATTTTAATCGATTCTTGCCAGATTTCTATCTCTTCTTATACAAATTTTTTGGAATACAATAAACTTTATAACAGGAATCACGGAGCCGATATAGGAGCGACGATAAAAGAGTTTAAAGAAGGAATGATTCTGACTTATCCAAAAAACCTGTAAAAAACGATGATTCTAACTGAAAACATATTATTCGCTAACAGGTACCTGTTTATCCGGATGCTGGGCAGAGGAGGATCATCGGAAGTCTGGCTTGCCAACGATCAATTGTCGGGCTTACAAGTGGCCCTTAAAGTATATGCTCCGGGCATGGGACTTGATGAGGATGGAGTCCGGATATTCAGCACAGAGTTCAAGCTCGTTTTCAACTTGAAGCATCCCCACCTGCTATGTCCTACGCACTACGACATTCGGGAACGGATGCCCTACCTTGTAATGCCTTATATTGAGCGAGGTTCTACCATGAAACGTATAGGGGAATTTACGGAAAAAGAAGCATGGCGCTTTTTACACGACGTCGCTTCAGGCCTTGCTTACCTGCATGGCAGGATTCCTCCCGTCATTCACCAAGACATCAAACCCGATAACGTACTTATGGGTGAAGACGGCGTCTTTCTGATTACCGATTTCGGCATAAGTACGAAAATGCGCACTACCCTTCCGAATAATCCTGCCACAGCAGGCAGCATGACCATGGCATACGCTGCTCCCGAACGTTGGAGCAAGAAAAATCGTCCTACTATGGCAAGCGATATTTGGGCGCTGGGCGCTTCGATATTTGAACTTCTCACCGGCTATGCACCCTATGGCGAACTGGGCGGAGGGCTTCAATTTAATGGCGCCGAAATTCCCGAATTGGAAGGAAAATGGTCGCGGGAATTGAATGAAATTGTAGAATACTGCCTCCAGAGAGAACCCGGAGAGCGTCCTACGGCAAACGAAATAGTCGAAATATGCAAGTCCCATTTTGACAAGGAGCCTGTTTCGAGGAAAAAAAAATCTGCCACCGGAAAACCGGTGGCAAAAGCAACTGTTCTTATTACGAAACAAGAAGAAAATCGCATAACAAACCCAACGAATCCTCCTTCGTCGAAAAAAATAAAACCGGCAAAGCCGGTATCAAAACCCACTGTGATTAAATCAAACCCGGAAGATATACCCATACCGCCGTATATACCAACCGTGCGTAATCCGTATAACTTCGGAGATAAAAAAATCTTGTACATAATTGTAGCAGCTGTAATCCTCCTACTATTAACCGGTTATTTTGTTTTCAGAAATACAGGAGCATCGCCTGAAGCGCCTCTTAACAAAATTCCAAACGAAATTTCAACAGCTACCGATTCTATTATTGGTCCGGAACTCGAAAATTCAATGGAAATAAAAGAAACTGAGGCAAAGGTAAAACCGGCTATACAAGAAATAGAAAAACCGGCTATACAGGAAACAGAAAAACCGGCTACGATTGACACATCCGATTTCTTAGACAAAGGAAATAAAAGTTTCAACGAAGGCAATTATGCGGAAGCGCTTGTTTATTACCGGCAAGCCGGCAAAAAGGTTACGCAGGAACGCTTAAATGCAACGGAAAAATGTGCATCGCTCCAAAAAACGGCCGATGCGTTTTTTTCGCAGCAGAAATTTGAGGAAGCAAAGAAGGAATACCGGAAAATTCTGGATGAAAATCAATTTGATAAACAGGCCAGACAACGTGTAAAAGAATGTGACGAACAAATAAATCCCAACAGCCATGAACAGAAATAATCTTTTAATAACACTATTTTTCGCTGTTATGTCGTTCTCTTGCATCCAAATGTCGGGACAGTCCTACACAAGGATTCCCGCTACCGATATCAACAAGAAAACGGCAGATGAAGCATTAACCGATTCAATGTCTGTCTTCCGTTGCCGACATAATAATGCGGCAGACAGCATCTTCAATAATTTATTCGATCATTATACAAAATGCAAAACAATTCCAATCGGTATTCTGCATCGTCGATACGGTTTGGTTACACCTGAAATTGATATGTCCCTTCAGGATTTTATCTGCATGTTTATGAATGACTTCGATTTTTATTGTGCTATTGATGAACAAAAAAATCAGATGTTAAATATTACGCTGGTCCTGAAACATAAAATTTATGATTATATCCACATGCTACTTATCCATTCTTCCCAACAAGAATTGACCGATGGCGATAAACGGATAAGGGCTGATTTCTACACTTATATTCCTCAACATTCCGTAATTAACAATAACAAATAAAATATGCAAAAAATTACTGTCTTTATTACAATGCTTGTTTGTAGCCTGCTATTTCAAGGAAAAATGCAGGCGCAGGAGAATCAATTGGTTTCTGTTGGTATTACTGTAGGAGTAAAGGACAAAAACATGAAATCAATCATGGAAAACAATGCATCTTCTCTGTTGAGCAGTTTCAATTTGGCTGTACAAAAAAACGCGAAGAAGCTCAAACTTGACGACAAAATTGCGACGCCGGAAACAAAAAAGAAAATCGAACTTTTTTGGGAATCAAGTAAACTGCTTTGTACTGAAAGTGAAATCAGGACTGTTTGCCGGAAAGCAGGATCGGGTGAATTACAAATCAGAAAGATCCCGGTTAAAATGCTCAAAGCAACAGACCCCAACGCCGGAATTGAATTATTGAGTCTCAACTTCAATCAAACGGGCCGGATTTGTGACGTCAATATCAGTAATGACAATCTGGCAAAACAAATTATAGGCATCTCGGATGACCCGCAGGAAACAGAAGATGAAGATAGCGACATTGATAAAACAGAACCCGCAATAACAGAAAATGCCGGCACTACAAACGAAGCCGGTAATGAGGTTGCCACTAATTCAGTTGATGAATTACAAACGCCTGCGGAAGACTTCGCAGAACGGAATAAAATCCTGGATATTGTCGAAAAATTCCGTACGGCTTATAATTGTAAAGATATCTATTACATTGAAAATATTTTTAGTAATAATGCCCTTATAATACGCCCAATACAGAAAACAATCCAACAAGTTCCCAATACCGACCTGATTGTGAGAAACATTAAACTTGACGGATATGGATATGATTTTCAGGTTACATCTAAACAGGAATACATAAAAAAATTGCGTATAGTATTCAAAAAGAATTCATTTGTAAATGTTCGCTTTGATTCCATTCAAGTGGATAAAGTCAGGGGACACAAAATATACGGCGTTTCACTCCACCAACAATGGAATTCTACCACTTATAATGATAAAGGACATTTATTTTTACTTATCGATTGTAGAAAAGAAGATGAAATACAGATTTTTATCAGGGCTTGGGCGCCTGAAAAAGTATTTAGCTTGAATTCTTTTGCTGATTTTGTGCAAGCGACAAGATATTAGTAATAAAGAGAAACAACTCAATTAAATAAATATCAACATGAAAAAAATCATTTTATTTCTCGTATTAACATTCATCTGTAGCATAACTGTAAAAGCGCAGAAGTTCACAGTAAGACAATTGCCTGACCTTGTCGCCTTTAACGGCGAAGGTAAATATGCAATTATAATTATCCTTACACACGATTCTTACAAGTTAAGTTTTTCAACTCCTCAAGACGGGCCCGATGGTTCTCTGATTGAAAATATTGATCGAAGACAAATCGGAAATCAAGTCGAACACACGCTAACATTTGAATGTAAGGCCGCCAATGGTTCCTTATTGCGAATCGACTGTCCGGGTTATAACCGGCTGGAATTACCTATCAAGCTGTCGCCAAACGAAGCCATCAAGTATTATATAGAAGATCCGGAAGACCCGGAAACAAAAGCTTGCTCAGACAAGTATCGATTACTCGGAGAAAAATATTTACGTGCATCTAATTCCGAGCACAGCGACTTTAGCGCCTATGAAAGATCAAAGGAAGCGTTCGAGGAAAGCTTAAAATGTTGGACAATTACCAGTGAATCGGACAGTGCAATGTTAAACAAACGTATACGCAACATAGATTCTCTTATTTACTATATTCAGGAAGCCGAATCCGGAAGATACAATAACAAAAAAATCTATGACTATTACGAGGCTGCATATCAAATTAACCCCGACGATGAAAATATTACCCGGAAACGACGGGAATTTAACCAAAAATATCGTCAGGAATGTCAGGAATATCGCAGAGATGCCGAACAACTCCTCAAAGAAAAGAAAGACGTCAAAGAAACCAATGCTGTCCTTGAAAAAATCATCGACCTGGGCTGCTCTGATACGGATTCGGACTGGGCAAAAGGAGGGTTGCGCGAAGTAGAACGCTGGAAAAACACGTTCAGCCGGCATACCTTGACATACGAATACGAGAAAGGAACATCGCTGGGCATTTCTACAGGCAACTACAACATCGACAATTCAAGCGGCTATTTCACCCTCCGTATGAACCCGAATATATTCGACGCTTTCCGAATGAAAGATGCCGATACCCTTCAGACCGAATTAAATGTTTCATTCGGATGGACTATACCGATATTTCATTGGGATTTAAAATCAAGCTCTAACGTAGGACTGTGGCTTTTCTTCGGTCCCGGCGCTACCATGTTGGCAAATATCGGACAAAAATACACCACTGTTGAAGAAGAAGAAGAAGAAGAATCCACACAAGAACCTAACGACTCCCGTTACAAATATCATTTTGCACTTTCACCCGAAGCGGGACTTCTGCTCAAAATACCTATACCCGGCAGTCAACGTCGCCAATTAGCGCTACGTTATACTTACCAATATCGTTACGCCATTGAAAAAGATGATGTCGATTTGATCGGAAAGACAAAGCAGGTACTTGGGATAGGCTTTACATTCTAAAGGGAATACGCCCGACATACAAAAAACTTTGCCTCTCAATAACGAGAGGCAAAGTACACATTTCCCATTGCGATTACCGCCCCCGCTCGGCGTAGGCTCTACGTCCCCTAGCTCGGCGAAGGCTCCAGCTTTCGTCGTGTTAAAAGCATGTCTCCGGACATGCCGCAAGCGGGGACGCTTGCTATTTCTCGCACCCCCCAATCGCTTCGCTTCATTAAGGTTATTCATATTCAGACCTACGGTCTGTCGCCTCTGCTAAACACAGGGTTTTGCAACTGAGCGCAAGCGTGGACGCTTGCTTTTAACACGACGAAGGCTGGAGCCTTCGCCGAGCGGAGGTGCGTGCGGGGTAAGAGTTATGTTAAAAGAACCTTAATTTGAGTGGAGAAAATGTGGGGCGAGGGATTGGAGTAAAATTTGAGCG
>JAISWH010000068.1 GCA_031271125.1 Dysgonamonadaceae bacterium
TCGGCAGCCATCATGCCGCGCGAAGGCGTAACTTCCGAAATCTATCAGAATCTGGATGAAAAACTGAAAATACAGTTTGCCAAAAAGCCGAAATTGTATTACATTGCCATCGGAACAGCCGACTTTCTTTTCGATGCCAACACCGATTTTCGTAAAAAATTAGATGAAAACAACTATCCGTATACTTATTACGAAACCGGCGAAGGCCATATCTGGAAAAACTGGCGGAGTTATCTGACGGAGTTCGCGCCGATGTTTTTTCAATGATTCTAACAAATAAGTTAATTCAACAATAATGAAAAAATTAATATTCATAACTTTTTTTGCAGGAATATTATTATCCTGCAACTCAAACACAACGCCCCAATTGGGCAAATCTTCCATCGATAAAGTGATTGCAGCAATGACTTTGGAAGAAAAAGTACATTTACTGGTAGGTACCGGCATGGCGGGCTTTGGCAACAACAGCGACCCGGTGGTAGGTGCAACGCAATCGCTTGTGCCGGGCGCGGCGGGAACGACGTATCCCATCCTGCGTTTAGGCATTCCCTCCATTGTATTGGCCGACGGCCCCGCCGGTCTGCGGATAGCGCCGAAGCGCGAAGGTAGCGACGACACGTATTATTGCACCGCCTTTCCGGTAGCTACCTTGCTGGCTTCCACCTGGAATACCGAACTGGTGGAAACCGTGGGAGCGGCGATGGGCAACGAAGTGCTGGAATATGGCGTGGATGTGCTTTTAGCACCCGCGTTGAACATTCACCGCAATCCGCTTTGCGGACGTAACTTTGAGTACTACTCCGAAGACCCGTTGTTGACCGGAAAAATAACCGCCGCCATGGTGCGCGGCGTACAGTTGAACGGCGTGGGAACGTCTACCAAGCATTTTGCAGTAAACAATCAGGAAACCAACCGCCAGAAAAACGATGCGCAAGTATCGCAACGGGCATTGCGCGAAATTTATTTGAAAGGCTTTGAAATTGCCGTCAAGGAATCACAACCTTGGACGGTGATGACCTCGTACAACAAGATTAACGGTGTGGCAGCCTCCGAAAGCCGCGAGTTGTTGACCGGTATTTTACGCGACGAATGGGGTTTCAAAGGCACGGTAATGACCGACTGGTTCGGCGGATACGATGCCGTAAGACAGATGATTGCCGGAAACGACCTGCTAATGCCCGGCCGCCCCGACCAGTACCAAATGATTGTTGAGGCGGTACAATCAGGTAAATTGGACGTAAAAGTGATCGACGTCAATGTCCGGCGCATGCTGGAACTCATTGTGCAATCTCCACGCTTCAAGGGTTACCAATATTCCAACAAACCCGACCTCAAAGCACATGCCGAAGTTACGCGGCGTTCGGCGCTTGAGGGGATGATTATGCTTGAAAACCACCAAAACGCATTGCCTTTCGGTACGGATATTAAAAAAATTGCCGCTTTCGGTGTTACTTCTTACGATTTTATCGCGGGCGGAACAGGTAGCGGCGACGTCAATGAGGCCTATACCGTTTCGCTGGGTGAAGGACTGGAAAATGCAGGCTACGAAATCAACGCCGATATTCAAACGCTGTACGAAAAGTATATTGCCGCCGAAAACGAAAAAAATAAACCCGATCCAAACAATCCTTTCGCCCTGTTTATGCCTAAAATCCGCGCCGCCGAATTTTTACCGAACGCCGCTGCTTTGGCGCAATCGACTGTGGCGAGCGATGTAGCCCTGATTACCATTGGCCGCACTTCCGGCGAGTTTGAAGACCGGAAAACGTCCGATTTTTATTTAAATGAAACCGAAAAATCGTTGATAAAGAACGTTTCGGAAGCCTTTCATAAAGCAGGAAAAAAAGCAATCGTGATTCTCAACATCGGCGGCGTAATCGAAACCGCTTCGTGGAAAAATGACCCCGATGCCGTTTTGCTTGCCTGGCAGGCCGGACAGGAAGGTGGAAACAGCGTGGTTGATATTCTTAAAGGCGCGGTAAATCCTTCGGGTAAATTGCCGATGACTTTTCCGCTCGCACTTGAAGACGTGCCTTCGTACCCGAATTTTCCCCGCGACTACAAGCCCGCTAATCCGATGGAAACAATGATGGGCGGCAGTGCAATTTCGGAAAACCGTCCGAATATTGATTTTACCCGGTATGAAGAAGGAATTTTTGTGGGTTATCGCTATTATTTTACCGAAAACAAAGAAGTGTCCTATCCTTTCGGCTACGGACTTTCCTACACGCAATTCGAGTATGAAAACGCATCTGTTTCAGGGAAAAACGGAAACTATATCGTCAGTTGTACCGTCAGGAATACAGGAAGTATTGCCGGAAAAGAAGTCGTGCAGTTGTATGTATCGGCTCCCGGAAAATCCATGAATAAACCGGCGAAAGAATTGAAAGCTTTTGCAAAAACCAAACTCCTGCAACCGGGTGAAGCACAAACGATTCAATTAAAATTAACGCCCGATGCGCTGGCTTCTTTTGATGAAGCAAACAGTCAATGGATTGTCGAATCGGGTGATTATACCGGACAAATCGGAAGTTCATCGAGGGATATTAAACAAACTGTCGGCTTCAATTTAGTTGGATCTACCCTCTGACGGAGGTAATATTCCATTCCCCTAATGTCGATAAAAATTCAATTGTTGTCGACAGAAATTCAGTTTCTGTCGACAATATTTCATAAATATTTGCATGGCAAATCGGATAAATAATTTTAAATATGGAAAATATTATTTACATTTGCAAATCTAAACACGTATTATACATATAATATATTGCAAATTTATGAAAACAAAACAGCAAAAACAGGTTGAGAAAAAAGCAGATTGGTCAAGATTTCTCGTGTTGATTTATTTGATAATCATTTCGATTCTGTTTATAGCGAATTACAACCGGATTTTTGACGAAAAAATTGATATGAATGGCGATAATATCGTCTATTACTCGCTCGGAAAATCGCTCGCAGACGGTAAAGGCTATATAAATACCATCGGTTTTGAAGAAACGCCGCACGGACATTTTCCGCCGGGTTATCCTGCTTTTATCTCGGTGCTGATGAAAGCGGGTATCAGTTCTATTCATGCAATCAAAGTTGCAAATGGCTTTTTACTCTATTTTTCGCTGATGTTGCTGTTTTTTATTTTTGCCGATTTGTCGAAAAACAATCTTATTGCTTTTACGGCAACGGCTTTTTTGGCGTATCATTCTCAACTGCTGCGTTTTGCCACGATTATGATGAGCGAAATACTGTACATTTTCGTGACGGCCTTAATCATTCTCATTGTGCTGAAATGGAATGTCAAAACGATATTCGCGGAACGCAAAAAACTTTGGCGCGATATTTCCCTGATTATCTTATTATCGGCAAGTTTAGCATATCTGTATTTTGTCCGGACAATAGGCGTTTCGCTGATGTTAGCTGTTCTGTTTTATTACGGGATTATTTTTATTCAATCATTGATCAAATATTTCCGTATTCGCTGGAATGACAGCGGATTACCGACCAAGCAGGCAATGACGGAAATGGTCAAATATGCGGCGATCTGCGGCGTTGCACTGATTTCGCTGCTTGCGCCGAAAATGGCTTGGGATGCAAGGAATATCAAGTGTTTCGGCAGAGCGGGTAGCAATTACACCAGTGTATTTCTGCAAAAAGAAGGCGGCGGACAAATGGAAACCCTTGCCGATTGGCTGGAACGATTGAAAAACAATCCGACCAACTATATCACAAATTTTATTCCCACTGCCATTTTCAACTCTTTGCCTGATACAGAAAAACCAACTCTTGGCGACTGGCTTAAAGGTTTGATTTTTACTGCATTAATGTTTTTTGCGTTATATAAATCAGGTAAAAAGGGGCTTGTGCTGTTTTTATATCTGGGATTTACGTTTTGCGTTTTGTTTGCATATACTGAAATTTATGCAGGACACCGTCACATGACGCCAACGATGCCTTTCCTGGTTTTTCTCTTTCTTTACGGCTGTTTTGAGTTTGTTAAATTGTTGATTGACAAATATTTCAAAGTGAAAGAAAGTAAAATTTATGCCATCTCGCTCTCAGTCTTGGTTTGTGCAATATTTTCGCTCGTAGCGCAACCTATCTATGCAGAATCAATGAAAGGGATTGAATTGCAGGCGAAATACAAAACATACAACCAATTTAACGCCACACCGTCATTTGTACAATTTTTGCAGGCGGCAGACTGGATTAAAGGAAATATCCCCGCAACAGCGCGGATTGCCTGCCGCAAACCCGAAATTTTCCATATTTTCACAGACGGCAGAAAGTGCGGCAATTTTCCGTTTTATGCAACACCGGAGGATATTTTGAAGGGCTTTGAAGAAAACAAAATTGATTATGTGATAATAGATTGGTGGTTCAGGCACGCCTATCATACCGTTGTTCCCTGTATTCAAAAGTATAGCGACAAGTTTGTGGTTGTACATCAAATCGGGGGAGCCGACAATCAACCCGCAACTTATGTTGTGCGGTTTTTACATGAATGAAAATTGTTGCACATTGCGCTTAGTACCGGAAACTGCTTCCGCCTACAAATTCCCGCAGGAGCGAAGTATTCGGCAGTTCATCCACATCAATGTAGCTGAAATAACGAAGGAATTTCAAAAGGCGGTAAGCCTCGGCAAATTCCGCATCGCAGGGTGAAACCGCCGTCAAAACCGGTTCGGCGGAACGTCGCAAAGCTGCTAACTCATAGAGCATCGCTGAGTTAAACATGACGTCGGCTTCTTCTTGAAACGGGAAAATCCATTTGTCTTCACCTTTTCTTACGCTGGGCCAACGGGAAATCGTTTCCTTTGCAGAATAATTACGGAATTGAAAATCGCGTACAATTCGGCGTATCAGCCGGTTATCCGTAGTCGAAATCCAATTGTGATGGTCTAAGGAAATCGTTGTCAAGGCCGAAACATAAATTTTATAGGTGAAGGAAGCGTCTATCCCCGGTATAAGCAATGGATTCAAAGCATGAATACCTTCCATGACCAATACGGAATTGTTTTCCAAACAAATCGTATTGCCTTTGTAAACCCTTTCGCCAAGTACAAAATCATAGGTGGGAAGCGCCGTTTCCTCACCGGCTAAAATTTTTCTCAAATCTGAATTAAACAGCTCTAAATCAATTGTATACAGTGATTCGTAGTCATATTCACCTTTTTCATCCAAAGGTGTATCGACCCGATTCACATAATAATCGTCGAGGGAAATGCTGATCGGTCGTAAAGTGTTGGCCATCAATTCAATCTGCAACCGTTTACAGAAAGTGGTTTTCCCGGACGAGGAAGGGCCGGAAATCAAAATCAAACGAACGCCGTTATTGCGAAACCGCCTTGTTATTTCATCGGCAATGGCAACGATTTTCCTTTCCTGCAAGGCTTCTGAAACTTTCACCAGATTGGGAATTTCACCTTTTTGATTGGCGCGGTTCAGTTCACCGGCCGTTGTCATCCGGACTGCTTTCTGGTAGGAAAGAAGTTCCCGGAAAACGTTCATCATTTTGTCCTGGCGGACAAAAGTTTGTAAAGAATCCGGCCTGTTTGAATCCGGAATTCTCAATAACAAGCCCTTATCGTGTTTTTCAAGCCCGAAAAGGTAAATCCATTTTGTAGTCGGCAACAAAGCGCCGTAATAATAATCGACATGGTTGCCCAATTTATTATAACTGCCGTACACGTTCCCGCCGGTTTCCAGCAAAAGCGCTTTATCTTCCATGTCCAATCCGCGGAATAGAGCGACAACTTCTTCCGTCCGGGCAGTATAACTTTCAAAAGGAATATCCATGTCGATGATTTCCTGCATCCGGTGAATGATTTGTTCTACACATTCGTCGGTAATTTCCCTGTTAATCACCAATTCACAGTAATAACCTTTTGAAAGCGGATGCTCTATGTATATTTCACCGTTGGGAAAAAGATCGCCGACGGCTTTGGACAAAACGCAACACAGTGAGCGGACGTATGAACGCATGCCTGAAGGGTCGCTTATGTCGATAAATTCTACATCCTTCGAACTATAACACCGGTATGTCAACGATTGGGATTTGTTGTTCACTCTTGCGCCGGCCAAAGGATGGGATAGTTTTACATCCAGGGTTTTATAAATCTCAAGGAGAGAAACTCCGGGGTCAAATTCTTGATATCCGGAATTGTTTTTGCAATAAATTCGAATTTTTTCCATACTTATTAAGAAATTTTTTCCGACAATTCCATCCAGCGGATGGTTTTAATATCCAAGTCTTCAACGATTTTACTAATCCGCAGTGATTTAGCCAATAATTCATCATTCGATAAAGTTCCTCCCGATAATTCGGTTGCCAAACGGGATTGCTCGTCTTCGAGTTCGGAAATTTCCTTTTCCAAGGATTCCAATTCACGTTTTTCTTTGAATGTCAGTTTCGTAGCGGCGCAAGGCGAAGGGCGAAAAGCTGGGGAATCGCCTTTTTTTTGCCTTACGCCTTGCGCCTTTTGCCCCATTTCTTTCACCACCTTTTGCTCCCCGTCTTGCGCTTCCCTGTATTGGCTGTAATTTCCCGGAAAATCCAGTATTTCCCCTTGTCCCTTAAAAACCAAAATATGATCGACGATTTTATCCATAAAATAACGGTCGTGGGAAACCACAATCAAACAGCCTTTAAAAGCAGCCAGATATTCTTCCAGGATATTTAACGTAATGATATCCAAATCATTCGTCGGCTCGTCCAAAACCAAAAAATTCGGATTTTTAATCAATACCGTGCAGAGATATAAACGCCGTTTTTCCCCGCCGCTGAGTTTGTGTACAAAACTGTACTGTTTCTCATGCGAAAAAAGAAAATGCTGAAGAAACTGCGAGACCGTTAATTTTTTACCTTCGCCCCAATCGACGACTTCCGCAATATTCCTCGCTACATCAATGACTTTCATCGACTCGTCAAACTGCAATCCTTCCTGCGAATAATAACCGAAACGAACCGTTTCGCCAATGTCAAAAAAACCGTTATCCGGAAGCATTTCACCTAACAGCATCTTTATAAAAGTCGATTTTCCGGTTCCGTTATTGCCTACAATTCCTAATTTTTCGTAACGGGCAAAAACATAACTAAAATTTTCAGCAATACAAACATTTCCAAAACTTTTGGAAACTTGCTTCGCCTCAAAGATTTTATTTCCGATGTATGAGGCTTTCGTAGTAAGTTTCACATCGCTGTCCGCCCTACCCTGCCGAACTTTTTTTTCCAGATCGTAAAATGCATCTATCCGGGCTTTGGCTTTTGTCGCCCGCGCTTGCGGTTGCCGGCGCATCCAATCCAATTCTTTGCGAAACAAATTATTAGCTCGTTCCAATTCCACGTTTTGGGCATCTGTCCGTTCCTGGCGTTTTTCGAGATAATAATCGTAATTTCCTTTGTAAGAGTAGATTTGTTTATTGTCGATTTCGATAATTCCCGAACATACGCGATCTAAAAAATAACGATCGTGGGTAACCATCAAAAGTGTCATTCGTGAACGAATCAAATATTCTTCCAACCACTCAACCATTTCCAAATCAAGGTGATTCGTCGGTTCGTCAAGAATCAGCAATTCCGGTTCGGAAATCAGGACATTCGCCAAAGCAACCCGTTTTTGCCGGCCGCCGGAAAGCTCGTCGATTTTTTGATTGAAATCATTGATTTTCAGTTGGGATAAGATTTGTTTGGCGCGAAGTTCCTGTTCTTCATTATCAGAATGTAAGCAGGCTTGTAAGACCGTCGACCCGGACGGAAACTGCGGATTTTGCATCAGATAATCCACACGCAAATCACGCCGGAAAACAATTTCACCGGAATCGTAATCTTCCCTTCCGGCAAGTATATTGAGCAAAGTCGATTTCCCTGCGCCATTGCGGGCAATTAAACCGATGCGCTGCCCTTCGCTAATACCGAAAGAAGTATCGGCAAACAATAGCAAATCGCCGAAAGACTTGGTCAGGGAGGAAACTTGAAGATATACGGACATCATATTTTTTTTGCAAAGATACAACCGATTTACTTAGAATTACGATAATCCCGGATAAATCCCAATGTCATCCAATTAGCCAAAGCCTGCCGGTTATCGTCCAGGATATAGCGTCGTTGGTCAAATTCGTTTTGCATATTGACCAATTCCATAAAAATAGAAATCGGTTTGGCATTTCTCAGCACAGCCAGGTTGCGGGTAGAGACGGTACCTGAAAACCCGCGTCCCGGCTGAACTTTTGCATATCGATCCGCAAATGTTTTGCGCATAGTTTCCGCTAAACGCTTGCTTTTCCTCCGATTTTCCGGCTTATCCTGATAGTAGAAAAAAACATCCAATTGTTTCTTTTTACTTCTGCTATCCAAATGAATGAAAACAGCCCGTTGATATTTTCCTTTCGATTTAGCGCACAAACTATTTATTTTGTCGGTACGCTGTTGCAGGCGCGCTAACTGGTCCAAAGGAATTTTTTTCCCCATACAAGTTTCTTTTTGGCTGTTATTCAAATATTTACCGTCACGGATACCATCTTTCGGATCCTGAATAATGATATAAACAATTGCTCCGTGCTGCAGTAAATTTCTCGCCAAACGAAGCGTAATATCATAAGCATATTCATCTTCATGCAATTCACGTCCATTCACTTTGGCTATAGCCCCGCTGTCGGGACCGCCATGACCGCTCGACAAGAAAAAACATGCATCCGCCAACTCTTGATCTACAATCGTATATTTGGCATACTTTTTCCCGAATAAAGGTCGATAGCCGGTCTTCAATTTTTTATTTATAGCCGGTTGTGGCTTATAATTGTCTACTTCACCGGATATTTCGAAAATACCCGCATCCAATGTATCCATGTTATCCGAGATATCCCGATCATCCGGCTTATTTGAATCTTCGACAACAGGCGGCAATTGATAATAAACGCCCGACAAAAGCGATTGTCTTTTACCGAACTTTCCTTTATTTGATTTTATAAATACTTGATAATATTGATTATTATCGCGGTTGTGTCTTCTTAAAAAAGCATGAACTCCTTCCCCTCTCTGAGGCTTATCTTTTTCCTGTGCATCAGCGAAAAACGTTATCTGAAAGCAAATAAGAATACACCAAATTCGTATGAATGACATTTATTCAAAATTTAATTAAAATATTTGGTTGATTATCACAAAGATAGTATAAATATTTTAATTTTAAGCCTTATTTTGTAATATTTTTTGCGCCAAATTTCATATATTTGCGCTATATTTGCAATGAATAAATGCTAAGTCATTCATTCACAATCTCATTTCAATTATAATTTTAACAATTCAATTACATAATTTATGAAACGGTTATTAAGTATTTCATTTCTGATTCTTTTCACAACAAGCATCATTTTTTTTCATGGCGGTTGCACCCGTTCTCAAAACAAAGAAATTAAAAACGTCATTTTGTTAATTCCCGATGGGACATCTCTGGCTTCCGTATCAACCGCCCGCTGGTTTCAACGCTACCTGAATCCCGACGAGACCCGGTTAAACATTGACCCTTACCTTTGCGGCACGATTTTGACCTTTAGTTCCAATGCACCGATAGGAGATTCCGCTCCCACAACGTCTTGCTACATGACCGGTTATCCGAGCCGTGCGGGTTATGTATCCACGTATCCCGTTGCCGACCCTGTTAACGATATTATCCCGATGGATTCCCTAAAAGCCTATCAGCCGTTGATGACTTTATTGGAAGCGGCGCGTATCGCCCAACACAAATCGACAGGTTTGGTTTTTACCTGCGAATTTCCGCATGCCACTCCAGCCGATTGTTCGGCTCACAGCTACCAGAGAGGTAATTACGGATGGATTGCTCCACAAATAGTTCATAACCAAATAGATGTCGTTATCGGCGGCGGCGTATCCCTCTTAAATGACGAAAACCGACAATTCCTCAAAAACGAAGGATATGGCCTTTTCTTAAACGATATAAACGGTTTCAGAAATTATCCCGGAGATAAAATGTGGGCCTTGTTCGCCGATAAAGACATGGCTTACGATATTGACCGCAATTCCGAACAAGAACCCTCATTAGCCGAAATGACTAAAATCGCAATTAATAAATTATCGCGCAATAAAAACGGTTTTTTCCTGATGGTAGAAGGCAGTAAAATCGACTGGGCGGCTCATGCCAACGACGCAAGGGCTATTATTTCGGATATGCTCGCATTTGACGAAGCCTGCGGCGAAGCCTTCCGGTTTGCCGAAAGCAACGGGGAAACGCTGGTTGTTGTAGCCCCCGATCATGGAAACAGCGGCATCAGCATCGGCTCTAATAAATGCCGCGGATATTCCTCCCTGACCAAAGATCAACTGTTTGGCGACGTTGCTCAATTCAAAACCAGCGTGAGCGCTTTAATTCAGATTTTGCACAACACGAAACCGGCCGATTTGCGGCAAGCGGTACTTGACCTGACAGGCATTACCCTGATAGATGAAGAATTTGAACAGTTACTCCAAACGGCAGATTATAATTTGAGCTCTCTTTCAAATGAAGATAGAATGAAAGGGACCAAATTGACGCAAGAAGTTGCTAAAATACTGGATAGACACACCTGTTTCGGATTTACTACCACAGGCCATACCGGCGAAGAAGTTTTCCTGGCGGTTTACGATCCGCGACCCAACAAACGCCTGACGGGCTTTCACACCAATGTCGAACTGAATCATTATATGCGCAATGCGATGGGATTAGAAAAACAGTTCGAATCTTTGACCGGTGAATATTTTGCCAAACATACCGACGTTTTCAAAAATTATACCTGTACGATTGATTCTTTGGATACAAATCCCATATTGACAGTGAAAAATAATGAAACAACGCTTGAGGTTCGACCTAACACCAATATCGCAAAATTAAACGGTACGGATTTGAAACTGAACAGTGTTGTCATCTATGTTGATAAAAACAATACGTTTTATTTGCCGCAATCGCTGAAAAAAGCTTTGAATTAAAGAAGAACAGGAGCAACGTAAGTCATATCGCAACAGATAAAATCGCTGACGTACAGCCAACTCAGCAAACGGACAGGCAGGAGGCTTACCGTTACCTGAAAAAATAAAAACAATTATCAACCATGAATGGAATAAGACTCGAAAAGAAACACCCGACAAAAAAAGAATTGCGGGAAATGAATGATCCGATGAGGGTGGAAGAACCCTCCGAAACTTATTATCTCAGTAAGTCGAAACTATATACTTATGCCGATTACCTGACGTGGATGGACGATAAACACCGCGAATTAATCAACGGCGTTGTGTATCTGATGAGCGCTCCGACGCGGTTTCATGCAAAAGTATCGTCTGTTCTACAAGGTATATTTTATTGGTTTATCAAAAAACGGAAAGGCAACTGCGAAGTATATTCCGCACCTTTCGACGTCCGTTTACCCAAACAGGGAAAAACAGCCGATAACGAGATTTATACGGTAGTGCAACCCGATATTTGCGTCGTTTGCGACCCCAGTAAATTAGACGATAAAGGCTGTATCGGCGCTCCCGATTTGATTGTAGAGGTACAGTCGCCATCGACAGCCAAACGCGATTTAAACGAAAAATTCAACAAGTATGAGGAATCAGGCGTAAAGGAATATTGGGTGGTTTATCCGAAGGAAAAAGCGCTTACTGTCTTTCTATTGCAGGAAAACAGGAAGTACGATGCCGGTACAACCTACGAATATGAAGGAAAAGTCCCTGTTTCTATTTTCAAAGGATTGGAAATTGATCTTAAAGAATTGTTTGATTACTAAAAAAAGATGAATACAATACGTTTTTGGCTGAATAATGCCCGTACCACAGCGCTGCCTCAAAGTTTGCTACCGGCAATATTAGCCGTATGCATCGCTTCGCAAGCGCAAGGTTTTTCCATTTATTTAGGAGTGCTGGCCGTTTTCGGCGTTGTCATGGCGCACCTGAGTTTGAATCTGTTCGACGATTATTTCGATTACCGGGTAAAAGGCGCCGGATTTCGCGACGACATGGCGCGAAAAGGATTCCGTGCGCGGATTGCCAAATGTCATTACATTACTTCGGGACAGACTACACTCAACCGGTTGTTAATCGCATGTTTGGTTTTCGGAGCTATTGCGTTGGTTGCCGGAAGCGTTATCTGGTGGTTCCGGGACAATTTTATTCTGTGGATAGCGCTGATTGCCGCCGTGTTGGGCATTTCATACTCCGGTGCGCCTATGCGTTTGTCGTATCATGGACTGGGAGAAATCGTGATTGGCGTCATGTTCGGGCCTCTGTCTATGACCGGAGTGTATTATGCCGCCTGCGGACATTTCGACCTGTCGATTGTGTTTATTTCCGTTCCGGTGGGCTTGCTGGTAGCGAATATTGTCTACACACATTCCATCATGGATTGCGAACCGGATAAGGAAGTCGGGAAAATGACTTTTGCCGTTTTGTTAAAAACCCAACACCGGATGTTGTTTTGCCTGTTGCTGCTTTTATTGGCTTCTTACGGTTGCATTATCGGAGGAGTATGGACAGGTTATTTATCAAAATATTATTTGTTTACGCTGCTTACTGTGCCTATGTCGGTCAATTTGTTTTATTTAATGGTAGCGTTTGTCCGTTACCCGGATAAAAAGTTCTCGCCCCGTTTTTGGATGGGGCCTATGGGCGATTGGAAAAGAATAGAGACTTACCATCTTGATTGGTTTATGATTCGTTGGCTGTCGGCGCGGAACTTGCTGTCGTTCTTTTGTTTAATTTTGATTGTTGTCGGATTCATTGCATGAAATCATTATTTTATCTTCCATTCTGGTTTTTCAACACCCGGTTTCTCGGCGCTAAAAAACCGTTGCAAACCGTACTGTTTGTGTCGGATAAGTGTAATCTGGCGTGTAAACACTGTACGGTCTATCAGTTGAAAAATCCCCACACGAAAACTTACGAGCAAATCCGAGCGGAATTGGAACGCTCATATCGTCTCGGCTCGCGTTTTGTCGATTTTGAAGGCGGCGAACCTACCTTGTGGCGTGATGGCAATAAGGATTTGAATAGCCTGATTCGTCTGGCAAAAAAAACCGGTTATTTCTCGACAACGATTACGACCAATGCCCAACTGCCGTTTACCGGTTCCGAAGCCGATTCGATTTGGGTGAGTTTGGACGGCATCGACAAATATCACGACGCCATTCGCGGACGCGGCGCTTTCGACCGCTTGGTGAAAAATATCGAAACAGCCCGTCATCCGCATTTGAGTGTCAATATGGTGGTTAACTCACTGAATTACATATCGGTAGAGGAAACGATTGAATTTGCGAAAAAGAATCCCCATATCCGGATGATTTCCCTGAATTTTCACACTCCTTACGAAGGAACGGAAGATTTATTCCTTGATTGGGATCAGCGGGCGGAAATTATTGATTTAATTATCAGTAAAAAGAAAGCCGGCTATCCCATTATGAACTCGATTTCGGGCTTGAAACTGATGAAACGCAACAATTTCAAAAAACAATGCTGGGTTTCCGACTTTGTACTTGCCGACGGGACGTATTTACCGGAATGTCAGGGAAGCCTTGCCGGCGTTTGCGACCGTTGTGGGTTTTCGATGGCGGGCGAGATGTATTCGGTGATGCACTTGAAACCGGATACTGTTTTGGCGGGAATGAAATTGCGGATTTGAAACTTTAATGAAAATGAAAATGAAAACGAAATTAACTTTACTTTTATGTATTTATGTGATAAGCTCAAACTTATTCGCACAAGAAAACAAAGAAATTACGAAGAAATTAAAAGACGCTTTCACCAGCGAAGCCTTTCAATTATACGGATATGGGCAAATCATCTATAACATCAGCGAGCATCCCGATTGGGGAATAGAACGAACAACGTCGAACAACTCCTTTGATGTTGCCCGCGCTATCTTGTTTGCGACAGGGAAAGTTGGGTCTCAAAAACAATTCGGGTACATGTTGATGTACGACTTCGGTCCCAATGCCTGCCTGTATGAACTGTACGGTGAATGGCTTCCTAAAAATGCGCTCAATCTGCGGTTCGGACAGTTTAAGATACCTTTCACTATCGAAAATCCGATGTCGCCGACCAAACTTGAAACCATTTATTTTAGCCGCGGAGGCAAAGCCATGTCGGGCAGTACGGGCGACTTCAATCAGTTTGAACCCAACGGAGCGAAAAGCGGAGCTAAAGCTGGACGAGACGCCGGCTTGCAGTTGTCCGGACGCCTTTTCAAAAAAGACGATTTTTTCCGCATCGAATATTATACGGGATTATTCAACGGTACCGGTTTTAACACCAAAGACAACAACAACCATAAGGATTTTATCGGAACGGTTTATTATCGGCCGGTTAAAGACCTGAGAATCGGAGGCTCCATCTATTCCGGAAAACTAAATGCGCCTATTTACAGCATACAGGGAAACCATGCGCGCGACCTTTGGACAATCGGAGCGGAATACAACAGCAAAAAATTCTATGTACGTTCGGAATACATTGCAGCCAATAACGGCGGTTTGAAAAGGGACGGTTATTACGGTTCGGCAGTTTGGAAATTGATTCCCGACAAATGGGAAGTTTTGGGAAAATACGAATATTACGATGAGAACAAATCGTTTATAGACAATGAAATAAGCGACATCACCGTCGGCGTTAATTACTATTTCGCTTTTTTGACACGTATTCAACTAAACTACATTTATACGGATAATAAAGCGCTTGGGGTAAACAATGCGGTGGCTATGCAGTT
>JAISWH010000118.1 GCA_031271125.1 Dysgonamonadaceae bacterium
ACTATCAACACCGGAATGACCGTAATCATAAATCCCAGACCAATCCAAACGTAACCGCCATTGACAATCGTCGAAACAAAGTTCTCGCCGGCACCGATACCGACGCAAGCCAAAAACAAACAAATCCCTAATTCCCGCAACATCAGGTTGGCACTCATCGTCGTATAAGTTACCAAATGGTATTTCGGACCGAAAATACTGATCAGAATAGCGACAATCAACGGGCCGCCTGCCAAACCTAATTTCACCGGTTGGGGAATCCCCGGAAAGGCGAACGGAATACTTCCTAACAAAACGCCAAGGAATATCCCGATGAAAATCGGAATTAAGTTCGGTTCATTCAAACGTTTCATCTGATTACCGAGTATTCTTTCCACGCTTCGGATGGAATTGGCATCGCCGACAATCGTCACGCGGTCGCCTACTTGCAACGACAAGCGGGGATCGGCAATCAAATCAACTCCCGAACGATTGACGCGCGTGATGTTTACGCCGAAATTGTTCCGGAGATTTAAGTCTTTAATAAGTTTTCCGTTAATTCCGGATCTCGTGATCAGTATTCTCCGCGATACTAATTGCGAATCCAGCAATTCCCATTCATTTTCCTCCATCGCAACCGGTATCCCCAAAAAGGTTTGTATGGCCTCTTTATTAACGGAAGTGGTGGCTACATATATCTTGTCGCCTTCACTTAGAATCGTTTTGGAGGAAGCAACTTCCACGACTTCATTATTTACATGCAAAACCCTGGATATTACGAATTTACGATTTATCAAACGGTGAATTTCCCCGATATTCTTTCCGAAAACGGCAGGATTTTTCACTTCTACGGAAATCAGTTCAACCAATTCCTTGTCTTGATCGGATAGTTGAATCAGATTTTCCAGCTCCTTGTCCTGCTTGATTTTAAAAATGAATCGCATCAATACAATGGAACCGATAATCCCGACTACCGCCAAAGGATAAGCTACCGCATAACCCAAGGCAATACTCGAATCGTTTGTTCCGTGAGAGATATCGTAAAAAGCCTGTTGGGCAGCCCCCAAACCCGGCGTATTCGTGACCGCACCCGACATGATACCGACCATGGTTTGCATGGGAATGTCCTGAACGTAATGAATGATGATGGTTATCGCAACTCCCAACAGCACAACGGACAGGGCTAACATATTGAGCGTAATCCCTCCTTTCTTGAAAGAAGAAAAAAAGCCCGGCCCGACTTGTAAGCCGATGGAATATACAAAAAGAATCAAGCCGAATTCTTTTATGAAGTGTAAAATTTCATGATTGGCTTTTAATCCGAGATGTCCAGCCAAAATTCCCGCAAAAAGAACGAAAGTAATTCCTAAAGAAATCCCGAATATTTTGATTTTACCGAGACCGATTCCTAAGGCTATGACTAAAGCAAATAATAAAACGGTGTGGGCAACTCCCTCACCTGTAAATAGTTCTGTTATCCAATTCATGTTTGATTATTAAAAAAATTTCTGTTTTGCTATTACCTCCTGAAGGGGGGACTGCCGTAGCGTCCTGTTCATACTCGCTGCTTCACCTCCCTTTTAGGGGGCCGTGGAGGATAATAACGGAGTAATATTTCCGATAAAAAGTTTGACCGATATAGCCAGCAGGATAATTCCAAAGAATTTACGAAGCACATAAATCCCGCCGGAACCAATTAATTTTTCAACGATGCTTACGTTTCGTAGAACGAAGAAAACGATAACCATATTCAGTAGTAAAGCGGCAATAATAGCCGGAGAACTAAACTCGGCTTTCAACGAAAGCAAAGTTGTAAAAGCGCCCGGCCCCGCAAGCAGCGGGAAAATAACCGGAACAATGGTCGCCGAACCGCCCGGACCATCCATTTTGAAAAGCTCCCAACCGAAAGTCATTTCGCAAGCGATTACAAAAATAACCAATGCGCCGGCTACCGCAAAGGACGATACATCTACATTGAACAAGCGTAAAATCCCTTCGCCGACAAAGAAAAAGGCCAAAAGGATAAGGAAGGAAAAAAGCGAGGCTTTGAACGGACTGAATGTCTTTTGTTTGCTTTGTAAATCGACAAAAATGGGTAAACTGCCCGTCACGTCGATAATCGCAAAAAGCACAATAAATGCGCTTACCAAGTCTTTAAAATTAAACAGAGAAAACATATTTTTTTATTTTTCAAAATTATTGATACACAATGCGTCGTTTAACGAAATGACGGCGTCGGCATACCTGTCTCTGGCAATCACAAACTGCATATTGACCTGTTTCAATGATTGTCCGAAACACTCTATATTGATGCCTTTTTCGTACAGCGCTTTAGTCCCTTGGTATAAAAATCCGGGACGGGCAATGTTTGTTCCCATAGCGCAGACGATAGCTACCGGCCGTACCGTCAGTTGATAAACTGTTTCCCGCAACTCGTTCAACATCTTGTGTACGCAAGATTTATCGTTCACAACCATCGTAATGCTGTTCGCATTCGTCGATTTCAGGATATAGCTTACCTTGTATTTCTTCATTATTTCCATGATTTTCAAGTCATAGCCGACTTCGCCGACCATCAAAGGGTCGTGGACTTCAAAAGCAATGACTTTGTCGGTTCCCGAGACAATTTCAATTTTCGGTTCGGGCGAAATATAGTCTTTGGAAATCACCGTTCCCGGATGCTCCGGTTCGAAAGTGTTCTTGATACGGATTTTTATTCCGGCCAATTCCAAGGGTTTAGCCGCCTTGGGATGAATCGCTTCCATACCCACATCAGCCAATTGATCGGCAATGATATAACTTGTTTTTCCAACGGGAATTGATTTTTCGACACCGACAATTTTCGGATCTGCGCTCGAAAGATGATATTCTTTGTGAATAACGGCTTCGCCGGCCTTCACCTCCACCGCTATTTTGCTAAATGTCACTTCGGAATATCCGCGGTCGAATGCACGCATAATTCCTTCCGTACCTTTGGTATAACCTGTTGCCGCGCACAAAGTCTTTGAAAAGTCAATATCGCGGAAAGCCTTCCGAATGCGTTCGTCGATAGTCAGCGCTTCGTTGTCGTTGAATCCGCACAAATCAATGAAAGTCGCATTAATTCCATTGTTATTCAATATATTGACGGAATTCCATGCGGAGTGAGCTTCACCCACGGACGCCAGAATTTCGCGGGCAGCCAGATAAAGATTCGTTTTTTCCACATAGCCCGAAGTCAGGACTTTGTACATGGACGAAAGATAAGTTTTCGCCTGTTCAATCCGGTAACGGATAAAACGGTCCGCTTCGGAAACATTCAGACCGATGGACTTGAACTGATCATTGATCTGCGTCAATTTACCACACAAATCGTCCAATGCGAGTTCATAATTTTCATTGTTGAGAAACTTAGCATAAACCCCCGGCTCACCGGTCTTTTTGTGTTCCAGAAGCCAGTTCGTAACATGGTTGTAAGCAGATACGACAAAAATCCGGTTATACAACTCATTTCCCTTGCGATTACCTATAATAATATTGTTCAGGCAATCACCGAATTGGGACATCGAAGTCCCTCCGATTTTTTCTACTGTCAGCATGAATTTATTTTCTCATTGTAAAATCGGCTGCAAAGGTAACACTTATTTATTACATAAACCAAATTTGATTTGGGGTATTTAACTACCGCAGCTTCAGGATTTCCTGTTTGTCATTCGATATTCCGTAATCTGCCTTGCATTATCATCAATAGCAAGGCCCACACCTATTGCATCGGGATAAGGTTTGTTGTAGTTTTTTTCAACAATTTGCCGCAAGGCTTCTTCGGCTTTGGCGGCGGGGCTTTCGCTTTTGAAAGCGACTTTAATCTCAAGAATCCAGGTATTCCCCTTATGAGAAAGAACGATGTCGCTACGTCCTTTGTTGGATTGCAGTTCGCCGAAAACGATTACGCCGCATCCTTGGAAAAAGGCTAAAATAGAAGAACGGTAAAGCCACTCCTGCGTGGTCAGATTATAAGCATTGTCCGAAATACTTTGCCGTGCCGCCAAATCAAAATCGGTATAGGGGATATTTGCCAACAAACGATTCAAGACGGCGACAAATTTTTCATAATCAATTGACAACAACGCCCGAAGCAAGTCGCTACGACAGCGTGTCCAACTTTCATCCCTGTCTTCCAGATATTTTTGAGTTACCAACCGCGACATGGAGTTCCGCACTTCCTTATTCGGATAGTCCAGCGCGAAATCGTCGACTGTTCCCTCGCGTAAAGTCAGAAAACCGCCCTGATACAGAAATCCTTCGGGCGGTGTGGAATCCATTTCGCCCGGGCTACGGACAAAATCTTCCGAAACAGGATAATTGTGAAATTGCTCAACCGTTAAATTTTTGTTCTTCAAATATTTAGCAATCATTGTACTCGTGCCGCTGTCGAACCAATAGTTGACAAATTTC
>JAISWH010000124.1 GCA_031271125.1 Dysgonamonadaceae bacterium
CCTTTTTGCTTTTTGAGCAAAAGTATGTCAATTCAAATCGAAAAATCAAAGAACGATTATATATATGTGTATGTCAATATATTACAACAAAATATTGGAAATTAACGCAACAGCAGTAAGTAAAAATCTTAAAAACAATATAATTCACGAAGTATTAACACAATTAAAAACAGCATCATAAGAGAGCATATACCCCGAAAAGATTCCGAGCCGGTTTCCCGGAGCGCCAATTTCACGGCGAAACGTTCAAAGCATCGGAAATCGGTAAAGAGTTTGAGCTGCGCTCACTGTTCCTGCATTACGGACAAAACATCGACGGCAAAACAACAAATCCGAAACACTTTGAACAAAAGCACTTTGCACCACAAAACCAATCAACAATCCTCGAAACCGCAACCGGCATCATTGGCGGGCTGCCCGACATTCCAGCGCTGACATCGGATTACGACGCTGACGAGGCGGCATTGCAACGACAAACACAGACGAAAAAGAAGAAACGGCGAGGAATTAGGTGGTAAACCATACGACAGTGATTCAGTAAATCAATACGACAACACAGCAGCAATTCATTACTGAAATACTGCAATACGACAAATAAAAGGCTGCAAAATAGAAATTAGCACAAAAAAATATTCAAAAAGAATTTGTGCAGTGAAGAAACTCAAATTATTTTTGTATCTTTGCCGAAAATTTACAAGACATATAAATTCAAGGTTATGATGTTCAACGATAGAATAAAACAGTTACGCGAAGACCGCCAAATTCCACAGCGAAAATTGGCGGCAGCGATGGATATTGATACCGCTTCTTATTGCAAAATAGAGAGAGGGGAACGCCGTGCGCGAAAAGAGCATATTTCAATTATTGCCGAACTATTACAAGCCGACTACGAAGAACTACTTAAACTTTGGCTCGCAGACCAAGTAACCGCAGTGGTTGCAGATGAAAAAGAATTGTCGAATGATGTATTGAAAATTGCAAAACAAAATCTTCAAAAGTAAGACGATGGAAAATAACAATATGACAAATACAAAAGGTTCAGAGTGGCGCAAATGGGATTTGCACATTCATACAAAAGGCACAAGTAAAAACGACCAATTTACAAGTGCGGATTTTGATACGTTTTGTATTGCCTTATTTAATAAAGCCATTGAAAAAGACATAAAATCAATTGGAATTACAGATTATTTTAGCATTGACAATTATAAAAAAGTAAGTGAGTTTCAAAACAACATTGATTCTAATACTTCTTTTTCAGAAGAAAATAAATCAAAAATAAAAGAGATTTTTCTTTTGCCCAATATAGAATTAAGATTGTTGCCTGTAACCGACATAGGTAGGTTGATAAATATCCATTGCATTTTTAACCCTTCTTATGTGTCTGAAATAGACAACAACTTTTTCAACTCGTTGAAATATGTAAGCGGAACACAAGACTTCTTAATGAATAGACAGGGGATTATATCATTGGGTAAATCATTAGACAATACAATTTCAGATGATAATATTGCGTACAAAAAAGGCATTGATAATTTTGTTCTTTCTCACGAAAACTTAAAAAAACTACTTTCAAATAATCCAACTTTACGCGAAAATGTGATTGTTGTAGTAAGTAATTCAAGTAACGACGGTGCTTCTGCAATTCAAAAACATTATGATTTATTTGAAAATGACAATGGCTCATTAGACGGCGTAAGAAAAACTATTTATCAAATATCTGATTGCATTTTTTCGGGTAATGATAATGATACTCTATTCTTTGCAGGAAAAAATGCATTACATACTCCTGACAGCGTTAAACAAAAATGTGGCTCTCTAAAACCGTGCATTCACGGTTCAGATGCACATACCGAAGATAAGATGTTCAATCCTGACAATAACCGTTTCTGTTGGATTAAAGCAGATTTAACTTTCAATGGATTAATGCAGATTCTTTATGAACCAGACGAAAGAGTGAAAATTCAACAGGATAAACCTGATGAAAAAAGAGGTTATCAAGTTATTGACTCTGTTATATTGAACGAAAACGGATTTTGGAATGGAACAATTTATCTTAACGAAAATCTGAATACAATTATTGGTGGGCGTTCAACAGGAAAATCTACTTTGTTGAAGTCCATTGCTAAAAAAATAAGTGATAAAATAAAATTTGATGACGACAAAGATTTTATCAACAATCACTTAAACGGCGTTTCTGTTAAGTGGAACGATGGGGAAAGCAGTATAGAAAGGGATATTGATTTCTTTCCTCAAAGTTTTATACCGGAAACTTGTCGAAAAACCATAGATGAAATCCGGTTGCTGCGACCCCAGTACGGTACGGTCATGGTCGAGGTCGATCCTGTTAAGACCATTCTCCGGATCAAGGTCTTTGTATCTTACATCGCCCGGCTGTACCTTCGTGTTGTTTTCCAGATTCCGGCTCGGCACAGGGGCTGCTGCCGCTTCCGCCTCACTTTGTACTATTCCGTCGAAAACCAGCCCGTAGAAAGAGCCGAAAGCCTCGCCTTCTTTCAATATCGTGTTGTCCGAAATAACATAGCCGGAACCGATCGCCACATTCGTTACCTTGTTTATGTTTTTGGCTATATTGGCAGCAACCGTCCACGAATAATCTTTTTGATCGAGAATCAATCCTTTCACTTCAAGTTCAACGCCTTTATTGACGATATTTCCCACATTTTTGAGTTGCGAGGTATGACCGCTTGTATTTTCGACGGGAACATTCAGCAACAGGTCAGAAGTTTCCTTATAATAAGCGTCTGCGACTACGTTGATGCGGGAGAATAATTTCAAATCAAGTCCCGCGTTATACTGCGTGGTCGTTTCCCATTTCAAATCCGGACTGGCGCGGTTGTCCTGTACGTAACCTACCACTATCTTGTTGTTGAACGAATATTTAACCGCACTGTAAGTTTCCGCATACCTGTAATCGCCGATTTCCTGATTACCTACCGTTCCCAGGCTCGCCCTCAATTTCAATTCGTTAATCGCCCTGTTGCCTTTCAGGAACGATTCTTCGTTCACGTTCCAGGATAAACCCAGCGAGGGAAAATATCCCCATTTGTGTCCCGAAGCAAATCGCGACGAACCGTCGGCCCGCAAGGTAGCCGTGAGATTATACCGCCCGTTAAGCGTATAATTCAAACGTCCCAGCACGGAATTTAATACCGATTCCGAACCGGCTGTGACTGGCGTCAAAAGTCCTTCGCCGGATTGCAAACCGTGAAACGACAATGTTTCGTTTGAAAATTTGGTTGATGAAACCGTAGTGCGTTCCACGAGGGTCGTTTGCGTACTGTATCCTGCCAGGATGTTGAGCGCATGAATATCATTTATCAGTTTGTTATAGTTCAACGTATATTCATATTGCCACGAATCGCTGCGTTTGTTTCCGACCGACCCGTAACCTTTGGCGAGGAAACCTGCGGCAGACGACGATGGACCGAAAAAGTTTTGCGTAGAATTATTCAGATTAACTCCGGCAGCTACCTTTAATCTCAACGCAGGCACAATATCGTAATTCACATAAAAATTGCCTGTTAAGGAATTGCTTATGTTTTGGGATACGGTATTCACCAGGTCGGATATGGCGTTTACGGTACGGTCGCCATAACGCAAGTCGCCTTTTTCGTGAACGTTGTTGTAGTTAAAACTTCCGTCGGAATTGTAAATCGGAACCGTTTGGGGGATAAGTATCACGTAGCCCAGCGAGTTGGATGCGCTTCCGGTTTCTATGCCTGCATAATCTGCCAGCCCGTTCTGAGTAAGTTTGCCGGCGTTGCCGATAAGCCCGACGGTGAGGTTTTTGAACAGGTCGCGTTCAAAATTAAAACGTCCTGTGTAGCGGCGGAAATTCGTATTCAGAATAATACCATCCTGGTCGGTGAAATTACCCGACAGCAGGTATCGCGTTTTTTCATCGCCGCCGCTGACGGTCAACTGGTGTGTGTGGGATGTGGCGGTACGGAGGGCGGCATCCTGCCAGTCGACGCCTTCGCCCAAAGCATCAAACTGTGCCGGAGACCAATCCTTATACGGTCCCGGGTCTAAAGTGGTTGATGGATAGATTTCCCAATTCAATTCCGCCCAGTCTTTGGCGCTCAGCAAATCCAGTTGTTTACTTACTTTTTGTACGCCAATATTGTATTGATATTCAATATTGTTTCTCCCTTTTTTACCGCTTTTGGTAGTAATGATAATAACGCCGTTGGAACCTCGTGAGCCGTAGATAGCAGTCGCCGAAACGTCTTTCAATACTTCGACAGACTCAATATCGCGGGGATTGATGGAAGCCAAAGGATCCAGGCGTCCCGCAACACGATTCACGCCTGCCGACGTAACCGACGACGAGGCATCATCGTAAATAATAACGCCATCAACCACATACAGCGGCTCATTCCCGCCGATAACCGAGTTCCCGCCGCGAATACGGATATTAAACGCCGCGCCCGGCTGCCCGGAAGTCTGCGTTACATTCAATCCGGAGACTGCGCCTCCAATCAGGCTTTCAAATGAAGTAGTTACCTGCGAAAGCGTTTCTTTGGAAATAGAAGTAACAGACCCCGTCAATTCTTTCCGTTTCTGCGTCCCATACCCCACCACAACGATTTCGTTCAGGAAATTGGCGCTTCCACTGAGTTGCACGATAATCGGTTCGGCAGCCTCATAGACGTCGACTTCCTGCCTTTTATAGCCAAGGTAATCGACCGAAACAGTTGCCGGAAGCGACCGGACGGTAAGGGAGAACCCCCCATTCACATCGCTAACGACTCCTTCCTTTGAGCCGACGAGCGTAACGCTGGCTCCAATAACAGGTTCCTGTGTTTGTTCATCCAGAACCTTTCCCTTAATTTCCACATCGCTTCCCTGCGCATAGCCGGAAAACGGGAAGAAAATAACGGCTAACAGCAAAAAATGTACTGCTTTTGTCATAATTTTACATGTTTTAAATTAAGCGCCCTCCTGTCCAAAATTTCTGCAGAGAGTGGGAGGACGCTCTTCGTTAATTAATTGATTGTATGAATCACGTATGAAAAATATTTCGTTCTAAATCTTTGACAAAGATACGATGAGTTATTTTAGTGCCGCAATACCCCATTTGCGGTATATTTGGGGTGTCTTTGTTTTTTTGTTTCCCGCGATGCCGTTCTTCCCTGCATTTGTTCAATTGCCGTTCCGAGTTATTGTTTCTTTCCCATGATGATCATATTATATTTCACGCGGTATGGTTTTGCTTATGCACAAAATATACCGCATGAAGTATAAAAACTTTGTGTCTTTGTGAATAACTCATGTTACGCAAGTTTTATATCGCGTCGTGCCTGTCGAATACAACGGGGATTGTAATTATATAGAGTTTATGTCAGTTTATCGGCACAAGCAAATGTCCTGCTCTCGGCGGGGCGTTTGCTAAATGTTTAGGCACACGAAATAAATAGCATGTAACGGTTCGATTTCATGTCCCGTAGGGACATAATGTTGGTAGAAACAGATATCCTCCCCCTGATGTACCGTCC
>JAISWH010000140.1 GCA_031271125.1 Dysgonamonadaceae bacterium
ATGGTAGAGAATGGAAAGCCGGATTTTTGCCAACTGCTGCTGAATGGCAACTACACTACCTGAGAAATCAACCTCGTTTGCCATGACCAGATGGCGGATATAATCGGATAATCCTTTGACATTCACTACAATAATACAGAATGTCGATACGATGAAATAAAGTCCTGCGGTAGTATGTGTATGAATGGTAACATTTAATGCAACATACAATCCGAAAACTAAAAGTGCAATATAAAGCACAAAAGAAACGATGCCCCAGGCCATGAAACGAATCAGAGAGTTTAAGGACTTTTGCACCTTAAAATTAGTTAACTCTTTCAACAGATGACTGTTAATCTGCAAGGTTTGCTCAATCTTTTTGCTTTGAGCTTTCCATAAATGAATAAGTTCCTGTTCTTCCATTTTTTTTCAATTAAAAATTAAGAAATACAAACGTCATTGTCGGAAAATTTTTTCCTCAGTAACTTTTTTAAGCGGCTGATTTTTGTCGCCACATTGGTCTCGGATATGCCTATGATGAATGAAATTTCTTTGTAGGATTTTTCTTCCAGATAAAGAATTATCAAGGCTTTGTCCAAGTCGCCAAATTCGGAAATAAATCGGTAGAGTAAAGTGATGTTGCTTTCGGTCTCATCGTTTTCGTCCGTGTCGGGAAAATTCAAAAAAGCGCCCAAATTGCCTGAAAACAAGGATTTGCGAGTTGAACTTTTCCGGTAAAAAGAAATAGATGTATTCAGCGCAATCCGGTAAAGCCAAGTCGAAAACCGGTAGCGGTCGGAATAAGTATCAAACGACTTCCATAGCTGTATAAGTATTTCCTGGACAAGGTCTTCCCTGTCTTCGGCGCAACGGCAATAAGCATTTGCTATCTTGTAGATAATCCCTTTATGTGTTTGTACGACTTCAACAAAAGAGTCCCGCTTTTCAAACTGATTCATTTTCTTACGACATTTGTTTAATTATTCGCATAAACATGCAAAAAATCACATAAAGGCTATGTTTTTTTAATTTCCTCAGCTGTATTCGCTCGGACTAATCCCAAACTGTTTCTTAAAACTCGCCGAAAAATGCGACAAAGTGCTAAAACCTGTAATATCGGCAATCTCGGAAATATTGTATTTCCCTTCCTGCAATAATTCGGCGGCGCGATTCAACTTATACGTCTTAAAAAAAACATTCGGATTATTTCCTGTTAAACCTTTGATTTTGTAATAAAGTTTGGTACGCGAAATTTTCAGCACTTCCGTCATTCGGGTAATATTCAACTCGGAATTGGACAACTCGATTTCCATCAAACGGTAAAGTTCAGTCATAAAAGCTTTATCCTGAGGTGAAAGCATGTCTTTATCCATCTTATCCGTTTTGGTTTTCCTGCCCAAAAGTTTACGAACATTTTCACGATTTTTCAGTTGGGATTTTATCAAAGCCGTGAGATAATACGGGTCAAAAGGCTTGGTAACGTATGCGTCGGCGCCTGCATCCAATCCTTCGACCTGATTTTCAACCGTCGTTTTTGCGGTGACGAGAATCACCGGAATGTGGCAAAGTTGCAAGTCGTCCTTTATTCTCCGGCATAATTCGTATCCGCTGACGCCGGGCATCACTACATCGCTGATAATCAAATCGGGCGCTTCTTCCTCGACGGTTTTCATCGCACTGTCGGCATCGAAACGGTTAATCACCTTATAATCAGCAGAAAGCAATATGTTTAAATAATGTCCGACTTCCGTATCATCGTCTACAACCAAAAGTTTGTAACGATGTTTTTCGTTGCCGCCGGTTTTCATTTCACCCAACTGTTTTTGCGTTTGAAGCGGGAAAACTGCATTTTGTTCCTCTTTATCCGCTTCTTTTTCTTCCATCGAATACGCTTCGTCGGCGACCGGCAGGATCACCGTAAACGCGGCTCCATCGTCATCGCGATTAGCGGCGCGGATATAACCGTGATGAAGTTCGGCAAGCCGTCGCGCATAATACAGCCCGATGCCCGTACCCCAATTATAAGTACCTTTGTCTTGGTCGATTATCTGGTAATGACGTTCAAAAATCTTTTCCAATTTGTCTTCGGGTATGCCGCGCCCCGAATCGGCAATTGTGATATTAACATACTCGGAGCTAATGTCTTTTTCTGTTAACGGAAATTTTTCCGCCGCCTCCGCCCGGTTGATTATATCGAAAAAAAGGATAATTTTCCCACCGGCAGGCGTGAATTTCAGCGCATTGGAAAACAGGTTTCCTACAATTTTTTCCACTTTATCGCTATCAATCCACGTGATATACGAATTTTCCAATCCGTACAACAGCATGGTAATCTGCTTGTTTTCGGCATTTACGCGAAAAATATCGCTTATTTGTACAAGCGTCGAAACAATATCGGAACGTTTTACGCGAAGTTTCAGCGCGTCGTATTCCAATTTATTGAAATCAAGTAATTGGTTGACCAACTTTAACATACGATTCACGCTACGTTGGATGATATAAAGCATTTTCTTGTTATCGCCCGTAATGGAACCGTCGCCGCAAAGTTGCATGACAGGACCCGAAATCATGGTGAGCGGCGTGCGAAATTCGTGCGAAACATTGGTGAAAAAATTCATATTCATTTTATTAATCCGCTTTTCCTGTTCCTTTTCTTCCTGTTCACGACGGATAGCGGCTTTATTGACCCGAATGTTATGAATTATGTTATAAGTAATTACTCCCAAAAGCGTTATCAGTAAAACATAAAGACATTTTGCCCACCAACTCCACCAAGGCGCCGGCGAAATGATGATTGATAATTGGTTTTCGGCTTCCATAACGGTTTGGTCATGATTGGTAATTTTTACGCTGAAAGTATATTTTCCCGGAGGGATATTTGAGAAATAGGATTCACGATAATTGCTCAAGTCAACCCATTCTCTATCAACGCCTTCCTTTTCCATTTTGCAGAAAAAACGCACGCGGGGAAATTCGGCGTAATCCAAGGCCGAATACGAAACGGTAATGTTATTTTCGTTATGTTTCAAGCGAACTGTCGGATTGTATGACAA
The DNA here is from genome assembly GCA_031271125.1 of Dysgonamonadaceae bacterium. Classification (GTDB taxonomy): domain Bacteria; phylum Bacteroidota; class Bacteroidia; order Bacteroidales; family Azobacteroidaceae; genus Azobacteroides. The sequence goes on from JAISWH010000140.1 coordinate 3,033, forward strand.
ATGTTTATCAATGATTGGGCTGTTGTACGGAAAAACGGGTTTATTATTGATTTTCAGGTTTTCAAACAGCAACGGGATATGTCGCTTTTCAGCCGGTTCGGCGGGATTGAAGAAAGTCAATCCGTGCGTCCCGCCGAAAATCAGCGTTCCGTCTTTGGTTCGGCACGCGCTTCGTTCGTTGAACTGGTTTCCGCCGATACCGTCGCTTTTGTAGTAATTGACGATTTTTCCGGTTGCGCGGTCATATTTGCTTAATCCGAAAAGCGTACTTATCCATAGATTTCTTTGCGTGTCTTCCAAAATTTCACAAATATCGCGGCAAGCGGTTCCTCCGAACGCTTCCACACTTCCTGTCTTCGGCGAATAACGGAATAAACCGTTGTACATCGTACCAAACCAGATGTCGCCCGCCGAATCTTCAAAAAGTGCAGTCGGCACAAAAACAGAGTTTTTGATGTATTGCAATACTTCAATGCGTTTCACGGTTTTTCCGCCGTCCGAAATCAAAACCAGGTTTTCGGCAAAAGCGCCGAGTAAAATATTACCGTCGGCAAGCCGGATAATTTTGTTGGTGAAAACATAATGCGGCGAAAAAAGCGTGAGTGGCGTAAATTGTGTTTCACCTTTGCGCATGACGTAAACATTTTCGTTAAATCCCGCAATGTAGAAATTGCCGGCAGCGTCCTGCATCATGGATAACGATCCGCCCGTAGGCAACCAGTATTCCTTTTCCAAATGCAGCTGCCCGTTGGCATAGCGGCAACGCAAAATCCGGTTCATTTCCGACATCAGCCACAAAAAACCTTCGTTGTCGATGAAAATATTGGTCACCCGGTTGATGAAAAATTTCTCTTCCGCTCGCAGAAATTGCTGTGTTTCTATCGGATAAACGGTCTTGTTTTCGGCATTATACATGAAAACGCCATTCATTGCAGTTGCCAACCAAAGATTCCCGCTTTTGTCGGCGGCCATCGCCGTAACCGATTTGTTTTCAAAATGCGAAAAAAGATAGTTATTGGCATTGAAACGTTCTTTATAGCTGTATTTTACCATATAGCCCTGATCGACAGTGCCAATCCAGAGGTTTTTCTGCGAGTCGGTAAACATCGTGGTTATTTTGGAATTAGGCGCATTAAACGGAAAACCATCTTCCGTTTGATAGACAACCGTTTGATTGGCAAGATTGTACAAAAACAGTCCGTTGGTCGTATTGATGAGCAAAGCCGAATCGGAATACGGATAAATCTGTGTGATAATCGACTCCAAAAGCCTCGGATGTTTGCGAATGGCATCGGGAATGGGTAAATACTTGTCATTACGTGTGTCGTACATTGTGAGTCTATTTCCCCACGGCAACCACAATACGCCATTGTCCTGCATGAAAGCATAATGCGCAGGAGTTTGTAACGACGTGCTTTTCAATAATTTAAGATTTGAAGTTTCGTAACAGCGGATCGTGTTGCTGCTCACCGCCCAAAGTTGTCCCGATTTATCAATGAAACAACGCGTAGACCAATTTTTATCCACATCGAAATTAGGAATCACTACCGTAACGCGATTTTCTTCCGGTTGATATTTGCAGAGTTGTTCAACCATGTTGAGAAAAATCCTGCCTTCGGAATCCTCCAGCATTTCCACGATATTTTGGCTATAACTTTCAATCGGAATCCGTTCAAAACAATCCTTTTCGGTATAACGGCAAAGACCGCCCCGCGTGCCTATCCACAAGCGGTTCCGGCTGTCGCGGAAAATCCGGGAAATTTGGTCAAAACAGAGGCTCAGCGAATCGTCGGTGTTGAAATACTGTTGAAACTCGTGTACGTTAAACTTATTGAGTCCGCGCGACGTACCGATCCAGATATGTCCAAGACTGTCTTCGGCAAAGGCGGTGATCTGCTGATTGGAAATTTCCGGAGAGATGATAAGCGATCGGTTTTCGGGCGCTTTGTCCGATAGTTGCGAGTTGCAGGAAAGCGTGGCACAGAACGGCATGGCAAGAAGGCAATATAACAGTAATCGTATCATTTGGCGCGTTTATTTCATAATTCAAATCCTCCCAAAAAACGTTTGCCCTTTTCGGTGGTGATATAACGCTGATTGGTTGATTTAGGTTTGTCTTTGACAGTATATTCTATAAAACCCTCATCGCGTAAGAAATTCATATAAAGCTCACGAAATTTATCTCGGCTCCGAATTTCCATAATTTCGAAAATATCATCTCTTTTCTGAGGAACTAAACATATCAACAAAAATCTAAAGATGGTTGCTGTTCTTTTATCAAACAACATGACCCCTTTTTCGGCCCAACATGACCCCTTTTTAAAATCATCAATTTGTAAGTTATTGTTTATCAATAATCTGAGTTTTTTCAACATGCTCCCTTTTTCACTCCAACATGACCCCTTTTTGAAAAACAACTCATCGAAATCTTCTATTTCCATATATTCGGGAGCGAGTTCCAACGACTCAATAGCGGAAATGGTTTCGTCATTCAAACGAAATTTGTCCAAGCCAACCAATTCCATGAAAGCCGCCGCCTTCTCTTTGCCCAATATTGTACTGACGAGTGAAATTTTGGTGCGAAACAAATCATCTTCCTTGAACACCGGTCGCGATTGTGCATATAGCCAAAGGTATTTATACACATTTTTCACGCCGGAACCGATTTCATCAGCCCAGCGGAACTCCGAGAAAAATTTACGTATATTCGGATTCTTGGCATACGGATTAAAAGTATTCAGTGACAATACGCCTCGAAACAGCGTTTTATTTGGGTTACTCACTTCCACACGATTGTTGTAAACGGCAATCGTGGTCGGAAATGCGCTTGTGTATTCGCGATGTACAATGACGTTTGCCACTACCTCGCGAAAAATCAACTCCCTAAGGTCTTTCCGTAAGTCGCCCTCAAGATAGAATTTATCGGGCAAATAAGCGCGGGTTTTCAGAAAATCCATAGCCTGAATATAAGTATCTATCAGGTTGGTACGTAAAGTTAATTTGTCATCGTAGCGGTCTAAATCTTTGATTCGCACTAAAATATCAAACTTGTATGCAGGAACGGTATTTTGAATCGTCAAATCTTTTCCGAAAACAAGGGCGGCAGCAAGCGTCAATCCCTCTTTTCCGCTGTGAATATCTTTCTGATAAAATCCGCAGGAACGTAAAATATCCATATTGCTTGCCGACAACCAAGAATGTGCCGGATTAACAGAACGGATAAAAGCGCGGGTTTTATCAAATAGTTTCTCATCCAAATCATCTAAAAACAAGTATGGGTAGATTTCGTTTTCAGTAAAATGACTGCGTTTACGAAAATAAAGTTCCGAGATGCGGGCGTTGTCTTCAATGCGGATGTCGCTGTCATTCTCCCGATCAAAAATAACGCCGGAATGATTATGAATTTGTGAACTAACCGGAATTTTAACGCACAATACCGTTTTCCCATTTCCAATCAGTTGATAAACTGGAAAGTTAACCGGAGGATTAATCACATCTTTGTTATTTAAAGCCGTAATCACATCTTTTTTCATCTGCTCAACCGCACTGGGGTTGATGCCGGTAATATTACCGGCGTCATCAGCGCCCAGAACAATGGTTCCTCCTTCACGATTCAGAAACGCTACAACAGTATCGTAAAAGCTCAAAGGAACTTTTCCATCGGCTTTCTTGAACTCATGATGCAGGTCTTCACCACGGGATAATATTTTGTCTAATTCGTCAAATGTCATATTCTTTTATTTTATTGTGAGGCAAAAGTACAATTTCCGGTAATTATTTACAAAAATACTCAAACATTTTAACTCCAAAACACCTATCCAATTATCCAATTCTATTTTTGATAAAATACGACAATTTTTGAACAAATAGACAAATCATTTGCACAATTCAATAAATCATTTGAATACCACAGACAGTTTGTGCATATTGTTTTTCTTAATTTTGTAAAATTCTAATCTACAGGGATGCGAAATAATAAATGTATAATATGAACGGAAAATTCAATTTATATTAACTTAAATTAATACTGAACAGATGGTAAAAATGATTTGGAATCAGATGCGAAGGAAAACAATCCTGTTTTGCCTTCTTTTAATGAATGTGAGTTTTTTATCTGCGCAAAATCAGGTAAAGATTTCAGGAAAAGTAACCGACGCAAACAACGAACCTATGATTGGTGTAAGCGTCGTCGAAAAGGGAACCGCAAACGGGATAACAACAGACGTTAACGGAGCATACGCGCTTACCGTTCGTTCCGGCGCTACAATCGTTTTTTCTTATATCGGCTATGTTCCTCAGGAAAGACGAGCGATAGAAGGAATCCTGAACATTACGATGGAGGAAGATACAAAAGCATTGGAAGAAGTAGTAGTTGTCGGTTACGGTGTACAAAAAAAGAGTTCCGTCACAGGCGCCATTTCGCAAGTAAAGGCGGAAGACATCCGGAACCGCACCATTACCCGCCCCGAACAGGCTTTGCAGGGGAAAACGGCAGGGGTACAGATTGTACAGGGCTCGGCTGCACCGGGTGCATCGCCCGACGTACGTATTCGCGGATTGAGTTCCAATTACGGCAGCACACCGCTGTATGTGGTGGACGGACGAATTGCTACAAACGGTATCGGCGGCATTGACCCGAACGACATCGAATCAATGGAAGTGTTGAAAGATGCGGCTTCGGCGGCTATTTACGGTATCGCAGCCGGCAACGGCGTGGTGCTGATCACAACTAAAAAAGGGATGGCAGGCAAAACCTCCATCAGCTATGATTTCCAAAACTCCATTCAAAGCATTTCGCGCATTCCGAAAGTGATGAACGCCGAGCAGTA
>JAISWH010000156.1 GCA_031271125.1 Dysgonamonadaceae bacterium
GGGCAGCTACACGAATACTTTTTCACATTAAACCTTTCGTCCAAAGTGAGTTTTATGGTATAATTGCCGTAATTTCCGTGATAGCGAGCCTGCCACGAGTTTTCGTCCGTTTGCTGCAAGTCATATACATCACTATCTCTCATAATATCAATGTGTTAATAGATTGGGGCTGAAGCGTGACCGTAAACGTTTTGTCCCCTGCCTTAATGACAGGTTTGACTTCGGTTTGACCGGCATTGTACAGCACAAGCGCCACCCGTCCGTCTGCGTTTCCGAAGGCCAGCGCGTTGTCAAAGGCGCCCCGGGTCACCAACCGTTTTGCTCCGGGCAAAACATAATGACTGAAATGCTTGAGCAAATAATATTCGTAAGTGTAACGGTAGGTTTTATCCTGCTCATTTACAGTTACAAGCGAATTTTGCGTCCAACCCCAACGGCTCATACCACCTTCGAGCAACGAAATGTTCCAGTAATCATATACGTTTGTACCGTAAGTAAAATAATGCTTCATCAACTCCCACGAGTAGGCGCAGCCTTCCCAATCGTTACGACCGTCACCGCACTCCTGTTCGGTTTGATACATTTTCAAATGCGGATAACGCTCGTGAATACTTGGAAGCGCATCGCGACCCGCCCACTGAAAACCAACTCCGGTAATTTGGTCGCCGCCTTCGGCATGAAGAATTGTATCAACGAGTGCAGGATTAGGACGTTCCATTGTACCGAACGCTACTGCAACATCGAGTTTTTTCATCGCCGGAACGAGATATTTTCCGGTAAATTCGGCTAATGCAGCCGCCTGCCAGGTACAACTCGGAAATGGTTGGCAGGAATTGAACTCGTTTTGCGGCATCACCATTGAGATATTGATTCCTTCGGTGTGGTAGGCTTCGATAAACTTTTGGAAATAAAGCGCATAAGCGGCAAAGTATTTATCTTCCGTTATAAACATATTGTAGCCCTCGCGGCGATACTGTTCGGGTTTAATGTCGGTAATGTAACGCTGATCAAAGAAATTGCCAAGCGGCGCACAAGCGTAATGCTTATTGTCTTTCATCCACGCCGGCGGACTCCAGGGCGAAGCCCAAAGCACGAGATTGGGATTATATTTTTGCGCCGATTTGATAAACGGTATCAGTGTTTCCGTGTCATTTTCAATGCTGAAATTTTTCATCTCAAAATCGCCATCCGTTTCGTTGTAGGAGTACCAGTCGCGCGAAAAATCGTTTGCGCCGACAGGCATTCGGCAAATGGTGAAATTTGCGCCATCGGCAGTAAACAGTTCTTTGAAAATTGTTTCACGTTCCGCGTCGGTCAAAAGAGCGAGAGAAGTCCAACCGAGTTCGTTGAAGCATGCGCCGAAACCGTCAACGGTTTGCAAGGCGCTGTCGGTCAGGATTTCCACATCGGCGGAATCGGTTTTTACCGGTTTAATTTCGCTCGCGTTCTGTGTTTGCCACGAGGCGTCGGGAGTCGTTACTACCCATTCTGCGACCGTTTTTTTTTCGCAGGAAATTATTGCCGAAGCAATAAAGAAAACAAATAATATGTGTTTCATATTTTTACATTATTATATTCCAAAATCTTCACCGTCCCAATCAACCCCGACTCTTGCAAAGGCATATCAGGCCGCCATTCCGTACTGTATGAGCGCACTTTTCGCTGCTCGAAAGGCAGGAAGGAATCGCCAATCAAACGGTTTCCCCATTTGTTGACAACTTCTACTTCTATCGTGTTTTCGCCGTCGACAAGCAAACCGGTGATGTTTACACGGAAAGGCGCAGTCCAACAGCCGCCTGCATATTGTCCGTTGATTTTCACTTTCGCCATATCCGCAACATTTTCAAATTCAACGAAAATCCGATTACCCCCAACTCCCTGAAGGGGGCTATTACTCAACTCCCCTTCAGGGGTGGTTTGATAATTGAATTTCCTGGAATATACGGCCGTTCCCGAATAATATTTGATTTGCGGATTTTCGTTTTCCGACCACGATTTCAGTTCTGCAAAATCGGCATTTCCAAGACCACGATGAACGCTGTCTGTGGCAAACGCAACCGTCCAACCGGTAGAAATATCGGCGCTTTTCGTCGGCGCGGGGAAATTAGCAGCCAAATTCAATGCGCCGGAATTTTCCGATTTCGCATTAAACACAACAAAATACCCTTCCAAATTTTCGAGTTTCAGCGGAACGGTTGTAATTCCGTCCTTTTCCGAAAAGCTGGGCAGCAAACGTACCGAGCCATCCGTAGCGTTCCACAGTTCGGGTTGCTTGCCCTGTACACGAAATGCGGCGTTGATTTCGATTGGTTTTTCGGTCTGGTTGGCAACGAAATAAATCTCGCGGTCACCGTCGGTGCGGTGGTTATAGAGAACGGGCGGAAGTTTATTAATCACTTCTTTGCCAAAGACATTGTCGGAAACCTCCCCATTAGGCGCTTCTTCCGTCAGGAAATCAGGTTTCAGGTTCAACTCTGCAAAAACTTCTTCCAACGTTGCATTGTGGAAAATCTTGCCTTTGCCGTATTGGATTTTTTTGTTTTGGGAAACATTTTCCGCTCCTGCGTTTCCCCACATTTTATTTGCGATTTTCTTCACTTCTTCGTCTGCTTTGGGGTAATTTTCCATGCTTGGGGAACGGTCGGGAATTTGCGTACCGACGATTGTTGCGCCGTCTTTTACGAGTTGTTCTATTTTACGCAAAAGTTCCGGGCGCATGGTTGTTTGAGGAGAAAGCACCAGCGCCTTATATTCGGTTCCGTGCGGCAACACGAGCTTACCGTCTTTGACCTTCATATTTTTTTCGATGACTTCGGCATTGATATAATCGTAGTCGTAGCCACGAGGGATTTCCGGATTACGGATACCGGTCATTTTCGGAGCGTCTTCGCCGATAAAATACGCTACATCAGCCACATTCAAACCCTGACGGAGCATATAATTGGAACGGCGAATGTAGTCGGTAAACAAGTCCATTTGCGAGAACCAAGTGTTATGGCGATTAAATTCGGTGGCAAACCAGGCGTCAATTCCGGGAATTTCATTGTCGTAGGGCTGTTGGATATAAACGTGCAGAATCGCTTCGTTAATTCCTTCGGCCATCGACCAGTCAAGCAAAAATTTCAAATTCTTGGGCGACATTTTGTAACCCTGGCCGCCGCTTGTAAACGACTCGGCTGAAATTACGTTTTTGTTGTAAATGTGTCCGCAGGAGGCAGCCACACGCGGCTCGTAGCGGTCATTGCCCTGCCCTGCCCAAAACTCGCCGCCAATGCCGTCCGATTGACCGCCGTATTGCAGAAATTCGCCAGGGAATCCCCAATGTCCGTAATTTTCGAGCCAAACCTTTAAATTGTGCTTGTGGCTCACCTCGGCAAAACCACCCACAAAGTCGTAGGAAATTTTATCGGCAATCAGGCGGCGCAAATCCCAGAGGAATCGATCCGATTGGTCGGGACTTCCGATTGAAATACCTTGTAAAGCAGGTAAATACGGTGTGGGATCGTAGCCGTAGCGTTGTTGAAATTCTTCGAGAATGCCGTCGGTCATATTTTGCCCGCCCATTTCGTAGCTATCCTGAATGACATATTTCAGCGATTTTCTATCGGCTTCGGGAATGCGGCGCAACACTTCGCCCATAAACCGATCGAAATGGTAGGCAACGTGTCCCTTGTTCATTTTATCCACTTCAAGTCCCTTGCCTTCGGGCGATGCGGGTGCGTTTGTTGTGCCTGTGGGCGCCATTCCGCTACGAAGAATCACCCAGTTTCCGTCGGGGACGTCCCAAGTAATCGTGCCGTCGGTAGCCAATTTGTCCGAAATATCAATTATATTGGCCGGATTAACGGAAAGAGCCGTGTCTGCACTTTCCTCTTTCCAGAGATAAGAATCCCAATGCGGAAGCGACGATTGGAACATTTTTGCCAAAGTTTTTTCGGGATAACGCTCAATACCCTGCACGGCGGTAAGGGTAAGCGAAAAATGAGCGTCGGAGCGCCGTTTGTTATCGAAAATAAGGCGGAAATCCTGCGCTTCGGTTTCGGGAAAAGTTATCAGCACTTTTGCCAGTTTATCCCAACCAACGCTGAGCATATCGTTCGAACGGTTAACTTCAAACTTCCTGATTGTGCGGTACTCTGTTCCTGTTTTTGCCTGCAATTCACATTCGCCAAAGAAATAATTGTTGGGATGAATTACGAGCGTACGCATTTTTTCGGGTCTCGGTAACGAAATAGCGATTTCGGCTTTTGAATGACCCGGTACGAAACCGGTTTGGGTTGCGCCGCGTTCGTAAAGGTCGTTATTTATCGGAAATGCCAATACTTTCACATCATGGAAAATGCTGTCTTTGGGTTGTAAAATTCCGGTAAATGTCTGTCCGCCGGCTACGACGGTATCGGCAAAAGCGAGGTAGCGCATTGCCCGGCCGGGTTCTATCCAGGGACCGCCCGACTGGCTCCAACCCGGGC
>JAISWH010000158.1 GCA_031271125.1 Dysgonamonadaceae bacterium
GCATAAAATTTTTCTACCAACATTCCGTCCCTAACGGGGCATAAAGTTAATGATTTATGCGAATCACAGTTGAAATAATGTCTTTATGTCCTGAAAGGACATTATTTTCATAACCGCAGCTCATCGACCTGCGGAAAGAAAATGGTCATACCTCTTCTGCCTAAAAGGCAGGACTTCCGAACGCTCCGCCTGTCCTGCCTTTGGCTCCGCCGATTTTCAATTCATGCAGAGGTTAGCGACGCTTCCAACACCGCAGGTCTCGACCTGCGGTTATGAATTGAAAATCGACGTAGTCAAATACACCCGATACGATGCGACAATTTGATATATGATGACTTTTATGTATATTTGCGGTCACAAAATGACAAAAACAACATAATAGTAAAACATGCTTGATTTCAAACCTGTAACAATTGAAGACAAAGAGGTAATACAAAAATTTTTCGATAAAGTAGCCTTCAGGAACTGCGATTTCTCTTTTTCCAACATCTTCTGTTGGCAAAATTCTTACAATACATCTTTTGCCGTTGAAGGCGATTTCCTGTTTTTTTATTTCAAAACGCATGACCATTGGAACTATCTTTTCCCGGTTGGCGATGGCGACTTGAAAAAAGCAATCGAACAATTAACCTTGGATGCGCAGTCGCGGCAAATCCCTTTGCGGATATTTGCCGTGACTCAAGAAATGTTCGATTTAATCGAAGAATGTATGCCCGGAGAATTTATTTATAAAAAAACCCGGAGTTGGTCCGAATATATTTATTCTTCCAAAGATTTGATCTCGCTCGTAGGGAAAAAATACCAACCCAAACGAAATCACATCAACAAATTTAAACGAAGCTATACATGGGAATATATCCCGATAACACAGGAAATTATTCCCGATTGTTTGAAACTTTACAGGCGCTGGTGCGCCGAAAACGGGGGATGCAACAGCGAACAATCTTTAGTCGAAGAATGTACCGCCACCCATAGGGCTTTCGAGCATTTCGAAAAACTGGGATTAACCGGCGGCGCCCTGCGAATCAATGGAGAAATCTTAGCCTATTCCTACGGTCATCCGTTGACAAAAGATACTTTCGGAGTTCATGCCGAAAAAAGCTTGTATGAAATAGACGGAGGCTTTGTGATGATAAACCAGCAATTTGCCGAGCGCAATTGCGCTGATTATCTCTATATTAACAGGGAAGAAGATTTGGGATTGGAATCGCTTCGCAAAGCGAAATTGTCTTATTATCCCACCATCCTCCTCGAAAAAGGTTCCCTTCGCAGGAAAAGCGAACTACAACCCAACTGATTCATGATTTCCTTCGGAGAAGACAAATACAAGTCCGGTCTAAAAGAAATGTGGAAACTTTGTTTCCCGATGGATACGGATACTTTCATTGATTTTTACTTCGACGAAGTGTATAAAAACGATGAAACGCTTATCTATTTTGAGAATGGAAAAACGGCGGCTGTTTTTCAAATGATTCCTTATACTTTGAAAAACGGTGAAGAAATCTCTCAAGCCGGCTACATTTCCGGAGCGATGACTCATCCGGATTTCCGGCGAAAAGGTTTCATGAAAGAATTATTGTTTGCTTCCTTTGATATCATGCGGACAAGAGGATTTGATTATACTTTTCTGGTTCCGCAGGAAGCATGGTTGTTCGATTTTTACACAAAATTCGGGTATAAAACAATTTTGCCTCCAAAAAATCTTACAAATCCGTCGGATCATCGTTACGAGAGTGCCGGTCCAAAGCAATCCGCCGGGAATCAATATTACATCACCTATTCCCGTTTCCTATCCGAAATCCCCCAAGTAGTATTGAAAACCGAAAAACAATTCCAACAAATCCTCCATGATTTTTTCGATGAAAACGGCGTTTTATTTGCCAATGAGCAGGGAATCGCATTTACATTTCAAGAAAAAAACAAAATTGGGATTAAAGAATTTTTTTACCAAAACCAAAAGGTCAAAGACCTGTTTTTAAAAGCCATTTGCGATTATTATTCCCAGGAAGAAATTGTAATTCTCAATAGTCCCGACCATTTGACCGGATTACGGGGAATGATTAAGCGGCTGAATGACAGGAAGCCGGATATTTCGGAGCTTTATATCAATATGATGTTGGAATAAAAAGTAATACTTGCCTTTAATCGGATAAATTGTTGTACTTTTGCGCCGGACAATGAATAAAAAAATATGAGAACATTTACGAATGTAAAAGATTTAGGCGATTTAAATGCAGCGATTCTCGAAGCGCTGGAAGTGAAAAAAAATCGTTTTAACTATAAGGCATTGGGAGAAAATAAAACCGTGATGCTGGTGTTTTTCAATTCGAGTTTACGAACCCGGTTAAGTTCGCAGAAAGCGGCTATGAATCTGGGAATGAACAGTATGGTACTCGACGTAAATCAGGGCGCTTGGCGTTTGGAAACCGAGCGCGGCGTCGTGATGGACGGCGATAAAACGGAACATCTGTTAGAAGCCATTCCCGTAATGGGGGCTTATTGCGACATTATCGGCGTGCGTTCTTTCGCCCAATTTGAGAACAAAGCAGATGATTATAGTGAAAAGGTTTTGAATCAATTCATTAAATATTCCGGCCGGCCGGTTTTCAGCATGGAAAGCGCAATTGGTCATCCTTTGCAGGCTTTCGCCGATTTGATTACCATCGAAGAATTTAAAACCAAACCGAGACCGAAAGTCGTGCTTACTTGGGCGCCTCACCCGAAAGCTTTGCCACAAGCAGTACCCAATTCTTTTGCCGATTTTATGAACGAGGCCGACGTGGATTTTGTGATTACGCATCCTGAAGGTTACGAACTTGACCCGCAGTTTGTCCGCGGGGCCAAAGTAGAGTACGATCAAAAAAAGGCTTTTGAAGACGCCGGTTTTATCTACGCCAAGAATTGGTCGGCTTTCCGGGACGATGTTTACGGGCAGATTCTCAGCAAGGATATGAATTGGACGGTCGACGCCGAAAAGATGTCGCTGACCGATTCCGCATTTTTCATGCACTGCCTGCCGGTTCGCCGCAACATGATCGTGACCGACGAGGTGATTGAAAGTCCGCAATCCATCGTAATTCCCGAAGCCGCCAATCGTGAAATATCCTGTCAGGTGGTTTTGAAAAGGATGCTGGAGGGGCTTGCCCCTAAATCCCCTGAGGGGGACTTTGCCGTAGCAAAATAATCAAACACGCCGTTCCGGCTCCCCCTTCAGGGGGCCAGGGCGTAAAATTGTTCAAGCGCCAAATCTTTGCCGTCAAATACGGCATAAGAAAAATATTGCAGCCAATCGCCGATAATCATCATCCGGCTTTTTTTGCTCAACATCAAATCGAGGAGGATATGACGGTGTCCGAAAATCAGGTAGTCGATGTCGGGATGCGCTTGAATGTAGGATTTAGCATAAAGAACCAAATGTTCTTTGTGTTCCCCGAAATAGGGCGACGGATGCGCTAATTCTTTCATCCGGCTGTTCTTAGCCCAGATATGCGCCAAACCGATTCCAATAGTAGGATGCATCATGCCAAACAGTCTCTGGCATAATTGATGGTGGAATATTCCGCTAATCAGTTTGAAAGAATGAGATTCGTCCCCTAATCCGTCGCCATGAGCCAAATAAAAAGTTTTGCCGGAAATCTCGGTAACAAACGGTTCTCTGTGCAGGATAACTCCCGTTTCCTGAGGCAGATAGTCATATACCCAAATGTCGTGATTCCCTGTAAAATAGTGGATTTCCGTACCGGCGTCGCTCATTTCGGCGATTTTTCCTAAAAAGCGCGTAAAACCGCGAGGGACGACAGTCTTGTATTCGAACCAGAAATCGAAAATATCACCCAGCAGATACAACGTTTTAACTTCCGTTTGAATGGAATCCAGCCAATGGACAAAACGTTTTTCCCGCTCTATGGAAGAGCCGAAAACGTCCGAACCGAAGTGCATATCCGAAACAAAGTATGTTTTATCTTTCGCCATCTTTACAAAAATCCAAGTTCGAGTTTAGCTTCTTCGCTCATCAAGCCCTGATGCCATTCCGGTTCAAAGACAATTTTTACCTCTACGTTCTTGATTTCCGGAATTGATTCGATGCGCATTTTAACGTCTTCCGCGATAAAATCGGCGGCGGGACAAGCGGGTGAGGTCAATGTCATTGTGACAATCACGTTCTTTTCGTCGTCGATATCCACACCGTAAATCAATCCCAAATCATATATATTTACAGGGATTTCAGGGTCATAAACCGTTTTCAGCATCCTGACGATTTCTTCTTCCGTTTCTAAAAATTTGTTTTCCATACGTTTATTTTAGGGTTACAAAGGTAGTAAATTATATTTTTATTGTGAATTGTATGAATATTTGTAGAGGCGGGGCGCACCCCGTCTCTACAATAAACGCGGATTATATCAACAACAATCAGAATACCTGCGCCGCCAACCGCTTGTAACCTTCCAGACGCCACTTGGCATTTGCTTCGGTTACTTTGAACAATTCGACAGCTTCCGCCGGGAACTGTTTCAACAGGGAAGAAAAGCGCACTTCATTCTTCAGGAAGTCTTGGAATTTCGTCCAATCAGGCTCTTTGGAGTCCAGTTGGAAAGGATTTTTTCCTTCGGCTTCCAGGCGGGGGTCGTAACGCCACAAGTGCCAGTATCCACATTCGACAGCCGCTTTTTGTTCGGCTTGTGCGTGTCCCATACCCAGTTTCAAACCGTGGGAAATACAGGGCGAATAGGCGATTACCAACGAAGGCCCGTTGTAGGCTTCAGCTTCGCGGAGCGCTTTCAGAGTCTGTGCCTGATTGGCTCCCATAGCGATTTGCGCTACATAAACATAACCGTAAGTGGCTGCAATCATACCCAAATCTTTCTTTCGTATCTTTTTACCTGAAGCGGCAAATTTGGCTACTGCGCCCGCCGGCGTGGATTTGGACGATTGACCGCCGGTGTTGGAATACACTTCCGTATCGACTACCAGGACGTTTACATTTTGTCCCGAAGCCAATACATGGTCTAATCCGCCGAAACCGATGTCGTATGCCCAGCCGTCGCCGCCGATAATCCATTGCGAACGCTTGACAAGGTATTGCGTCAAACCCGCAAGTTGTTGTCCATGCTCGCAATGAGGCGTCACTGCCGCATATTCCTTAAGAATCGGCGTTAAAATATCGGCTAAATCCCGCGTTTTTACATAACTGTTGCGGTTGGCGATCCATTCTTCAAAAAGCGCCTTGATAGTTTCCGGAAGCCCTCCGCCGTTGATTACTTCTTTCATCAAGCGTTCAATTCTGTCGCGCAGTTTTTCGACGGCGATATTCATTCCCAAACCGTATTCGGCATTGTCTTCAAACAAAGAATTTGCCCAAGCCGGGCCGCGTCCTTTTTCGTTAGTGGTGTAAGGCGTGGAAGGCGCCGAACCCGAATAGATGGAAGTACAACCTGTTGCATTGGCAACCATCTGGTGATCACCGAATAACTGGCTGACCAATTTAACATAAGGTGTTTCTCCGCAACCAGAACATGCGCCGGAGAACTCAAACAAGGGCGTTGCAAATTGCGAATTTTTCACGTTGGAAGAAACGTCTAC
>JAISWH010000010.1 GCA_031271125.1 Dysgonamonadaceae bacterium
TTGATTTTGTAATTGAGATGAATGGAAATACCTTGCCCATAGAAGTGAAATCGGGAAAAGATTACGAGTATCATAAGGCGCTTTCCAATGTGATGGATTGTTCGGAATACGATATTCCCTTTGCGTTGGTGTTTTCTAACAACAATCTGAAAGTGCAAAGCAAAACAATTTATCTGCCAATATATATGTTGATGTTTCTTCAAAAAATAGATGACATTCCGGTATCATACAAAATTAATTTTGAGGGTTTGTCGTAGCAAAATTTCCATTCCGCCGTTTTTCCACCCGAATCGGTTGTGTCGGCACAAATTTCGGGTGGAAGTTGTCGTTAATAATTGTGTAAAAGTCATTTCAGATAATCCTCAAAATACCGCGTAATCTTTTCATGCAAATGCACACGGTCGACCCCGCCCATGTTGTGCCCATGCCCGGGATACACAAAATAATCGGGATAAGTGCGTGCGGTAATGCAAGCCTTTAAAAACGAAAGACTGTTTTGCCAAACCACCGTCGGATCCATATCGCCGTGAATAATCAGGAACCGCCCTTTCAGATTGCCGGCTAAGCCATTCATATCGGTTTGCCCGTATCCTTCGGGGTTTTCCTGCGGCGTATCCATATACCGTTCGCCGTACATCACTTCGTAATATTTCCAGTCGGTGACTGGGCCGCCGGCGACTCCAACCTTGAACGTTTCGGGATGGCGCAGCATCAGGTTTGCCGTCATAAAACCGCCGTAACTCCATCCGTGAACGCCTATCCGCTCTTTATCGACGTAAGGCAGGGATTGAAGAAATTTCACGCCGCACATCTGGTCGGCGGTTTCGATGACGCCTAATTGCCGGTGAGTGACGCTTTCAAATGCAAATCCCCGGTTGGACGTGCCGCGATTGTCCATCGAAAAAACGAGATATCCCCGTTGCGCCATATACAGACTCCATCCCCGCGCCGAAGCCAACCAGTTGTTTTTAATCATCTGGCTGTGAGGGCCACCGTAAACGTAAATCACTACGGGATATTTTTTTGCCGGGTCAAAATCCGCCGGTTTAATCAAGTGGTAATAAAGGTCGGTTTTTCCGTCGTCTGCTTTGACGGAACCTAAGGAAATGTCCGGCAAGGCATATTCTTTGTACGGATTCTCAGCCGTTTGCAAACGGACAGGTCTGACTTTGGCAGAAACGGATGTATTGATCAAATCCACGTTGAGAGGCGTAGTCCGGTTGGAAAAACGGTCTAAGAGGTATTTCCCCGATAGCGACGGTTGGGGATGATGCACGCCCGCTTCAAAAGTGATTTGCGTCTGTTGAGCGGTATTCAGATTCACCTTATAAGCCTGAAATTCAATGGGACTTACGGCGTTGGAAACTACGAAAATATGTTTTTCGTCCGCATCCACGCCCAATACATCCGTAATATCGTAATCGCCGGAAGTCAGCGGTCGAATCAGTTTCCCGTCCGTATCGTACAGGTACAAATGATTGTATCCGTTCCGTTTGCTTTGCCAAATGAAGTGTTCCGGCGTTTTTTTCAGGAACAGCAAAGGATGTTCGGGTTCCACATAGCGGTCGTTATGTTCTTCCAGCAAAGTGCGGACTTTTTCGCCTGTCCCGACGTCGTATTGGTTGAGTTGCAAATGATTTTGTTCGCGATTCAATTCGGCGATGTAGATTTGTTTTTCGTTTGGCGACCAGGAAATATTTGTCAGATAACGGTCTTTCGGTTCACCGGTTTTCAGATAGACGGTTTTGCCGGTCGAAAGCTCGTAAATGCCCACCGTTACTTCGTGGCTTGTCATTCCGGCCATCGGATATTTGATGTTTTTCAATTCGGCTTCCCGTTTGGAAATATCGACCAAAGGATAATCGCCGACCCTGGTTTCGTCCATGCGGTAAAAGGCCAGGTAATTCCCGTCCGGCGACCAGAAAGTTCCTTTCATAATGCCGAACTCGTTGCGATGTACCGCTTGCCCGTACACAATATACGGGTCGGCGTCTTCGGCAACCGGAATTATTTTTCCTTCCGGGTTGGATACATACAAGTTGTTTTTCAGGGTAAAAGCAAGCCGTTTGTTTCCGGTGCAGAAATCGGTATTCGCCCAATCTTTTTTTCGCTGTATTTCAAAGGCTACTGTTTTGTTTTTCAAATCCAGATACACCTGTTTTTCTTTTGCAGACAAAAAAACAGTCGCAAACAGGTGATTATCAAGTGAAACGAACGATAACCGGTTCAAACTGATTTCTTTCTCATTCAGCAAGTTATTCAATTCACTTTTGGTAAGCAACGGTTTTTTCCCGTCCGGTTTTTGAGGATGCGCGATAAAGGCTTCGTTTTCGTTTGAAAACAGCAACTCATCGCCGTACCACTGCACTTTGTAATCGGTTTTGGGGATAAAATTCGCATGGTTTTTGCCTCCCGGAATCAAATCCTCTACCGTAAGCGCTTTTTCCTGAGCCGCCATATTTGTTGCAACAAACAGACAGGCTAATAAACGGATTAAATATTTCATTATTCATACATTTTTAGGTTGCAAATTTACAAAAAAATCGTTAACCACTAACAAATAGGGTTTTGTTGGCTAAATCTTTTTTTGAGGTGCTATTGCCTTTTTCAATGTATTTAAGAAGCATAAAATTTTTCTACCAACATTCCGTCCCTAACGGGGCATAAAGTTAATGATTTATGCGAATCACAGTTGAAATAATGTCTTTATGTCCTGAAAGGACATTATTTTCATAACCGCAG
>JAISWH010000021.1 GCA_031271125.1 Dysgonamonadaceae bacterium
GTTTTCCGGCGCTTTTCACAGCCGCTAACAATTCCGACTGTACGCCAATCAGATTGATATTCGACAAAGAATGTGCTTCGCCCGAAAGTATCGACTCTTCGCCGACGAAAACCACTGCCGCATCAGCCGATGCTGCCGCTTGTTTTGCCTTTTCAAAACGAGCGGTATTTTCATCCCGCGAATAAGCCAAAGCCGGTTCGTAAACGTAGTTAATATGCTTGTAATCCGTTTTTAATGCGCCGACCGGCGTAAGGGTTTTTGTTTTATCGCCATCGAAAATCCAGGTTCCGAGCTGGTCGTGGGGCGCATCGGCCATTGGTCCGATAACGGCAATCTTCATCGTTTCTTTCAAGGGTAAAATGTTTTTATCATTTTTCAATAAAATAGCCGATTGTTGCGCCGCTTCGCGTGCCGCCTGCAAATGTTCGGGCGCGTAAATCGCAGATGGTTTTTTTGTGTCGGCGTATGGATTTTCAAAAAGCCCCAAACGGAATTTTATGCGCAAAATATTGCGTACCGCATTGTCGATGGTTGCCGTCGAAACTTTGCCTTGCGCAACAAGAGCGGGCAAATTTTTGATGTACGATTCGGAAACCATTTCCATGTCAATGCCTGCATTGGCGGAAAGTTCGGCGGCATGCAGGGCGTCTTTTGCATAACCGTGCGCAATCATTTCGGTTACGGAAGCCCAGTCGGAAACGACAAAGCCATCGAATTTCCATTCTTTGCGCAAAACGTCTTTCAACAACCATTCGCTACCGGAGGAGGGAATGCCGTCGTTGTCGTTGAACGAAGTCATCAACGTGGCTGCGCCCGCCTTTACCGCTGCTTCGAAAGGAGGCAGATACACGTTCCGGAACAAATACGGCGGAATGTTGGAGCTGTTGTAGTCGCGTCCGCCCTCTGCTGCGCCGTAGCCTGCAAAATGTTTGACACAGGCGGCTATCGCATTTTCGTCCGCAAGGTTGCCGTTTCCCTGAAAACCGCGTACCATCGCCGCTCCAAGTACGCCGTCAAGATAAGGGTCTTCGCCTAAACTTTCGGCAATGCGTCCCCAGCGGGGGTCGCGCGAAATGTCGAGCATCGGCGCAAAAGTCCAGTTAATGCCGGTCGATCGCGCTTCGACGGCGGCGATACGCGCGCCGCGCTGTACTATTTCGGGGTTAAAACTCGCCGCCTGTCCGAGCGGAATCGGGAAAATGGTTTTGAAACCGTGAATGACGTCGCGCCCGATAATAAGCGGAATACCTAAACGGCTTTCTTCCAGTGCAACGCGCTGCAAACGGTTCACTGTTTCGGAATCGGTCATGTTGAGCAACGAGCCTATTTTCCCTTGCCGGATTTGTTGTACAAAATTTTTGTCAAAAACGGCGTTGTCGTCCACTGAAAAAAAACTGATTTGATTCATTTGCCCGATTTTTTCTTCCAAAGTCATTTTGGAGAGCAAATTTTCTACTTTTTGTTCGATGGCGGGCTGTGCGGAAATGCCGGCGCAGAACATCAATAATAAACTTGTAAACTTTAATCTTTTCATTTTTTTAATATTATCTTTTCATTTTTTCCAACTAAATGAGGCAACGCTGTAGGCCGGCATATTGTAAGAAAAACCATTACTTCCTGCTTGAACGGTAATTGCCCTGTTGTCGGCGCTATTGTTTACCAAAACAAAAGCGTATGTTCCATCCGTATTTTCAAAAGCGGAACAGGTGAATCCGCCCAAAGCGGAATCCGTTGTTACGCCGATGCGTACCGCTCCCGGTTTCACCACCGAAGACAAATGACCGATGATGTAATAATGCGAATTTTTACGAATGGATGTCCAATTGGTTTTTGAAATATCTACCGCACCGTAACAGGTTTGGCAACCGCCCTGCCGATTTGGCCCCATGTCGCTGTCAAGCATTAAATTCCACACGATCACCGCTTTACACCAACGATTAACCGTTCCGAGCGCAACGTATTCCATATCCGCCAAAAGTCGTGCGGCGAGGTTACGCCCGTCGTTCCACGTGCCGATGGAAGTTTCGGTAAAAATCAGTTCCTTGTTGGGATATTGGTTGTGAATATCCGTCAATGAATTGATATTGCCTGCATAATCGTGGTATGCCGCGCCGGCAACCATTTCATTGTCCGTCAGACCGGCTTTATATATCTCTAACGGATAGGGATTTTCGTAATTGTGGTCCCAGATGTAAATTTTTTGTTTCAATCCGGCCGCTTTCATGGCAGGCGCCAGATATTGGTTCACAAAATCCCGTTCTTCGTTCCAATCCATGTGCAGCGATGCGGAATTGCCGTCGTTGAGCGGCTCGTTTTGCGGCGTTATGGAATATATCTTTATTCCGGCGCTTTCAAAAGCCTTTATCCAATCGACAAAATAAGCGGCGTATTCATCGTAAAATTCACGTTTCAAATGACCGCCATTCCAAGGATTGCCATCGTTGTCGGTATTTTTCATCCAGATGGGACAAGTCCACGGCGAACCGAGTATTTTCACATCGGGATTGATTTGCAGAATTTCTTTCAACACGGGAATCACGTATTGTGTTTCTTCGTCGGTCAACCCGAAACTTCCCGCCGGATCGTCCCAGCAGGTGTACTCGCTGAGCGAAAAATCGGAACAGCCGATAGCGACGCGGATATAACTATACCCCATCCCTTCGGCAGGCGAAAAAGTTTCTTTCAGAAATTTCGTGCGGTTTTCTTTGCTCATTTGCAGCAAATTGTAGGCCGACGAACCGGTTACGGCGGCGCCGAAACCGTCCATCGTTTGAAAACGGTCAGCGGATTGCAGTATGAAAACGTTTCCCGTTACTTTGTCGCCGAAACTCAAAGTTCTTTTCACAAAGTCATGGGAACGGTTGTTTGTCGTAACATACACGGTTACATCCGCATTGCCGTTTTCGTCCGGATTTTCCGAAGAGCCGCATGAAGTGAAGAATATAAAACACAAAAACACGAAGACGCAAAGGCGCTTTACGCCCTTGTCATTCCCGCTTTCGCGGGAATCCCCCGTTAATTCGTATGTTTTCAGAAAGGATTCCCGCCTGCGCGGGAATGACAGGTTGCGTAACATAACTATTTTTTATTTTTTCTGATAAACCCTGACATAATCAATTTCATACCGTGCAGGGAAAATAGCAGGGTCAATTCCCTGCTGTCCACCCCAATTACCGCCGATAGCCAGATTGAGTTTCAGGTAAAACGGAGCATTGAAAGGCCATGTTCCCTTATCGTTTCGCCGGTCATTTTCGTACCTGAAATATTCTATTCCTTCAATATACGCCACGATCTCGTTTTCCGTCCACAATAAACTGTAAGTATAAAATTTATATTCCGCTTTCGGAGCGCTGTGCGTATTGGTTTTACCGTTCCCTTCGGCATGATTGTAAGTCTGACAATGCACCGAAGCCTGCGTCACATCGGGACGATAGCCGACATATTCCATGATGTCTATTTCGCCGTCGAGGGGCCAAGCCGTAAAATGCTGCGGCATCATCCAGAAAGCAGGCCAGGTACCGCGTCCGCCCGCAACTTTCAACTTAGCTTCGAAATAACCGTATTTCCATGATTTTACGGTATTCATCCGCGCCGAAATAATATCAAACTGTTTGCCGTTTTCGGTAAACGGTTGCGCCAACTTGAAAGCGGTAATGGTCAAAATGCCGTTTTGCACTTTGGCTACGGTATCGGTTTCGCGCAATCTGTCGACGTAATATTGCGGTTCGTTATTTCCCCATCCGCTACCGCCGGTTTCAAACCACCATTCGCTATCCGGCAATCCGTCGGGCGACCGGTCAAATTCATCGGCCCAGACTAATTCGTAACCGGAAGGAACGTGACTATCGGTCGTTTCGCCGTCATCCGAAACATTTTTATCTCCACAGGACATTAATGCACTGCATATTATTGGAAATAGCATCAATTTTATTGTATTCATGTGTTTTTGTTAATTTTCCGGTTTAGGAATGAAAACAAATACCCAATCCTGTCCTTCCACAGTGTTGTGCGCAACCAAAGCCATCGCATCGCCGGTCAGATACAGAATTTCGTATTCCTGCGTACCTACATAATAACCGGTAAAGGCGTCACCCGACAAAGTTATTTTCGGATAAGGACTTGCATCGGTTTTTGAGTAGGTATAATTTCCGCCGGCGTAAACAAAGGTGATGTCGTCGCCATCTACGGCAGTGGAGGGAAAAGGATTTCCGTCAAACGACTTACGTCCGTATCCTTCGCCTGCGGTTGTGATTTTCAGGGCCGACGGTGTAAACTCTAATTCCCATTGATAGAGCGTCCACATTGATTTATCGTTAGCGCCTGCACCCCACCATTCCTGTCCGTAGGAGTTAAGCGGACCCAAACCTATATGGCCTTGGATTCGTTTTCCGGTGGCGTCGGCAATTTCGGCTACTTTCGTATTTTGCGCATCAACAATCCACACTTTGGAACCGACACCGTAAAGCGGATCGGCGCTCACTTCGGATTGCAGGAAGAAGAACCATGCATTGCCGTCGGGCGAATAGTATTTCAACGCAATATCCGTCAGCGAGAACGAAAGGATTTCGTATTCCGCCCCGTTGAAATCGGCCGGTTGAACGGCATATCCTATAAATCCTTTTGTAATCGCGAGATAATCTTTCCCGTTTCGGGTATCAATAGTCCAAACGGCATCGGAAGGCGGCGTGTAACCCGTAGTTACAAACGAACCGGAAGGATCGCCGTCGGGGAATAGACTTGCACAGGATTCGTTGCAGAACGTTCCGCCATTGTTGTTGTAAACGTATGTTCCGTTTCGCTGTACCGAGTTGGGCAGGAAAGTAAATGCATCGTCAAACAAATCGGCGTTACCGCTAAAATCCCACCATTCGCCCCATGTACCTCCGCCGGGTCCGAGTCCCGAACCGCTTTTCAAAGTCCATGTTTTACCGGTGGTATTGTCTTTCCCGCCTGTAAGCGCATACACAACGCCTGCCGGATCATCTGTCAGCGATTTAGGATTGGTTTCCAGGATAACAACCGGAACTTCTTTTGCGAATGTTTCGCCGGTCGGAAGCGAAACACTTAAAACAGCAGTATAAGTTCCCGCTTCAACGACATATTCGTGAGTTCCGTTCGGAGTCTTGGCCGGCGCTTTCGTTCCGTCGCCGAAATTGACTTCATATTTATACAGATATTTGCTGCCGTCAACAATATTTACCGCATAATCATACGTCCATTGATCGGCTGAATTTGGAGTTAATGCCAATGAAATTTGGTCGGCTGTAAGCGCTCCCGTATCAGCCAATCCGTAATCGTCCCATTCCTGCGGTGCACAACCTGCAAACAACGCTATTGTTGTAATGCAGAAAATACTTATTATATTTCTAAATGCGTTCAT
The DNA here is from genome assembly GCA_031271125.1 of Dysgonamonadaceae bacterium. Classification (GTDB taxonomy): domain Bacteria; phylum Bacteroidota; class Bacteroidia; order Bacteroidales; family Azobacteroidaceae; genus Azobacteroides. The sequence continues at coordinate 5,381 of JAISWH010000021.1, forward strand.
AATTATATTCTTTATTCATTAAAAATCATTCCCATCCCGGATTTTGTACCAACTCAAATTCCGAGCCTTTTGTTTTGTCAAGCTCGCCTTTTGGAATAGGCAAAAATTTCTTGTCGTCGGTATAAGTACGAACCAAATTATGGTCGGGATCATTAACCGAAAGTACCTGTTCGACAGGTCTGCCGTTTTCGTCGCTTCCCCAGCGCACCAAATCCCAGAAACGTTGTCCTTCACCAAAAAGTTCGCGGTGACGTTCAAGTCTGATGTTGTTGAGCGTAGCCGGAATACGGTTGCCGGTATTGCCGAAAGCGCGGTCGCGAATGGCGTCTAAGTAGGGTTGCGCGGCGTCTTGTCCGCTCGTGTAAAATGCCAATTCCGCCCCATTCAGATAGGTTTCCGCCAAACGGTAAATGCGTAAATTATTTTCATAATTCAAAGCGGCGTCACCTGTCGTATTTTCATTGTAACCGATACGGGCGGCATATTTGCGCAGGAACAATCCCGTATTTTGATAGCCGGCGCTGTATGTTCCCTCCGGCCAAGCATTTACGCTTGCTTCTTTGCGATAGTCGTTCGCTTCGTTGAAAATGGCGTAAGCGCCTTCCTGCACGGGACCCCATCCCCAACCGGAAGTGAAGACGCCAGCGGGGTCTTTCAGGTCGCGGGGCGAAATCACGGTTGGCGTATAATTTCCGAATCCTTGCCAGCTACTGCCCCAGGATTTTCCTTCGGGGATATTGTCGGTTTCAAAAATAGATTCCCTGCAAAATTCGCCTTCGCGCGTAAAAATCCAGTCAACCGGATTTAAACCCGCAGGAGCGCCGGTTATCAATTCGTATTGTCCGCTATTGATAATCGCGTTCATATCTGCCAATACTTCGGCGTATTTCGACTGGTCTTTTTTGTACATGACTACACGCGCCTTGGTCATCATGGCCGCCGCCTTGTTGATACGTCCCATTTCGTCGCCCGAAACAGCCATTGGCAATTCGGGCGTATTGATAGCGGCGTCAAGGTCGGCGATAATCACCGGATAAAGTTCGTCGAAAGTGTATTGCTTGGCGAGGAACGGCTCCTGCGTCCATGGTTTGTCGTAATAAGGGACATTTCCCCATGTTTTCCACAACATCTGCATATAATAAGCGCGCAAAGTCAGGGCTTCGGCTCTGTAACGCTCTATTTTTGCCGGCTCAACATCCACGGCATTGTCGCAAGCGTCAAGCGTGCCGTTGCAGCGTTTGAGGCCTGTATAAAAAATTCGCCACGATCCGGAAGGAACGTCCACCGAATTGCTTTGGAATTGCGCCATATAGTTGAAAGCCGGTTGGTCGGAAGCATCGCCGCCACCTTTGTAGAAGTCGTCCGAACGGAAATCGGAAAAGTAAGGAAGTCCGGCATTCGTACCGTCTGCATAACTTTCGAAGAGCATAATTTGATATGACCCCGTCAGATTTTGAAGAATGACTTCTTCGGTGGCCGGAGCGCCCGCCGCCACATCCGTGCGCGGATAAATCATCAGGAAATCGTCGCCGCAGGCCGCGAGCAGCGTTATTGCCACCAATGCCGCCGCCATATATCTGTTGAAGATTTTATATATTCTTTCCATTGTATCTTTCTTTTATTTGATTATAATTCTTAAAATGCTGTGTTTAAAAAGTAAGGCCCAAACCGAATGAAACGGTACGTGCTTGTGGATAAATACCCATGTCAACGCCCTGTTGTTCGTCACCTATTTCGGGGTCAAAACCATCGTATTTGGTGAAAGTCAGCAAATTTTCGGCGCCTACCCAAATGCGCAGGCGGTCGATTGTAGCCAGTCGCGAGATGCGCGACGGTATGGTGTAACCCAACTGAATGTTCTTCAAGCGCGTGTAAGCGCCGTCTTTGATGTAGAGGTCGGAAGCGCGCCAGTTACGGTTGGCTTCAGCTGCCGTGTAACGGGGAAATTTGTCTGATGTTCCTTCGCCGTGCCAGCGGTCGAGCATCCAGGCAGGAAGATTCTGCTTCGGGATATCCGCCCGTTTTGAAATATCGAAAATTTCATTTCCGTAAACACCCTGAAAGAACAGATAAATGTCAAATCCTTTGTAATCGGCCGTTAGCGTTAAGCCATACGTCCAATCGGGAATCGGCTTTCCGATCATCACACGGTCGGCGTCGCTGATGTTGTTGTCGCGGTCGGTATCGACAAAGCGAACATCGCCCGGTTCTGCCGTCTGATTGTATAGGAAATTGTATTCGTCGGCTTCCTCTTGATTTTGAATGATTCCGGCGGTTTTATATCCAAAGAAGAAGGGGTTGGGATAATCGTTTTTCTGGTAAATAAAATTATCTATCCCTGCGGCAGCCAGGTTACCCCATGAATTTTCACCGGTTGCATTCCCGTAATCGACTAAAGTATTTTTTACATACGAAGCGTTTGCTTTAATTCCCATGTTGAAATCTTTTGCTACGGTGAAACGATAACCTAAATCAAATTCCCAACCGGTATTATCTACGGTACCTGCATTGACTAAGGGTCTGATTTGTCCCACATAATCGGGAAAATTCGCCTGCATGGTGCGTAGCATACCGGTTGTACGTTTTTTAAACCAGTCGAGCGAGAAAGTAAGCGAGTTACGGAGGAATGTAAAGTCCGCACCCAAGTCGGTTTGTTTACTTTCCTCCCAATGAAGCGTTGCGTTAGGAATACGTCCTGCACTGATACCGTAATTCAACGTCCCGTAAGCGCCTTCGGCGCCCGGCGTTTGTCCGAAATAGTAATTCAATCCGCTTTCCATCAAACTCATATAACCCCAAGCGTCGATACGGTCGGAACCGTTAACGCCCCACGATCCGCGTAGTTTGAGATTATTCCACCAATCAGGCCGGATATTTTGCAGGTAGGGTTCATTCCATACATTCCAACCCAAAGAGAAAGACGGGAAATTACCCCAAAGATTGTCTTTACCGAATTTGTACGAGCCATCGCGGCGAATAGTTGCCTGCGCCATATAGCGTTCTGAGTAGTTGTAACTGATACGTCCGAAGTAAGACGCCAGACGGGAATCTTCTATCCATCCGGATGCAATACGTCCGCCTTCTTTGGTGTCCATTTGCGCTACATTGATTACAGCCATCCACGGGTCATAGACTTTCAGGTCGTAGCCTGTTCCGTCAAGGTAACGCGCTGTGCCGGAACGCGCCGATTGTCCGGCGAGAAAAGTAAATGCGTGGTCGCCCAGCTGCAAATCGTAGGTCAGGGTATTTTCCAATTGCCAGGTAAATCCGCGTCGCATGCTCGACCAGACTGAGGTTGTGCTTGTCCGCTCGTCAGCCTGTGCGGTAGCATTTTCCGACTGGAAGTATGGATATTTGTAGCCGTCGTTTCCCCAGAAAGCCAGATCAAAACCATAATTTGTCCTGAAAAGAAGATTTTTCAGGATATTGACTTCTCCCCACAGGCTTCCGATAAACTTATCCGCATTGTTGTAGTTGTGATTCGGGCGCAAGTAAACGGCTAAGGGATTACGTATTTCCTGAAAGTCTTCCGGCGCCGGCGTCAAAACCCGTCCCTGTGCATCTGTCAGGGCATAGGGGTGCGCCGTCAATAATGCTTCTCCCGCCGTTTTGTCCAAATAGGGCGAAAGATCGGGCGGCAAGGTGGTAGCGCTACCGAGCGCCGTTCCCCAAATCTGGTTGGTAGTGATGCCGATGGAATTGGCGCGCGAATAAGTAACATTTGAACCGACTTTTATTTTGTTCAAAAAACCGCGTTCATTTTCCACATTGAAAACTTCGTAGGAATTGTTACTACGAATGGTATATCGCTTGTAATTCGATACATCATAGTTACCTCCCAAAATACCGTCTTGATCAAATATACCAAATGAAACATAATAACTCAACTTTTGTGTTCCGCCCGTAACGCTGATTTGGTGGTTTGTAACAGTAGTGTTCTTATTAAACGCTATATCTTGCCAATCGGTATTGGATATTAATCCCGCACGCGCATCGGCAATGTTTTGGGTTGTGTAGGGCAATGGCCGGTTGGTGTTGAAGTTCAATTCATTTTGCAGCACATAATATTCTTCGGTGGTCAGCAATTCCTTTTTCTTCCATGGATTTTGATAACCGATATTCATCTCGTAGGATATTTTGGCTTTCCCTTCCCGACCGCTTTTGGTAGTAATAAGGATGACGCCGTTCCCGCCACGCGTACCATATACGGCTGCCGAAGCTGCATCTTTCAGAATTTCGACCGAAGCAATATCGGCAGGATTTAAATTGTCAATACCGCCATCGACAGCCATTCCGTCCACGATAAATAAGGGGCCGTTATCGCCTGTTGTTCCTACGCCGCGAATGCGGATACTCGAACCGCTTCCCGGTTGTCCCGATCCTTGCGTTATGGAAACCCCCGACACTTGTCCTTTCAATACATTTTCGATGCGGGTAGGCGTAAGTTTTTCCAGGTCAGCCGCTTTCACTTGACTGATAGCCGCTGTTACCACACTTTTTTTCTGAATACCGTAGCCGATTACGACTACTTCATCCAAGAGTTCTTGAGAGACTTGCAGTTGCACAGTCATGTTTTCGGTAGCCGCAAGTTCGATAGATTCGTATCCGACATAGGTGAAAAGTAGGTTAGCACCTTGCGGAACATTTAAGGTAAACTGTCCGTCGAGATCGGTAACCGTTCCGTTGGACGAACCGGTTTGCACGACGGATACTCCGATAAGCGCTTCTCCTGTGGCGGCGTCCGTAACGACACCTTTAATGTTGACGCCGGTTTGCGACCAAACCGTGAGCGGAATCACCGCTAAAATAAACAGGAAAAATAATTTTCTTTTGAAAAGTACATTTTTCATACGTAAATAAACTAAAAGTTA
>JAISWH010000040.1 GCA_031271125.1 Dysgonamonadaceae bacterium
TTTTCCGGCAAACCGGAGGCTTTCCAGAGGTAAACATCCGCCAGGAGCGCCCTTACGGCATTCTTGGTGAAACGGCCTTTGGTTTTTATCCGGATCGAACTGCTATATGAAGAGCTATGGCCATACGTAACAACAACTTCCCTTTCCGCCTGTTCGAGATCGGCAATAATTTTGTCCACAATTACTTCGCCGGAAGTTTTGGGTATTAAAAACGGCTTATTGTCGTCGTCGTAGGGGAAGTCGATGTAAGGGACGTCGTGATAAATGCGTATCAGGTAGAAATAGGCCAATGCCCGCAATGCCCTGGCTTCGCCCAAATCGACCGCCAACATACCGGGCGAATAATCGGGGTCGATACCGGGAATGGCCGGCGCTCTGTCCAGGATGCGGTTGCTGTAATTAATCAAGGTATAGAATGTTTTCCATTTCAACAAATCGTTGTCGGTTTGTATAGCCATGATCAAAATGTCTTTCAAATCCTGGGATGTGCGCGAGTTATCCTGCCGGATGTTGTCGGAACGAAATTCGCCGCCAATCATGATGCGTTCCATGAAATCGCGGGATGTCATCAACTTATAGCAGGCAAGCAGTATTGATTGTACATCGGTGCGCGTTTTCCAGTAATCTTCTTCTACCATTTTGTCAAGGGGCTTGGTTTCCATGAAATCCTCGCAAGCCGGAAACAAAAGACTCAAGCCTGTTATTGCGATTAGGTATTTATAAAATGCTTTTTTCATTTGTTTATATTTTTATTTTATTGCCACGGATTCACTAATTTATATTCGTATTAATTCGTGCATTGGTGGCATAAAAATTATTAAAATCCGAGATTCAATCCAAACATAATATCCACCGAACGGGGCGTTGTCATGTTATCGTAACTGATACCCCTGTCATCTTTGAAGTTCCCAAAGCCTACTTCCGGGTCTAATCCCTGATATTTTGTGAAACACAAAACATTGGTAAGCGTAGCATACAGAGAGAGCTGTTTGGCTGAAAATTTTCTCAGCAAAGCAGCAGGCACCGTATAATTTACCGTCAGATACTTGAAGCGGATGAAAGAGGCGTCTTCCACAAACCGGCTGCTGGGTAACCAGTTGTATCCATCCTGATAGAGGGCGCGGGGAATGGGACGTTCGTCACCTTCCGTCCGCCAACGCCAATTGACGGCGATGCTTTGATTGTTTCCTCCATCCATATTTTCGGCATTGCGGCGGGCATTGTTTACGACCTGATTCCCGTAGCGATAATTGAAGAAGGATTTGACCGACAATTGTTTCCATCGTAAAGTGATGCTGAATCCTCCCTGGAATTTCGGATTGGAGTTGCCCAGATAGACCAAATCCAATTCGTCGATATTTCCGTCGTGATTGATGTCGTCGTAAATGGCGTCTCCTCCCTGGAATTTGTAGTTTTTGCCGTCTTGACCCTGGTTGTACATCATGGGTAAAGGCATTCCGTTGCTTTGGAAAATAATATCGCCGTTTGCGTTGCGGGCGACGGGCATGGTTGCTTTTCCGGCATCTACCAAGGCTTTGATTTCCGGATCGGAATAACTTTCGATGTTGTACTGGTAAACGCCTTTGTAGCGGTAGCCGTAAATTGAGCCGTAAGCGAAACCTAATTCTGCGCGTCCCAGATACTTGGCGTCGCGGTTATAGGAAATCGGCTGGTTGAATTGCTCCAGGATGTCTGCATCCATTCGCCTGAGGGTATTAATCGAATTAGCAATATTGAATGTAAAGTCCATGCTGAAATCTCCGGCTTTGATGAATTTGTTGCCCTGCATATTGACTTCCCATCCGTCGTTGTCCATCACACCGGTGTTTCTTACCTTTAATTTATCGTATCCGGTACTGGTGGGGATAAGGGCGTCGGTCAGGAGCAAATCGCTGCTTCGCTCGTGGTAGAAGTTGAGTTCGGCGGTGTATGTATAGTCGAGGAACGCGAAATCGAATCCCACGTTGGTGCCTGTTTTTTTCTCCCATTGCAAATTGGAGAGGCGAAGGTTATCGGGACGAATCGTACCGACGCCACCGTAGAGGCCATTCGGAACATACTGGCTGTAATGCAGGTAATTTTCGCCGGGCGCCGATCCGGATATTCCCCATCCGGGACGTATCGAGAATACGTCTAACCAGGTGTTGGAGAAGTCCATAAATGATTCGTCGGCAATGTTCCAACGAGCGGAAATACCGGGGAAATTTCCGAATTTCCGGTTGGGACCGAAGCGAGTAGAACCTTCACGCGTCATCGCCAGGTAGGCAATGTACTTGGATCGGAAAGAATAATGCAACTGTGCCGACATTCTCATGCTCCGTCCCTGACCGATGCCGCTTGTTATTATTTCGCGGTAGCCCGGGGCGGAGGAAGCCAGGGGGGCCGGCAGTCCGGAGGTAACAATGTCTTCGGAGTTGGAGTTGCCGGTTTCCGAGTTGAACAAGGCGGAAATCGTCAGGAAGTGGTTTTCGTTTTCAAACTTGGGTTTCCACTGAATACTGGCTTCTATCGAGGTTGCGACGCTTTTTGATCGGTGATCGTCGGCGCGGTTTACATCCTGATTGTCCCATGCGTTGGCAAACAGCTCTTTCGGCAGAAATTTATGAACGTTGTCGTTGTTCATGTTGAAAGAGACATGGCTTTTTACGCGCAACATTTGTTCATTCGGGTCAAAAAAGTCATATTCCAAACGCAAAAGC
>JAISWH010000082.1 GCA_031271125.1 Dysgonamonadaceae bacterium
AGCGTCGCTTGGATTCGTCGATAATTGAAATACCGCCGTATCCGAAAGAGAAACTGAGGGCAACTTCAAACCTTTGTTATCTGATTGTAAATCCAAAATCGCACCGGCATGCGGCGCCTCATCCGATCCGATAGTCACCTGCGCATACAAATTTGCCGCTCCAAAAATCGTCGGAAGCAGCAAAAACAAAAACATCATTTTTTTCGTCATTTTCATTCTTTCCATTATTAATTTCACATTTTTTAAGTTTTAACGATTTTTTCAAGAAAACGCATAAATATCTGTAAATCAATAGCTTGTCAAATCAACTTTGTGCTTCCGGTGTCTGTCTCTGTATTGATGACAGACAGCATTTGTAAGTGGCTGATTTTAAGATATTTAAAAGGCCTAATGTTTTACAAGTGTTTAACAAATTGTTAAATTGCAAAAATGAGACTTAAAAATATTAATTATAAATTATTGATAGTAAGATAGATAAATCCGATTTCCGTCTTTTTTACTATTTAAACAACACTAAAACAGCTATGAATCAATAAGTTAAGTTGCATTCTTATTTAGATTGATTCTAAATAAGGAGGTTGAAAAAGTTGGCGGGACAAAGAAAAGTCGTTGCAAACGGATAGTAATCAATCAGATAGGCGTTTGTAACTTTGTGTCAGATTAAAATGCGAAAAATGAAGTGTCTGTCATCAATACAGTGACAGACATTTTTGTTAAAAAAAATTGGTGCGGCAAAACCTTGTTTTTTAGGCTAAATCTTTTTTAGAGGTGCTATTATACCGCACAAAGGAGAGGGACTGAATGTTGGTAGAAAAATTTTTATGTTTCTTAAACACATTGAAAAAGGCAATAGCCTCAAAAAAAGATTTAGCCGCTTTCTCTTTAATTTTTATTGCTTGGGGTAAGCGAAATTCCCCGTTGGCAAATTTTTGACGCGAAAAAAACCTTATTTTTACCTTATTTGACAAACTTTTTATTTACAAAACCCGACGTAGGGGCAAGGCGCGCCTTGCCCCTACACCCAATTGTAATAACGGGGAGCCGAATATGTGTTGTTTCTCTATCCTCGTTTTTAACTTAATTATTTGCCACTAAAAACCTTAGAGGGCGATAATTTAACCACTTTCCCGTATTTTTCCAAAGCTTTCGTATCAATCGATTTCGGATTACCCACAATTCCTATCGCAACCGGCCGGCCTTTAACATTTTCATTGTAGAATTTTACAATATCGTCGAAAGTCATATTATCATACGTTTGGAAATTCGTTGCAGCAGGCGATTGAGTATAACCTCTTTGTTTCCAACCTTGAAAAATCTGGCTGGCATCCCGGAAATGCGGTTTTTCTACAGAAGCCGTTTGTTTCAGGTAGTTTTTGATGTTATCCATCCGGTCGGGATATTGGGGCATATTGGTCAACAAATCCATGAAAATATCAATCGCATCTATTGTTTTATCGGATTGAGTACCTAAAGCTCCCATGAAATATGTCTTTTTCCCCTCTAACACAGGTGAATAAAAATAGCCACCGGCAGAATAAGCCATCGAACGATATTCTCTGATTTCCTGTAATACGATAGAAGAAAAACCTCCGTAACCGAAATATTGATTGAAAGCATTGGCATACGGATCAATTTCTTTCTTATATTCAGAGCCTCCGATAAAGAAGGTGATTGTACTTTGTTTTGCATCACTGTTCGGCAAGAAAAAAATGGTATTTTCCGTATAATTTACATTGTCTTTTATTTCGGGCGAAGTTGATTCTTTTTCACCTTGTTTCAAAGGCAGGTTTTTACCCAGAATATCATAAACTTGATCTATCGGCAGAGAGCCGACATAATGAATCTCAGCTTCATAATCGGTTGCGCGTTGGAATTCTCCCGTCAGATTACTTACCGTCAAATTGTTGATTTCTTCCAAAGGCAGACGGTCGATAAAATCGGATTTATCACCGTAAAATAAATATTCCTGCATGGCGGCGCTTAAAGATTCATTCATTTTTTTCTCCAGAATACGGCTTTGTACGACAGAGCCTTGCAGCTGGTTCATTTGTTTTTCGTCTAATTTCGGCAGCAATACCTGACGAGTCAAAAGATTACAGGAAGACTCAAGGTTCGCTTCAAAACCGGTCAGAACTACATAAAGATAACTATCGTCTACGCGATAGCTGCACGAAGCGCCTAAATTACTAAATTCTTGTTTTACTTCCTGAGCATCCAATTGCCCCATGACGCCGGCGTTATTCATTAAACTTGCAGCAAGTTGCAATTTAGGCATTTTCTGTGTTCCGACGCCAAATTTCAAGGTTAATGTAAAAATATCATTTTCATTATTTTTAGTATAATACAATTTGGAACGGTCGTTAATCTGCCGGACTTCCACACTATTCATATCGGCAAAATTTTCAACAAATTTCACAGGCAGTAATTTGAATGTTTTCGCATAATCCGATTCTGCCCCACGAACAGGTTTTATCGATTCGTATTCCGGCTTTTCCAATTCTTTCCCTTTGGCAGGTTTTCCTTCTTCAAGATAGAAAGCGAAAAAATCATCTCCAAAATACTTTTTAGCAACTTCTTTAATTTGCCCGGTTGTTATCTCAGCCACTTTTTCGCTATATTGCAAAACATAACTCAAATCTTTACCTGAGAGAATAGCGTCAGCTATTGCATTCGCTTTATTTAGATTTTTTTCTATATCCCGTTCATGTTCCCGTATCATCTTGTTTTTGATAGATTGAATCAACCAATCATCAAATTGGCCTTCTTTCAATTTTTTCAACTCGGTCAGAAGCATTTTTTCAACAGAACCTAAAGATTCAAAGCGGCCCTGGTTTCTATCATAAACCGGCACTGCAACTATTTGAATTATTCCTCTGTCTTTCAGACTTAATGATGATGCGTTAACATTCATTAAATCGCCGTTAAGCACCAATTTATCAATTAATCCGGTTTTACTCGAATTGGATAAAATAGAAGTGCAAATATTCAAAGCGATATCATCTTCGCTTGAGGTGGGAATCCCCTTATAGATAAGAGATACCGACGGATAACGCGAGATTTTGGCGCTTAATTTTTTCCTCCCTTTCAAAGGCGTTTCGGGATATTGTTTCCGTTCGGGAAGCGGACGATTTTCCAAACGGCCGAATTTTTCTCTGATAAGAGAAACGATTTCGTTTGTTTTAACCTTTCCGGTTAAAATTAAAGCCATATTTTGAGGTACGTACCAATCATGATAAAACGCTATTAACTTACTCAATCGGGGATTTTTCAAATGCTCGGGCAAACCAAGAACCGACCGTGCATAAGGATGACCGGCAAATATATTTCCCATTACAAATTCCGATTCGCGGCGAGCTTGCTGATCCTGCGCTCTATTGTATTCTTCATAAACCGTTTCAAGCTCAGTCTGAAAACTGCGAAAAACCGGATTAATCAAGCGTTCCGAGTTTAATTCCAACCATTTATAAACATCTCCCGGAGGAAAAGAATTTAAATATATCGTATAGTCAAAGCTCGTATAGGCATTTAAATCTTCGCCACCATAGCTTTGCGTCAATCCGGAAAACTCAGTCGAAAAATTACACAGGGCTGCTTCCTGAGTCAATTGATTGATTTCCTTGGATATAGCCGCTTTCCGAACCGGATCGACAGTCTCAGCCATTTCGTCGTATTTGGCAATAATTTTTTCGTATACGGGCTTTTCCTTTGCCCAATCCAAAGCGCCGATTTTTTCCGTCCCTTTGAACATCATGTGTTCCAGATAATGCGCCAAGCCGGTATATTCTTCCGGATCTTCTTTCGCTCCCACATTTACGGCCACCATACCGAAAGCGTCGGTAGCATTATCATCTTCCCAAATATAAACGCTTAATCCATTCGGCAATTTAAATGACTTTAATCCTTGTGCATTTGCGTTTATACTTATTAACGAGCATAATAATACGAACAAAATAAATTTAATTGTTTTCATTCTATAATTCTTTTATACGTTAGTGTTACAAAGGTAGAACTTTATATTTGAAAAAACACTATTTCACGTTTTTTTTCGTTCTTAAACATAGACTTTATATACATGTGGACATTTGACTACATACATCAAACTAATTGAATATAAATTTCAATATGAGAATCACTGTTTCCGTCACAAATGATCTGGTAACCGATCAACGGGTGCACAAAGTCTGTACAACCCTCGCCCGGAACGGGTATGAGGTGAAATTGGTCGGACGAAAATTCCGCAACAGCTTGCTTTTGGAACGAATCTATCAAACAGACCGTTTGCGCTTGCTTTTCAACCGTTCCGCTCTTTTTTACGTCGAATACAACATTCGTTTGTTCTTTTACTTGCTTTTCGACAAAACCGATCTTTTCCTTTCCAATGACACCGACTCGCTGCCGGCCAACTATTTAGCATCCAAAATCCGCCGTAAACCTTTGGTTTTCGATGCACATGAAATGTTTCCCGAAGTTCCCGAAGTCACCGACCGGAAATTTGTTAAACGAGTTTGGACAAAACTGGAAGATTGGATGTTTCCGCATCTGAAGCATTGTTATACGGTTTGTCAATCCATCGCAGACTATTATAATTTAAGGTATAAAATCAATATGGAAGTGGTGAGGAATATTCCTCCTGCTTGTGAACACGAAGACGCAATCGTATTTTCACATTCACAAAAAATTATCCTTTACCAAGGCGCAGTGAACATCGGGCGGGGTATCGAATGGGTCATTGACGCCATGCCTTATCTGGACGATTTTGTCTTCTATGTGGTTGGCGACGGAGACATTTTGCAGCAGTTAAAAGAACGGGTTAATCGCATGAAACTGAATGAGAAAGTGATTTTCACAGGCCGGGTTCCTTTCGAAGCGCTTCCGGCTTATACCGCCTGCGCCGACATAGGAGTTAATTTGCTTGAAAACAAAGGACTAAACTATTATTATTCGCTTCCTAACCGGATTTTCGACTACATGCGGATGCATGTTCCCATCCTGACAAGCGATTTCCCGGAAATCCGGCGAATCGTCGGACATTACGGAATCGGGACATTGGTCAATCATTATGAACCGCAATTCCTTGCCGAAACGATCAAACAAATGTTTGCTCAGGGGAAAAACGAAGCCGGATTTGCGGCCGCCAATGCCGGATTGTCATGGGAAAACGAATCGGAAATCTTGTTGCAAGTGATTCGCAAAGCATTGAAAGTTCCGGAAAAAGAAATGGAAAAAACAGCGGAAAGTTGCATTGCAAAGATTCGGGAAATTGATTTTAACCGATTGGATATCAGTGATTATAATCGAAAATACATCCAAAATATCCTGTTGTATATCCACTATTATTTCAAAATTTATACGCAGGCCGTTTCCACTTTTTCCAACTCCCAGCCGGAGAAAAATTGGGTTGTCGATTTCGGTGGTGGACACGGATTCCTGAGTTTGTTCCTCAAAAGTATCGGTTACCGGGTTATTTATTGCGATATCAATCCTTTATCGGTAAAAACCGTTTCCAAAATCAAAGCAGAAACCGGTTTCGGCCCGGATGAGATTATTGCCGGAAGCGTTACCGAATTAAACCGGTTTTGCCTGGATAATCAACTGAAACCGGATTATTTGATTGCTACCGATTTGATTGAACATGTTTACGACTTGCAAGATTTTTTCCGGCAATTGCAATCCATTAATCCGGATTTTGAAATGGTATTTACTACCGCTTCCAATCCCGAAAATGCTTATAAATGCCGCCAACTTCGCCGGTTTATGGTTCAAGCGGAAGAAGGGTATTTTCATAAGCGAAAAGAATTGATACAAACCAATGCAAACCGTTTGACGGAAACGGAAACAACGGTTTTAGCAAAGTTGAGCCGGGGAAAAATCTATCCCGACATTCTGAAAATGCTGGATGCTTACCATCAAACCGGAAAGTTGCCAAGCCCGCCCGACGACGCTTTCAATACCTGCGACCCCGAAACCGGCAATTGGACGGAAAGAATTGTTCCGCTCAAAACGTATGAGCAATTCGCGTCCGAAGCCGGATTCCGTACCGCTTTCGCGCCGGGTTTTTACAACGAGGAACGAGGCTCAAAAATCATATCTTTCGTTTGCCGGACGCTCAATTTTTGTATCAAACAGTCGGGAAAATCCGGATTCAAATTCGCTCCTTATCTGTTAATCAAATTATCGCCGAAACATGGATGAAAAGCAAATACATATCGTTTCTTTCAACATTCCCTATCCGCCTAATTATGGCGGAGTGATAGACGTTTTTTACAAATTGGAAGCCTTGTCCCGAAATGGTGTGAAAATCATTCTCCATGCTTTTGAATATGGCCGGAAACCGGCGCCCGAATTGGAAAAGTATTGCGAAAAAGTGTATTACTATCCAAGGAAAACCGGGATTTTATCCCAATTTTCAGTTCTTCCTTATATCGTTTACAGCCGGAGAAGCAAGCAATTGCTCGCCGATTTGCTGAAAGACAACTTTCCTATCCTGTTTGAAGGATTGCATTGCTGCTATTATCTGAATCATCCGCTTTTGAAAGACCGGCTGAAAATGGTTCGGGCGCATAATATTGAGTCGGTTTATTATCATGGTCTGGCTCAAAATACTACATCCCCGTTTTTAAAATTGTATTTTCGTTGGGAAGCATGGAAATTGAAACGATTCGAGCATGTCCTGTCCTGGTCCGATTATATCCTGGCAATATCTACTGCCGAAAAAAAATATTTTGAAGATCGGTTCGGGACAGAGAAAACGGTTTATGTTCCGCCTTTTTTTCACAAGTCCTTGATTCAAACGGATTTTTATACGGAAATCAAACCATTTGTGCTTTATCACGGCGATTTGAGTACGCCTGAAAATCATAATGCCGCTACGTTTTTGATGGATTCGGTTGCTTCGAAAGATAAGACCATTCCTTGGATTTTTGCAGGACTGAATCCCCGTAAAAATTTGTTGCAATTAGCAGAAAAGCATGACAATGTAACTGTCTTGGCCAATTTGGATGAAGAAAAAATGTTGCAACTGATTCGGGAAGCGAGCGTTCATATCTTGTTCACCAACCAAGTTTCCGGCCTGAAACTGAAACTTTTACATACACTTGCCAATGGGCAACATTGTTTGGCCAATAAAGAAATGGTCGAAGGGTCGGGATTGGAAAAACTTTGCCGGATTATTTCCAATCATCCGGATGAAATTTTGAAAATTATCCGGGAATGTCTTCACAATCAAATACCTGAAACCGAAATTATTCAGCGGAAAATAGTTTTTCACCGGATTTACGATAATGACATCAATTCACTAAAAATTAATTTTTTTTTATGATACATAAATTCGATTTTCTCGTCATCGGTTCCGGAATTGCCGGAATGAGTTACGCACTGAAAGTAGCTGATAGAGGGCGTGTTGCTCTTCTTGCTAAAACGACTTTGGAAGAAGCCAATACATTTTACGCACAAGGCGGAATTGCATCTGTGACTCTTCCGTGGGACGATTTTGAAAAGCATGTTCAGGATACATTGATTGCCGGCGACGGGATATGTGACAAGCAAGTGGTGGAAAAAGTCGTCAGGGAAGCTCCCAAACAAATCAAAGAACTGATTCGCTGGGGCGTGGATTTCGACAAAGACCCGGAAGGCGAATTTGATTTACACAAAGAAGGCGGCCATTCCGAATTTCGCATCCTGCATCACAAAGACAATACAGGGCAGGAAATTCAGGAAAGTCTGATTAATGCCGTAAAACATCATCCGAACATCACCGTTTTTCACCATCACTTTGCCATTGAGATACTTACCCAGCATCATCTGGGAATAAAAGTGACCAAAGACACACCGGATATCGAATGTTACGGCGCCTACGCATTGGACGAAAAAACGAATGAAATTCACACTTTCCTGTCCAAAGTCACCATGATTTGTACCGGCGGAATCGGGAATATTTACCAGACAACAACCAATCCGATTGTTGCCACAGGCGACGGAATCGCTATGGTTTACCGCGCCAAAGGACTTGTCAAAGATATGGAATTTGTGCAATTCCACCCAACCGCTTTGTACAATCCGATAGAGCGGCCTTCTTTCCTGATTACGGAAGCTATGCGAGGCTACGGCGGCATTCTGAAAACGTGTAGCGGTAAAGAATTTATGCAGAAATACGATGCTCGCGGCTCATTGGCGCCGCGCGATATTGTGGCGCGCGCCATCGACAACGAAATGAAAAACAGCGGAAGTGATTTTGTGTATTTGGATGTAACACACAAAAACGCCGAAGAAACCAAAAATCAGTATCCGACTATTTACGAAAAATGTCTGAGCGAAGGCATTGACATCACGAAAGATTACATTCCGGTAGCTCCGGCTGCACATTATCTTTGCGGGGGAATTGCAGTAGATATGAATGCCCTGACTACGATTAACCGCTTGTATGCCGCCGGCGAATGTTCGCGTACAGGGCTGCACGGAGCCAATCGTTTGGCTTCCAACTCCCTGATTGAAGCGATTGTGTATGCCGATGCGGCGGCCAAACATTCGCTTGCCCACCTGCACGAATATTCGTTCAACGACCTTATTCCCGTTTGGAACGACAAAGGAACTTCCTTGACCGAAGAAATGGTATTAATCACTCAAAGCGCTAAAGAAGTCGGTTCGATTATGAGCAATTATGTCGGGATTGTCCGCTCCAACTTGCGTTTGGAACGCGCTTTTGAACGTTTGGAAATTATTTATCGCGAAACTGAAAATCTCTTTATCCGTTCTACCGTTTCAAAAGATATCTGCGAATTGCGCAATATTGTGAATGTCGGTTATTTGGTCATCAAGCAAGCGATGGAAAGGAAGGAAAGCAGGGGATTGCATTATACGATTGATTATCCTCGCAGGAATTTTTAACACGGAGCGGCACGGAGTTTTAAATATAAAACCTACCCCGTGCCACTCCGTTGTTAAATTTAATAATTAGTCTTCCGTACCTCAAAATAAGCTTTCGGATGCAAACAAGCCGGACAAGTTTCGGGAGCATTCACACCTGTGTGTACATAACCGCAATTCCGGCATTGCCATTCGACCTCTTCTTCTTTTTTGAACACAGAACCGTCCGAAAGATTAGCTAATAATTTCCGGTACCGGATTTCGTGTTGCACCTCTACCCGTCCAATCATTTTGAAAGCTGCGGCCACCTGCGGAAAACCTTCCTCACGAGCTACTTTTTCAAATTCGGGATATAAGATGTCCCATTCTTCATTTTCGCCGGCTGCCGCCGCTTCAAGATTTTCGGCCGTTGTCCCGATAATTCCGGCCGGGTAACTTGCCGTGATTTCTACCATTCCGCCTTCCAAAAATTTGAAGAAGCGTTTTGCATGTTCTTTTTCTTGTTCCGCCGTTTCGAGGAATATCGCCGAAATTTGTTCATAACCTTCTTTTTTTGCTACACTTGCGAAATAGGTATAACGCGTTCTTGCCTGACTTTCACCGGCAAATGCTTTCAACAAATTTTGTTCGGTTTTTGTTCCTTTAATACTTTTTTCTGCCATAATTTTTAAATTTAGAGTTTGATTAAAATAAAATATTTGAATGCTGCAAATATAGGCATTTTTTCGGTAACAAATTTATTATTTTTTTCAATGAACTCATCGAAATTTTCAATCTGCGGATTAGCATGGGATTTCCCGCCTACACGGAAATGACAAGCCAAACAACCTCCGGGCATTATCAGTAGTCTTCCCGGCAACTATTTCAAGAGAAAGTCCATAAATTTCCGACAGTTTCCCTGCAATATGGGGCAAATAACCCGGCTCATTCCGTTTTCCACGGTGCGGAACCGGAGTAAGATAAGGTGCATCCGTTTCCAAAAGGACGCGCTCTAAAGGAAATAAAGCCAGATAATCCTGAAACTTGGCATTTTTATAGGTAACAACTCCATTAATACCAATCATAAAGTTCTGCAAACGAGCGATTTCTTCCAATTCCTCGCGCGAACCGCCAAAACTATGAAAAACACCCCGCAATTGGTCTGCGCCAACTTTATGAATACTCTCGAAAACTTCAGGAAAAGCCTCGCGGGTATGAATGACGACCGGCAAGTTCCTTTCGATACTCCATCCTAATTGCATCTCAAATGCTGCAATTTGTTCTCTCAGAAAGGTTTTGTCCCAATATAAATCTATACCGATTTCGCCGATGGCGATGTATTTCCTTTTCCCGAACCAATTTCCGATGCTTGTCAGCTCCTTCCGGAAATACGGCCCGACGCTCGTCGGATGCAGACCCAACATCGGATAGCACTGTTCGGGATATTGGTCGCTCAAAGCATGCAACCGGTCAATGGATGTAAGGTCTATATTGGGAAGACAAAATCGGTTTACTCCGGCTGCCCTTGCGTTTCGAATAACTTCATGAACATCGGAATCAAATTCTTCTAAAAATATATGGGTGTGAGTATCAACAAAATACATCTAAAACAATTCTTTCTGGTAGTGATAGCTAATCTTATAAGACTGATAAATTTGCGATAGTTCCTGAAGCGGCAGATTTCCATATTTCTCTTCTACCCGCGACCAGATGTCCCGAATCATACTTTCGGCTTTTTTCTGCATTTCATACAAAATGGCTTGTTGGCGAACCACATTCTGTTTATATATTTTGGTACTGTGAACGACGTCCGAAAACAATTCGTAATGTACTTTTACCTTAGCTATTGCGGGATTATACAGGGGATAGCCTCCGCGAGACATGCGCTTGGCTTCGCCTTGTATGATTTTTCCTCCCCAATGGAGAATCATTTCTTCGGTCGATAAATCGGGCAACACCGTTTCTTCGCCGCTTCTAAATCCGTAATCGCTTAAAGCTTCGATCTTTATTTCATTCCGGATGACGGTTAATTGCAAGACTTGAATAAAATGGGAAACATACATTTGAGCATTCTTAAATAATTCGACGTAGTCTGTTTGCGATTTGGCAAAGTCTTTCATGGCTTGTTTCAGAACAAACCGCGCGCCTTCGTAAGAAGTCACAAAAAGGCGTAATTCTTCCACTTCGTCTATTGATAATATAATTTCCTGATCGCCATTCAGTTCTTCACGATCAATCGCTGCCTGGAGCGCTTTGATTCTGCCTTCGTCTGTTTCGGGCACTTTTTTTAAATACATAATTCAAGCCGTTAAAATTCTCTTTCCATTAATTCTTTAGCAATATTTTCCAGTACTTTTTTCTTGTTTTCATCTACCGAAACCGCTTGCAAAGCCATCAAAGCCTTCTCGTAAAAAATTCGTATGGTTTCATTGGCTTTTTCGGGAATGGCCAATTTGTCATACAAACTACGCACTGCAATAATTTTTTCTTCCGGTTTATCATCGCAGGCAAGCCACTTGAGGAGTTCCGCTTTATCTGTTATATTCGCGCTGTTCAAGGCATTAATCAACAAATAAGTTTTTTTATTACACAAAATATCCCCGCCTGTTTTCTTTCCGAATACATCGGGATTTCCGTAAACATCCAATAAATCGTCTTTAATTTGGAACGCGATACCCAAATAAATACCGAAATCATAAAGATTTTGTCTGTCCGTTTCATTCGCGCCGCCGATAATAGCCCCAGTCCGGAGGCAAGCGCCAAGCATGACAGCCGTTTTCAGACGAATCATTTCGATATATTCCGGTTCGGATACATCCAATCGTTGCTCAAATTCCATATCGTATTGCTGGCCTTCGCAAATTTCGGTTGCCGTCAGGGAAAACAAATCCAACAACGGCTTTAAATGTTCTGCAAGTGATTTTGTCATAAAGATATAAGAAAGGATCAACATAGCGTCGCCGGAAAGAATTGCCGTATTTTCGCTCCATTTTTTGTGAACCGTCGGTTGTCCCCTTCGCAATTCCGCCTTATCCATTACATCGTCGTGCATCAGCGTAAAATTGTGGAAAATTTCCCACGCCAAAGCCGGACGAATGGCAGCTTCAATATCTTCCCGATATAAATTACAGGCCAAAAGCGTGAAAGCCGGCCGAAGTTTTTTTCCCTTCAGAGTCAGTAAATAAGCAATTGGCTCGTATAAACCGCTCGGTGTTTTAGGATATTGTATCGCTTGAATTTCCCGATGAATAACTCCTAAAGTGTCTTGAAGACTTAACATGTTATATTTTATGCGTCGTTAATAAAATTTGACAAATATAGTTAAATTTTGAATACAACGGGCAAATAAACTTTCACTTTTTCGTTTTTTCCTTGTGTTTTTCCCGGAATCCAAGGCGGCATTACCTTCAAAACCCGAACAGCCTCCTCGTCTAAAAAAATGTATACGCCTTGTTCCAAAGCAACATCCGAAATTGTTCCATCCCGGTTAACCATGAAAGAACACCAAACCCGACCCTGGATGCGTTGTTGCAAAGCCGCCGACGGATATTGAATGTGACTGTAAATAAACTTGATAAGCGCTACATTTCCACCGGGAAATTGAGGCGCCGCATCCGTTCCGGTATCCGCTTCACCCTCTTTTTGCTCATCCGTTGGGATAACTTGATCGGTTTCCGTTTCAAGATTTTCCAAATCCGAACTTTGATTATTCAACGCAACATCTTGTTTCTCTTGCTCTTCGGGCGAAACTTTTTCCACAATCTCGTAGTCTTCGTAAATAGCCTGCTCCTGTTTTTCCGGCTCAATCACCGGTTGTTCGATAATTTGTTCATTTTCAATATCACTTGGAATATCCGCATCAAATTCATTTTCAATAAAAACGGGAGCCAACAATTCCGGACTGCCGGAATAATCCGTATAATCGCTTTTCCACTCCAACAACACGTAAAAAGCAGATAAAACGACTACAAATCCCATCAAAAAAAAGATGGTTCGTTTGTTTTCCAAATCGGCTTCCGGTGTTTTTTTTGCTTCCATGCATTCAAATCTGAGTACAAAGATACTTTTTTCTTGTTTGATACGTTTATACTATATTGAAAAATCTTATTTTTGTGAGAAATTTTTGATAAAATGCGAAAAATATTTACTCTATATCTCTTGGTTTTAAGTCACTTTTCGATACACGCTCAAGATGGAAATTCGGCTTTTACCTGGTTGCTTTTGCCGGAATCGGCGCGTGCGGCGGCTTTGGGCGGCACAAATATTTCCATCATTGAAAACGACCTTCCGCTGATTTATCAAAATCCCGGTTTTCTCGGTCAAGAAATGGATAATACATTAAATGTAAATTATTTATCATACGTTGGCGACGTTAAATTGGGAAGCGCCACATTTGCCAAAGCGCTGGGGGAAAGAAGCGCCTGGGGCGTCGGCGTCAATTTTTCCAACTACGGTAAGATGCTGCAAACGACGAGAGACGACGAAATTCTGGGCGATTTGAATGCCAGGGATATTTGCGGTAATATTTTTTTTTCCCGCGATTTGTCGGAGACACTTCGAGGCGGAGTAGCTGCCAAATTTGTGTATTCCAACTATTTGGATAATACGGCCATCGGATTGGGCGTCGATTTGGGAATCAGCTATTATAACCGGGAAAAGGACTTTTCCATCGGTTTGGCTGGGAAAAATTGGGGACGGCAAGTCAAGGCTTACGAGGAAGAATTACTCAATTTGCCTTGGGATATCCAATTGGGTTTCAGCCAGAAATTAGGTCATGCACCGATTCGTTATTCGATTACGGCCGTCTATTCGAACCAATGGAAATTCTATGATTTACAACAAGAAAAAAAAGATTCTTTTGTAAAAACTTTGTTCAAACACCTCGTTTTCGGGATTGAATTTCTTCCTACGGAGAATTTCTGGATTGCTGCAGGATACAATGTCAAACGGGGAGCCGACATGAGCCTCAATGAAGGGGGAAACAAATGGGCAGCTTTTTCCATTGGCGCCGGATTGAAGATAAAAACTTTTAACGTCGGCTGTTCCGTTGCCAAATACCATCCTGCAGCCACCTCGTTTATGCTTAGCGTTTCTACCTTGCTAACGGAAATGAAATTATGAAACACATAACATGATGAAAAAAATAACAATTGCCGTCGACGGATATTCTTCGTGCGGGAAAAGTACGATGGCTAAAGATTTAGCCCAAAAGGTGAAGTATAACTATATAGATAGCGGCGCCATGTACCGTGCCGTGACTTTGTACGCCCTCAGAAACAATCTGTTTGAAAGCGATTATCCCAATGAAACAGTCTTGAAAAAACAAATCGACCAAATTCATATTGATTTCCGGCATAATGAAACAAACGGAAAATCAGAGACTTACCTGAATGGTGAAAACGTCGAAAAAGAAATACGAAGCATGGAAGTCGCCGACAAAGTCAGTCCGATTGCAGCGATCGGTTTTGTGCGGGAAGCATTGGTGAAGCAACAACAGGAAATGGGTAAAAACAAAGGTATTGTGATGGATGGACGAGACATCGGAACTGTTGTTTTCCCTGACGCCGAATTGAAAATTTTCGTTACCGCGCGGCCGGAAATCCGCGCGCAACGCCGTTTGGCGGAATTGACCGCCAAAGGTGAAAACCATACGTTTGAAGAAGTCCTGAAAAATTTAACTAAACGCGACTTCATCGACGCCACGCGGAAAGACGGGCCTCTACGCCAGGCCGGCGACGCTGTGGTCATCAACAATTCCGACCTCACAATTGAGGAACAGAATGCCATAATATTGAAGTTGTTTAAGGAAAAAACGGGATGAAATACACGTGCAAAAGTTACACCAAAGAGCATAAACATGTTGCGGATTCCATCTGACTTAAAAAAACAAATTATGTACAGATGAAATTTACTTCATCCATCAAATTGTATAGGAAACTCCGGTACAGGAAAGGTTTCGGAGTTCATTCCCCTTTCACTTACAATCTGATTACCAAAGTGATAGAGGAAAAAACACCTTATTATGTTTTTGATGAAATTGAGCAATTCCGGAAAGGACTTTTACTCCGAAAAGAAACCCAGCACAAAAATTACGGCGCTTTGCTGTTTCGCATCATTCATTTTTTTAAGTGTCGTAACATCCTGCAAATCAGAGCCTATACCGGTATTCTTAGTTTATATCTATCGTTAGCTTCCCGGAAAAATTCTACCTGCTACGCTTTGGAAGAAAATTCCGATTGGTTAAATGCAGTAAAAGTTTTTGCCGAACGGCATCGTTTAGAGAATCTGCATTGGATGGAAGGAGATTATGCCGAAAATTTACGAAAATTAAAATCTTTTATTCCGACATTCGATTTGATTTTCATCAATCGGTTGGGTAATGCGAAAGAAACGACAGAAGCCGTCGAATTATCCCAATCGTTTATCGGCGAAAAATCCATCCTGGTTATTGACGGAATTTATAAAAATAAAGCGATGAAAACTTTATGGGAAAAAGTAAAAAACTTTCCCGAAACAAGTGTTACCATTGATTTGTTTGCTTTGGGCATTGTTTTCTTTGATAAAAAATTACACAAACAACATTATAAAAACTATTTTGATTATGGCAAAAAGCAAAATCTATACGAGAAAAGGCGACAGCGGGTATACCTCTTTGGTTGGCGGAGAAAGGATATCCAAAACGAGTCCGCGACTTGAAGCCTACGGAACTATCGACGAATTAAATGCTTTCATCGCTTGCCTGTTGGAAGAAATCGACAATACGCAAGATCGTCAATTCTTATTGCGGATTCAATATAATTTGTTTACTTTGGGTAGTTATCTGGCATCGGAAGCCGGTACGATGACCTGCCCCATTTCCGAAGAAAACGTAAAGGAAATCGAATCGGAAATGGATGAGACAGACGCGATATTACCGTCGTTGAAATATTTTATACTGCCGGGAGGCTGTAAGAGCAATGCTTTGGCGCACGTCTGCCGCACCATTTGTCGCAGAGCGGAAAGAAACATCTTTAAAATTCCGGAAATCGACAAAATAGATAAAAATGCCTTGCAATATGTCAATCGTTTATCCGATTATTTCTTTTTATTTTCCCGGAAACAAAGTTTTTACAAAAAAAGTAGAGAAATTATTTGGGAAAGCCCTTGTAAATAAAAGAAATATTTCTACTTTTGCGGAAAATTTGCATATTGCTGTTTTGTAGAATATTTTATTGTAATTTTATATGTATTGGACTTTAGAATTGGCTTCAAAATTAGAAGACGCACCATGGCCTGCAAGTAAGGATGAGTTGATTGATTATGCACTTCGATCTGGCGCTCCTCAGGAAGTCATTGAAAATCTTCAGGATATGGAAGATGAAGGGGAAATTTATGAATCTATTGAAGACATCTGGTCGGATTATCCTACTAAGGAAGATTTTTTCTTTAATGAAGATGAGTATTGACTAAACCGTTGTTTTATTACAAATTTGTTATCTTTGTACCGTTGTTTTATTACAAATATATGATTAAACGGAATATTATCAGCGAATTTCTCGGTGCGATGGGAAATACCGATTGTTTAATCAATATACGCTTGTAGGCGGAATGACCGAAGTCGTTGCCGAATATGCCGGAAACAAAGATATTCTTTCGTTAGACAGAATTTATAATACCTTATTATGCCGGAATATTGGAGGACTTGCTAAATAAGTGGGTATGAATATAATAAAACCCCCGATGAAAAAATCCATCGGGGGTTATTCTTCAGTAAAGGCTTAATCAATATCTATTTCTCGAATAGCCTCCGCCACCGCGGTTTCCGTTAAATTCCCTTCTTGGGCGTTCTTCCCGAGGTTTTGCTTCTGAGACTGAAATTGTACGTCCATCGTATTCAGCGCCATTTAATTCGGCAATTGCTTTTTCCGCTGATTCATCATCCAGTTCTACAAATCCGTAACCTTTGGAACGACCGGATTGACGGTCGGTAATAACTTTAGCAGAAGTAACTGTTCCATACTCTTCAAAAAGACTTGCTAAATCGGAATCGTTTACCTTGAAACTCAAACCTGCAATAAAAATGTTCATTTTAAAATAAAAATAAATGTAAAATAATAAATAAATAATTAATCAATTGAGGATTATTGCAGACTTATAGTACAAAAAACGAATAAATAACTCGAAAAATTGGCATAAAACTGTATAAAGAACTCAAATGCGAATGCAAAGATACGCGAATAAAATAAATAAACAAGGATTTTAGAAAAAATTCTTTAAAAACCGGCTTTTATTCTTCCCAATTCCTGATTTTTTCAATAAAATGATACGCCGTCATGTCAATATGTAAAGGAACAAGAGCGGCATAACCGTTAGCAAGCGCCCATTCGTCATTGTTCTCATTACCGGGTTCTTCATTAAAAAACTCGCCGGTCAGCCAATAAACGCTTTTGCCGGACGGATCTTTCATTTCCTCAAATTCTTTTGTCCAGCGACCGGCTGTTTGTGAGCCGACTTTCAAGCCTTTTACCTTAGGAATATCCGGAACGTTCAAATTTAAGCAAATTCCTTTCGGAAGTCCTTCTTTAAGTACTTTTTCCGCCACTGATTTACCGAATTTAGCCGCTTCGCTGAAATCGGCATGATGGGAATAATTGGTCAAAGAAACGGCAAGGGAAGGAACTCCGATGATACAACCTTCAAGGGCAGCGCCTACCGTTCCCGAATAAATAACGGCAACCGCCGCATTCGAACCGTGATTGATACCGGAAACAAGCAAATCGGGTTTGCGGCCCAACAACCGGTCAATTCCGATTTTAACGCAATCGACCGGCGTTCCCGTACATGCGTATATTTTCAAATCCTTTTCATCTTTCAGCAAAGAAACCCTGATAGGATTCATACTTGTAATAGCGCTTGACATCCCCGAACGAGGACCGTCGGGAGCGACGACGACGACTTCGCCCAAAGGCGCTATGGCTTCTATCAATCGGTTAATTCCCAAAGCATGGACGCCATCGTCGTTGGTTATTAAAATAAGAGGCTTTTTTGAATCTGTCATAATGTGAATGGTGAATGGTGAACGGTGACGGTGAAGGGTGAACGGTGTGCATTACCGTTCACCCTTCACCGTTCCCTGTTCACTTTTTCAGCCGCCTGTTCTGTATTTCGTAAGCGATTGGCGCTGCTGTAAACAACGACGACAATGTTCCGATAAATATACCAAGTAACATAGCGAACGAGAAACTACGGATAGCGTCCCCAGCAAAAATGAAGATGATAATCATAACAAGAATTGAACTGAAACTCGTGTTGAATGTCCGGTCGAGCGTCGAGTTCAGAGCGCCGTTAAACAGTTCATACTTGGACCGGCTCGGATACAGATGCGTATATTCGCGCACACGGTCGAAGATAACCACTTTGTCGTTGATCGAATAACCAATCACCGTCAGGATAGCGCCGATAAATGTTTGATCTACTTCCAGCGAGAACGGAACGAATCCCCAGAGAATGGCGTATACGCCGATAACGAAGAGGGCGTCGGCCGTCAATGCGACAATTGAACCGACGCTATACGAAACATCCCTGAACCGCAATAAAATATAAAGGCCGATGGCGATAACCGCAAAGATAATGGCGAAAATAGCGCCTTGCTTAATATCTTCGGCGACAGCCGGCCCTACGGTTTGAGAACTTCTTACATTATCGGCCATAAATTGCTCATAGCTTGCTCCGTCTTTCAGCAAAGGCTTAAACGCATCATACATTTTTTCGGTTATTTCCTTGTCAATGCCTTCCGACTTTTCGGTAATCCTGTAATTGGTCGAAACGCGCACTTGTTCGGATTTTCCGTAAGTGATTATGCTCGGAGTATGATTTTCGAAATAGGGATCGAGTAATTCTTGCGCTTGAACGGTATTTATCGGTTGATCAAAAAGTACAACATAATTTCGTCCGCCGGTAAAATCAATCCCTTGATTCAATCCCCTGATAGCAAAAACGCCTACACAGATGATAAGAATCACTATATTGACAATATAAATCAACTTCCTGTTTTTCATCAAGTTGTAAGCCGGGTTTACCAGGAAGTTCTTCGTCAACGGAGTCGTGAAAGACAAATCCAATAATTTTCCTTTTTCCATTAAATACGAATAAATCACACGGGTCAGGAACACGGCTGTGAAGAACGAGATAACAATACCGAAAATCAAAGTAGTTGCAAAACCCCGGATAGGACCGGATCCGAAAATATAGAGGATAAAGCCGGTGATAATCGAAGTCAAGTTGGAGTCGAAAATAGCCGAGAAAGCCTTCTTATAACCTTCCTCGACGGCTTTTTTCACCTGCTTGCCGCCTCTGATTTCTTCCTTGATGCGTTCGTAGATTAACACGTTTGCATCCACCGCGATAGCCAAAGCCAAGACGATACCTGCTATACCCGAAAGCGTCAATACGGCATGGAAAGATGCCAAAAATCCCAAAGTAAAGAATAAGTTAAGCAGCAAAGCGAAGTTGGCAATCATACCGGGTTTAAGTCCGTAAACTACAATCAGGTAAGCCAATAAAACGATAAGTGCAAAGATAAAAGAGATGAATCCTTTGTTAATAGCTTCCTGTCCCAGAGACGGGCCGACTACTTCTTCCTGAACAATATGCGCCGGAGCCGACATTTTACCGGATTTCAACACATTTGCCAAGTCTTTGGCTTCTTCCTGTGTGAAATGACCGGAGATATTCGATTGTCCGTTAGGAATTTCGCTGTTTACTACAGGAGCGGAATAAACCTGATCGTCCAAAACAATGGCTACGCACCGGCCGATATTTTCTTTGGTCAGGCGCGCCCATTTTTTAGCGCCTTCGCTGTTCATTCTCATGCTAACTTCCGCAGCATTGGTATGTTGGCTAAATTCGTCCGTAGCGTCGGTTACGACGTCGCCTTCCAGCGGCGCCCTACCGTTACGGGTAGTAACTTTGAGTGCATATAACCGGTAAAAACTTTCTTGTTCGTCGATCGGACTTACTCCCCATCTCAATTTTAATTGTCGCGGGAACACATCTTGTACTCTTTTCATGCTCAAGTACCTATCGACCGTTTTCATGTCAATTTTCCGAACGGTTCCAACGATAGGGCCTCCACCTTCGGTCATATCGGGATTCATATTTAACAAATAAAATAACGGGAAATTCTTTTGGAAATAATCCGCATCATTTGCTTCGGCAGTATTTTCGGTTGCTTCGTTTTCCAATTCATCGCTGTCGGCAAGTAAAGAATCCGGTAGTGTTTCCGTTTCCGTAGCATCGGTTAACAGTTCATCCGGAACGGTCGCATCAGCAACGGCAGCTGTCTGGGATTGAGCGTTTGCTATTGAATCCCTGATAATTGCGTTCGCATCCAACAACGCCTGATGTATTTCTTTTTCTTCGTAAGTTTCCCAAAACTCAAGGTTTGCGCTACCTTGCAGCAAAGACCGTACACGTTCGGGTTCCTTAATACCCGGAAGTTCGATAGAAATGCGTCCGTCGACTTGCATTTTTTGAATATTGGGTGCAACCACGCCAAACCGGTCGATACGGGTACGAAGCACATTGAATGAGTTGTCGATTGCACTTTTTAACTCTGCCCTTAAAACACTTTCTACTTGTGCATCCGAACTTTGGGGTTGAATCTTATCTTTCAGTTCGAAAGTGCTGAAAATAGCCGATAAGCGGGCATTTTTGTCCAATTTATGATACTCTTCCGTAAACAACGAAATGTAATCCTGGGTGCTTGTAGCCTGTCGTGCAGTAGCATTGGCCAATGCTTGATTGAAATTAGCATCCGGATTATGATTGGCTAACGATTTCAGGATGTCGGCCACGCTAATTTCCATAATAACACTCATCCCGCCTTTCAGGTCAAGACCTAAGTTTAACTCCATCGTACGGCTTTTTTTCAGGGAGTATCCCAACCATACTTTTTTTGTAGACAATGAATCAAGATAATGACTCTCGCTTCCATAGCCTGTGGCCGCATATTCTTTCGCTTTTTTGTAATATTTATTTGTCACAAATGTAAACGACAAATAAAATAAACATACCAAACTCAATAGCACGGCAAAGACTGTTACAAATCCTTTGTTTTGCATTTGATTTTATAATTTATTTTTGACATTAATTCCTACCGCCTTAAATTTCAGCCTGCAAATATAGTATATTTTGAGCAATTACCCTATAAAATTTTCGTAAAATGTTTTATATTTTTCAAAATATTCTACTTAATCGCGAGTCTTTGGCGTCTGTTGCCTAAAACACCAAAAACTAAGCCGTGTTTATTTCCAATTGATAAAATCTTTGACGATGTATTCCGGCCTTTCCTTCACTTCGTCAAAAAGAATACCGATGTATTGTCCTAAAACGCCGATAGTAAGCAGTTGGATTCCCCCGAAAAAAATCACAATAATCATGATGGAAGTCCAACCGGATTCGGCATTGGTATATCCGAAAAGTTTACCGAGAATGTACCACAATGCCATGAAAATACCGATTACTACGGTGGCAAACCCCAGACCGGTAGCCATTAACAACGGTTTTTTGGAAAAATAAAACAAAGCTGTTGTACCGAACGATACCATTTTTTTCAAAGGATATTTTGTTTCTCCGGCAAAACGGGCTTCTCTTTCGTAATAAAAAGGCACTTGCTTGAATCCGACCCAGGATATTAATCCGCGAATGTATTTGCCTCGTTCTTTGAAACGTTTGAATTGTTCGATAATCTGCGAATCAATCAACCGGAAATCACCCGTATCCAATGGAAAATCCACTTCCGACATTTTATTCAATGCGCGATAAAATTTTTTAGCCGTCCACAGTTTGAATTTACTTTCGCCGGCCCGTTTTCTCCTTACACAATAGACCACATTGGCTTGCTCCTCCTCCTGTTTGGCCAGCAAATCCGGAATCAGTTCGGGCGGGTCTTGCAAATCCGCGTCAATAATAACGGCAAAGTCGGTGGTACAGTGATGAATACCGGCTGTCACAGCGGCTTGATGCCCAAAGTTCCGGGAAAAATTAATGACTTTCACCGACTGGTCTTTTTTAGCGATATTTGATAAAATATCCAAGGTTTTATCCTTACTTCCATCGTTGATAAATAGCATTTGCGAGGAAACCAAATGCAGAGAATCCACTATCGTTTTGATTCGCCTGTAGGTTGTCTCAATCACAAATTCTTCATTATAACAAGGGATAATAATGCTTAGTGTTTTCATAAATTTTATTTTTTACCTCCGCCCAACTTTCTAATCCCCTAAAGGGGCCGGGGGGTACTATTTTTAAATGTGAAATATTTATTTAATATGAAATTCAAAACAGTATAAAAAACATTTCCGATTATTTGGCAAACAAACGAGTAATTAATGGAATAATTTAAAATTTTCACGCTTGTCAAAGAAATGCTGTTATTTAGCAAAATCAACAGTAAAAGTTGTGATACATAGCAAATTAGAAATACACTCATGAATCTGATAAATTCCGATTGCCAACGCGCTTTACTGTGGAAAGTCCATTTGCGATTAAAAACGAAACTATTGATCAAACCTGCCGCATAACCGGCTATGTTTGAAACGGTATTTTCAAAAGTTGTCGCCTTTGCAGTCCCCGAAATACCAAAAATAAAATGCAGCATCAGTCCTATAACCGTAAGCGTAATAAGTGTATTTATTACGCCGACAATACCATATTTAATCGACTGAATCAGAAAGCTGTTTCTCATCTGTTTATTTGTATTGCAATTCCCTGCGAATATCTTCTTCCGAAAATAATTTCACATTGGTAATGATAAAGCTACTGTTGATGAAATTGCCGTATTGATTACATTCATTGGTGGCATTTTCAAACAGGGCTTTGATATTGACATCAATGTTTATCAGGAAAAGAATTGTAAAATAATTTTCTGCAATTTTTACTTCTTCTACTTCACCGCCATGCTGCTCAATGGCATAAGACATTTCTTTTTCAACCAATTCACGTTGATAGTTCGAAAAAGACCGGAGATGATTGGCTTTGAAAAAAGCCGAGAAGCGTAATTTATCCCCTTTTCCGCCCAAGCCGGTCGAAATAAAAATTTTTTTTTCATCGGTCAATTCCGACTCTAAAGTAATTTTTGCTTGCACAAGAGACATCATAGTCCAGTCGTCCCCATGCCCTTTACTGTAAGATTCAATTGTCCGGTAGGCTTTGATATCACCCGAAACCGCCAGGTAAGCAAGAGCATATTTCAATTCTTTCGGCGAAGATTCCGGCGAAAGAAGGACTTCTATTTGCTCTTCAATCGAAGTCGGCAGGGTGTCGTTCCTGACATTTTCGGAATAGCGGAAATACTCCATTTGCTTATCCACAGGGACGCTCGTTTCCAGAAAGTGCAACTGGCCTTTCAGCCCTTCCAGCGATTGCTGAAGACCTTTGAATACATTATCTCTATCGTTTCTCATATTTGAAAATATAATTTTCCTTTTTATGGACAATCCGATACATGGAAAAATATACGTTCACCAGAACCTGCATCAAATTATACAAAGGAACTGCCAAATAAAATTTCTTTAAGTGCAAAAGTGATGCAGTCCTATTTATAATAAACAGTTGGGAAAAGAATTTTATCATATAGCAAGCCACGGATGCACCGCAAAGATACGGCAATGTCAGGGGATTCGGATTCAAAAACCACCAGACAAGGCAAGCGATCACGGAAAAAAGGAAAATGACCCTCGAAAAAGATTCCAAACTCCAAATGGCGACAGGCCCTATCCGGTAAAATTGTTTGATAAACGCTTTGTCTTTTTTTTCCTGTATCCAATCGTAAACATTCAAATCGGTCATAATAACGCTTTCGGATGAAAGTTCAACCTTCGTATTCGGTTTGGCAGCAATGTCATTGATAAATAAATCATCATCTATTTGCCGCAATGAGCGATGCCGGACTAATCCTTTCTGCTCGTTAAAATGCGTTTTCGAATAAATCAGGTTGCGTCCGCTTCCCGCATGAGGATGATTAAACAAAGCCATCGAAAGTATCTGCAAATTGGTAAAGAAATAATCGAAAATCATGAATTTGGTAAAAAATCCCTCTTCATTTTCTTTTGCGCTCATCCCCAGAACCACATTTTTACTGGTGAAATGACGCGACATCAAACGGATCCAATCTTTCGACCGCGTATGGCTGTCGGCTTCGGTAAACAACAGGCAATCGTATTTTGCCGCCTTAATCCCCAACGTTAATCCCAATTTTCTACGGCTTACGTTCCGTGTTTCAACCGGAATATGTGTAGAATACAAATTGGAATATAGCTCCTGTAGCCGGATAAGTATATTACTATTGTCTTCCGTCATTCCGTCGTTGATGATAATCACTTCAAATTGGGGGTAATCCTGTTCTAATAAGGCCGGAAGAAAATCCTGCAAATCGTGAAACCTGTTTCTGACATAAATAATTACGGAAACCGGCGGGGTATCGGAAGAAAAACGAATGCGTCCCTTATTAACGGCTCTCATGTAATAATAAGGTTTTCCCAGTACTACCCAATAGAAAATCATTTGGGTAATAAAGCTAACTGCCAGTATCGACAACAATATTATTTCAATCAAACTAACCATTTTTTATATTTTTAAATCTTGAATCGAATCGGAAAAGTAAGATTTCGGCAGGCTCCGGCAATTGTATTGCATAGCCATAATTTCCCCGTAAGCGCCGGCCGATCGCAATGCAAAATAATCCCCTCTGTGCGCTTTGTTTAGTTTAACCGCTTTGGCAAAACTATCGGACGATTCACAGACAGGACCTACCACGTCGTAAATGTCTTGCGCCTCGTCGGACGAGAGATTTTCAATCTTGTGATAAGCGCCGTAAAAAGCAGGCCGGATCAAATCGGTAAAACCGGCGTCGAGTACGACGAATCTTCTGAAAGAGCCTTCCTTTACATACAAAACCTTGGAAATCAACGAACCACACTGCCCGACAATCGAACGACCGGGTTCAAAATGGATTTTCTGACCGGGTTTTGTCGGAAAATGCTTGTGGAAAATTTCGAACCATGCTTTGAAATCAGGAATGGGATTACTGTTAGGATGCTTATAGTCGATACCTAATCCTCCTCCGAAATTAATATTTTCCAAGAAAATCCGGCGCTGTGTCAAATAGCGTTCTATTTCGATGGCTTTCACAAAAAGCGCGGCAAAAGGCTCTATTTCGTTAATCTGGGAACCGATATGAAAATGGATGCCGATTAATTTCACGGATGAAATCGAATCCAAAGTGTTTATAACCTTATTTATCTGATCGAAATTGATTCCAAATTTATCTTCTTTAGTGCCTGTCGTAATGTGCGAATGTGTGTGTGCGTCCACTTCGGGATTGATTCGTATTGCTACGTTAGCGATTTTGCCTTTTGCAGCCGCTATTTGGTTAATGACTTCCAATTCGGGAATAGATTCCACATTAAAACAGGAAATATCTTCGTCCAATCCGAGTTCAATTTCCCAATCGGCTTTTCCAACTCCGGCAAATACAATCTTTTCCGCAGGAAAACCAGCCTCCAAAGCGGCGCGGATTTCACCTCCGCTCACACAATCGGCTCCGAATCCCGCCTGGCTGATTATGGACAAAATACGCGGATTCGCATTTGCTTTCACTGCATAATGAATATAATAGTTGTATTTATTAGCTTCATTGGCAATGGTATTCAATGTCTTTTTCAGAATATCCGTATCGTAATAATAAAATGGCGTTTGTAATTTCTTAAATTTTTCGATCGGGAATTGTTTTTTCATCTTTATACATTTGTTAATCAATTATTTATTCGAATAAATTGTCACTCAAGGCTTGTAGCGCTTGTTTCTTGTCTTTGGAATCAATCAGGAGAGAAATATTATAATTACTTCTTCCGTAAGCATTCCGGCAAATATAACCCGGAGTAACATAAAGATCGCTATCCGGATAAGCTTTCATTAATTGATGCAGCTTTTCACGGATATAAACGGGGTCGGGTTCGGAATTTTTGTCCGTCCGCATGAAATCCAATAAGCGATTGGTCATACCGGCCAAAGCGGAAAAGACAATAATATGCTTATTCCCTTTCCGCGCCAATTGGGCTACTTCCTTCACCTGCGAAGCGGAAGCAATAGATGAACCTCCGAATTTTAAGACTTTCATGAAAATATAACTTGCTCAAATTTTTAATAATTTTGCAAATTTACAAAAATTATTCGATGAAGTATGTAAACTTTTGTAAATTTTCATCCTATGTGTGTAATCCGAAAAAATTTCACTAAATTTGTCCCTCAAATAAAAAAACAAATATGTCAAAAGTAATCATCATCGGTGCAGGAGGTGTGGGAACGGTAGTCGCCCACAAAGTAGCCCAAAATCATGCCGCTTTCACGGAAATCATATTGGCAAGCCGTACCAAATCCAAATGCGACGCCATCGCCGACGCTATTGGAACCAAGTATGGCAACCGAAAAATACAAACCGCGCAAGTTGATGCGGACAATGTCCCCGAACTGGTAGCCCTATTCCAAAAATTCCAACCGGAACTGGTAATTAACGTAGCTTTACCCTATCAGGACTTAACAATTATGGACGCTTGCCTGGAAGCGGGAGTCAATTACTTAGATACAGCCAACTACGAGCCTAAAGACGAAGCCAAATTCGAATACAAATGGCAATGGGCTTACCGCGACCGGTTTGAAAAAGCCGGATTGACCGCCATTCTCGGCTGTGGATTCGATCCCGGTGCATGTAGCGTTTTCACGGCCTACGCCGCCAAACATCATTTCAGCCGGATGGACGAATTGGACATCGTCGATTGCAATGCCGGCGATCACGGAAAGGCTTTCGCTACCAATTTCAATCCGGAAATCAACATCCGTGAAGTTACCCAGAAAGGCAGGTATTGGGAAAACGGGAAATGGATCGCCACCGAGCCGCACGAAATACATAAGCCGCTGATTTATCCGAATATAGGAACCAAAGAATCGTATGTAATTTATCATGAAGAACTCGAATCTTTAGTGAAGAATTTCCCAACGCTCAAAAAGGCCCGTTTCTGGATGACTTTCGGACAGGAATACCTTACCCATTTGCGCGTGATTCAAAACATCGGCATGGCGCGCATTGATCCGGTTCTTTACAATGGCGTCGAAATCATTCCCATTCAATTCCTGAAAGCTGTATTACCCGATCCGGGCGAACTGGGAAAAAATTATACCGGCGAGACCAGCATCGGCTGCCATATCAAAGGCCTCGACAAAACAGGAAAAGAAATAACTTACTATATTTACAACAACTGCAAACATCAGGATGCTTATCAGGAAACCGGCGCTCAGGGCGTCAGTTACACAACCGGCGTTCCCGCTACCATCGGCGCATTGATGTTTGTGAAAGGCCTTTGGCGTAAACCGGGCGTTTTCAATGTAGAAGAGTTTGATCCCGATCCATTTATGGAGCAGATGAACGAACAAGGTTTGCCTTGGCATGAGATTTTTAACTCGGATTATGAGTTTTGAATTAAATCAGATGATTGCAAAACACGTATGACTCATTTAATTTTAAATAAATTTTACAACTATGAACGAAAAAACAAAACCCGCAGAAAACAGCAATGCGGAAAAATTGAAAGCCTTGCATGCGGCAATGGACAAAATTGAGAAGAATTACGGCAAAGGTTCCATCATGAAAATGGGCGACAGCGTCGTCGAAGAAATAGCCGTTATCCCTTCCGGGTCGGTGGCTTTGAATGCGGCTTTAGGCGTGGGCGGTTATCCGAGGGGACGGGTCATTGAAATCTACGGCCCCGAATCTTCGGGAAAAACAACACTGGCTATTCACGCCATTGCGCAAGCCCAGAAAGCGGGCGGCATCGCCGCATTTATCGACGCGGAACACGCTTTCGACCGCTTCTATGCCGAAAAATTAGGCGTAGACATAGAAAACCTTTGGATTTCCCAACCCGATTCGGGCGAACAAGCCTTGGAAATTACCGAACAACTGATCCGTTCTTCGGCTATCGACATTGTCGTGATCGACTCCGTAGCCGCTTTGACGCCCAAAGCCGAACTGGAAGGCGAAATGGGCGATTCCAAAATGGGATTGCAAGCCCGCCTGATGTCGCAAGCTTTGCGTAAACTCACGGCCGCCATCAATAAAACCAACACAACTTGCATTTTCATCAACCAGCTACGCGATAAAATAGGTATCATGTTCGGAAATCCCGAAACAACAACCGGCGGTAACGCTTTGAAATTCTATGCTTCCGTCCGTCTGGATATTCGCCGTATTTCGCAAATCAAAGATGGCGAGGAAGTAATCGGCAACCAGACCCGCGTAAAAGTGGTGAAAAACAAAGTTGCTCCTCCTTTCCGCAAAGCCGAATTTGACATCATGTTCGGCGAAGGCATATCCAAAACCGGGGAATTGGTTGACTTGGGAGCTGAGTTGAGCATTATTAAGAAAAGCGGAAGCTGGTACAGCTACAACGACGCTAAATTAGGACAAGGCCGCGAATCCGCTAAAGACTGCCTGCGCGACAATCCCGAGTTGGCGGACGAAATCGAAGCTAAAATCATGGAAGCGTTAAAAGCGAAGAAGTGAACAATTTCAACGAAAACAATCTGTTTAATCCCGACCGCACCGGTTCCATCGAAGTCATTTGCGGATCCATGTTTTCCGGTAAAACCGAAGAACTGATCCGCAGATTACGGCGAGCGGTATTTGCCCGGCAAAAAGTGGAAATTTTCAAACCTGCTATGGAAATCCGGTATTCCAAAGAAGAAATCGTATCACACGACCAAAACACTATCCCCGGTACACCGGTCGAAAATTCGGGAAATATTCTACTCCTTTCGAGCGATATTGATGTTGTAGGCATTGATGAAGCTCAGTTTTTCGACGACGGTCTTCCTTATGTATGCAACCAATTAGCCGAACAAGGCATCCGGGTCATTGTCGCCGGTTTGGATATGGATTATAAAGGCAATCCTTTCGGACCGATACCGGCGCTTTGCGCCATTGCCGAGGACGTTACCAAAGTTCATGCCATTTGCGTAAAATGTGGAAAATTAGCAAATTATTCGCACCGGCTCGTTAAGAACGAAAAGTTGGTATTGTTGGGGGAAAAGGAAGAATATCAGCCCTTGTGCCGCGAATGTTACAATCGCGTAACTGCTTTGTTGAAAGATATCGTTTGAATCTTACATTTATCACTTCTCCCGCATAAAAACATGAATCGGAGTCCCCGTCATCACCCAATGCTTCCGAATCTGGTTTTCAAGAAAACGTTTATAAGGCTCCTTCACCCATTGCGGCAGATTGCAGAAAAAAACAAAGCTCGGAATAGCCGTCTTGGGTAATTGCGTAATATACTTGATTTTAACTACTTTCCCCTTGTACATCGGCGGAGGTGTTTTTTCAATAATCGGAAGTAAGACTTCGTTCAGTTTGTGAGTAGGAATTTTTGTATTCCTTGTTTGGTAAACCGTATTCGCAGTTTCCAATATTTTGAAAATCCGTTGTTTGGTAAGCGCAGAAGCGAAAATAACCGGCACATCGGTAAAAGGAGCCGTTCGTTCACGAACGGCATTCTCAAAAGTTTTGATTACTTTCTGGTCTTTGTTTTCCACCAAATCCCACTTGTTTACAACGATTACCAAACCTTTTCCATTCTTTTGAATCAGTGAAAAAATATTCATATCCTGTGATTCGATACCTCGCGTAGCGTCAAGCATCAGGATACAGACGTCGGCGTTTTCGATAGCCCTGATAGCCCTGATAACCGAATAATATTCCAAATCTTCATTGACCTTCCCTTTTTTACGGATACCTGCCGTATCGACTAAATAAAAATTTAAGCCGAATTTATCGTATAAAGTGTAGATAGAATCGCGCGTAGTACCGGCGACGTCGGTTACAATATTCCGCTCTTCGCCGATGAAAGCATTGACTAAGGATGATTTACCGGCGTTGGGACGGCCTACAATCGCTATTTTAGGAATATCTTCTTCGGTTTTTTCTTCTTTGTTGTCGAACTTGGAAACCAAAAAATCCAATAGTTCACCGGTTCCCGAACCATTGATGGCCGAAATCGAGTAAGGTTCGCCCAAGCCCAAAGCATAAAATTCTGCCGATTGCGAATGGAGATCGAAAGTATCGGCTTTGTTGGAAATCAAGACAACCGGCTTTTTACTTCGGCGAAGCATATCGGCAATTTGTTCGTCCAAATCGGTAATTCCGGTTAAAACATCCACGATGAACAATATTACATTGGCTTCTTCGATAGCGATTTGCACTTGTTTGTTGATTTCCCCTTCGAAAACGTCTTCCGAATGAAGCACCCAACCGCCGGTGTCGATGACGGAAAATTCTTTGCCTGTCCACTCCGCTTTGCCGTATTGGCGATCGCGTGTAGTGCCGGCCTCTTCATTCACGATGGCTTGCCGTGTCTGTGTCAGGCGATTGAATAAGGTCGATTTTCCTACATTCGGGCGACCTACTATGGCGACAATATTACTCATTTGATTTTAAAGATTTAGTGATTACCCCCCAGCCCCCTAAAGAAGGAGTTTGAGGCAACGGGTTTGAATATTCTACTACGGCGTCCCCCTTTTAGGGGGCTAAGGGATTATATCCAAATTTCCGCAACAAACTATCCCGATTCCTCCAGTCTTTCTCGACGCGGACAAAGATTTCAAGAAAAATTTTCTTGTCAAAAAACCGTTCAAGGTCTTTACGCGCCATTGAGCCGACTTTTTTTATGGCTTTTCCCTGATCGCCGATGATGATGCCTTTTTGCGATTCCCGTTCGACGATAATCAGGGTTTTGATATGAATCAAATCCGGACTTTCCGTAAATTGTTCGACAGCGACTTCGACCGAATAGGGAATTTCCTTCTGATAGTATAACAAAATTTTCTCACGGATGATTTCCGTAACAAAAAACCTTGCAGGTCTGTCTGTCAGCGCATCTTTCTCAAAATAAGGCGGCGAATCGGGAATCAAAGTTTCAATCCGCTTTTTGAGGTAATCAATATTGAATTTATTGGTTGCCGAAATCGGAATAATTTCCGCTTGCGGCAAAAGCGTCTGCCATTCGGCAACGCTTTTTTCCAATGCTTTTTGATGCGTCAAATCAATTTTATTGATGACTAACAAAACCGGGGAGGTTGTTTTTTTTACCCGTTCCAGAAAAAAATCATTTTTGTCGATTTTTTCCACTACATCGGTCACATACAACAACACGTCGGCGTCGTTTAAAGCCGATTGGGAAAAATTTAACATGCTCTCCTGCAATTTATAATTCGGTCGTAAAACGCCCGGTGTATCGGAATAAACGATTTGCATCTCGTCGGTATTGACAATGCCCATAATCCGGTGGCGGGTAGTCTGCGCTTTGGATGTGATGATGGAAATATGTTCACCCACCAATAGATTCATCAAAGTTGATTTCCCGACATTCGGATTTCCGACGATGTTTACAAATCCCGATTTATGCATTATATCCCCATTTCAGGTAAACGGCGCCCCAGGTATAACCGGCTCCAAAGGCAGTGAGAATCACTTTGTCGCCTTTCTGCATGTGTTTTTCCCAATCCCACAAACAAAGCGGAATGGTTCCGGCGCTCGAATTGCCGTATTTATCAATATTGACCATGACTTTGTTGATCGGGATCTCCAAGCGGTGAGCTACGGCTTCGATAATCCGAAGGTTAGCCTGGTGAGGAACTACCCACCGGACATCGTCTTTGGACAAATTATTTCTTTTCATGACTTCTTCACAAACATCCGCCATAGCGGTTATGGCGCGTTTGAAGACCACTTTTCCGTCTTGGTGGATGAAATGCAAGCGTTGATCGACTGATTCGTGGCTTGCCGGATTGACCGATCCTCCGCCAAACATGTGCAGGTGTTCCAAACTGTTACCGTCTACATGCATGATGGAATCAATGATTCCTTCTTCTTCTTCAGTCGCTTCCAGCAAAGCAACTCCACAGGCGTCCGAAAAAATCGGGCAGGTGTTCCTGTCCATCGTGTCGGTAACCGCCGACAAAACATCTCCGGCAATGACCATCACTTTTTTATATTTTCCGGATGTAATAAAAGATTGGGCGACTTCCAAAGCAAAAATATAACCGCTACAGGCAGCCGACAGATCAAAACCGAAAGCGTTAGTCATTCCCATCCGGTAAGCAATCAGCGACGCGGAATTAGGAAGAATATAATCGGGAGTAGAGGTAGCAAAGATAATCGCTTCGATTTCCAAAGGATCAAAATCTTTTTTACTTCTCAAATTTTCTATTGCTTTTTCGGCCAAATACGTTACCCCGATCCCTTCCTCCGGTTTCAGGATGCGTCGTTCCTTGATACCTATTCTTTGGATAATCCATTCGTCGGAAGTATCCACATAAGTAGAAATTTCTTCATTTGTCAAGACATATTCGGGAGTATAGCCGCCAATAGCGGTTATTACAGCATGAACTTTGCTCATAATTTCATTGACTATGCTTTCGTTTTGTCAATGATTACTTTTCCTTTATAGTACAATTTTCCTTCATACCAATGCGCTCTGTGGTACAAGTGGTATTCACCCGTTGTCGGGTCGATAGCTAATTGGGGAATAACCGCATGATCATGCGATCTTCTTTTGTCTCTTCTGGTTTTACCAACTCTTCGTTTAGGATGTGCCATTTTATTTTAGTTTTAAATATTTTATTAATTATTCGTTTTCTTTGAAGCCTTTTAATGCGTCCCATCTCGGGTCAATATCCCTGTCGTCCGAATTGCCGTCGTCCGTAATGATAATGTCGTCTATATCCGCATCGAACATATCATCGTCCTCTTCCGATTTAGTCAAATGTTTTTTCAGTTTTGAAGTCATTTGCTTGTTGCACTTTCCCGGAGCGTGTATGTGCTTGATCGGAATCGCTAATGCAACAAATTCATACAGGAACCATGCCAAATTGATGACTCCCTCCGATTCGGGGATAACGACAATCTCGTCGCTTTCTTCGGCATAATCTTTACCGAATTTGACGACCAAATGCGCAGTTGTTTCGATAAGAAGATCCATATCTTCCAGACACCTGTCGCATGGAATAACCGCAACTCCCGACAGAACAAATGCAAAGTCGAAAAAGCCTTTGCGCTTAGTTACCGTTAACTTAACATTGATTCGTCCTTTTTGGACGTCTTCTCCGCTAACATTAATAAAGAATTGATTGTCAAGTGAATATTCGTAATTTTGAACATCTTCTTGCATTCCTTTCAAGTCAACTTTATATAAATCAAACTTTCCCAATTCTTTTATTTTAAAAAACTTTGCAAAGGTAGGAAAAAATCTTTGATAAATAAAATTTACGGTTAAATCTTTTTTATCACGGCGCCTTATTATTTGAATAATACCGAATCGAATAGGAATAAAATAGGATTAACAGATTAAACATGTAAATTTTGTAAATCCTGTCTAAAAGATTAAAAAATTTCGATAAGATCATAAATTCAAAAAAAATATTTACAAATTCTTTTGAAAAAACCAATTCCTTTTGTAACTTTGTGACAATTTTCGTAATTGAAGTGTCAAGAGTGAGAAGGCCATTTTTGATAACGTAAGCGTTTTTAAGATATTACTTTGTATTAGAAAATCGCCAATTTTCAAATCGCACAGATTATGAAAACAAAAATAATTCTATTTGCAGTTTTTACGATGATCACTGTATTATGTGTTGCACAAACCGAAGCTTCACCTACGACATGGACGATGAAAGAAATCATTGATAACATG
>JAISWH010000123.1 GCA_031271125.1 Dysgonamonadaceae bacterium
TTAATTTATGCCACTAATGCACGAATTAACACGAATAAAAATTAGTGTAATCAGTATAATTCGTGGCAAAAAAAATAAAACACATGAAAAAAGCAGAGTTTTCAATTAACGAGGCAGAACGTTACATACAGAACGCAAGGCAAATTTTGTCGGAAAAGGCTAAAAAAGACGGCAAGTTTTACGGCGATCATAAATATGTAAAAATGGCGGGACACACGGCATGGTGCGGTGTTCTTGTAGCATTAGACACGGTATTGGACGTACGGGATAAATTAAAGAAAAATCAGCGACCGGAATACAGGGATTATTTGGATGCGGTATATAAAAAAGATACCAGGCTGGTAAAACCGTTTCAGGTTGCGTATGACATTTTACACAAGAGCTTGGGTTATGACGGGACATTAAGTTATGCAGTGGCGCAGGAAGGGCTTGAGGTTGCGAATAGCATTATTGAATGGGCGTCGGAGCAGGAAGAAGGTGTAGGTAAAAGGCATAATGAATGTTAGTAATGGATAAAACAGATGCTCTAAAAATAGCAATGCAATATGCCGATGTAATTAAAGAATCTTTGATTAGTATAAAATAAAATTTCACATAAAATAAAATGAATATATTATCATTATTTGTATTAGTCCCCATCCTGATGATTGTGTTTCTATTCCTAAGCAAAGGAATGAAACAAATCCGGGCAATCATGATTACAGGCGCCTCCGCCCTGCTGGTATTGGCGGCGACGCTCGTCGTCCTGTTTATCAAAGAGCGGGCTGCATCGCCCGACGCCGAAATGCTTTTTGTATCGAGCATATCCTGGTTTGCGCCTTTGAATATTGCTTATTCGGTAGGTGTGGACGGTATTTCCGTAGCGATGCTCGTGTTGTCGTCGATTATCGTATTTACCGGCGTCTTTTCCTCGTGGAATATGGACATGGCTAAGGAATATTTCCTTTGGTATTGCCTTTTGTCGTTGGGCGTATTCGGATTTTTTATTTCCATCGACCTGTTCACGATGTTCATGTTTTATGAAATCGCCTTGATTCCGATGTATTTATTGATCGGTTTGTGGGGAACGGGTAAAAAAGAATATTCCGCTATGAAACTGACGCTGATGCTGATGGGAGGCTCGGCTTTCCTGCTGGTGGGAATCATCGGGATTTATTATACTTCGGGACATGCGAGTATGAATTTGCTGGATATTGCCAATCAATTACATATTCCGTATGAACATCAACGCTGGATATTCCCTGTTACTTTCTTGGGATTCGGGGTATTAGGCGCGTTGTTTCCTTTCCATACCTGGTCGCCCGACGGTCACGCTTCTGCGCCGACAGCCGTTTCGATGCTTCACGCCGGAGTTCTGATGAAATTGGGAGGTTACGGCTGCTTCCGGGTTGCCATCTACTTAATGCCCGAAGCCGCACACGAATTGGGATGGATTTTCCTTATTCTCACAGGTATCAGTGTGGTTTACGGCGCATTCAGCGCAGTAGTGCAGACCGATTTGAAATACATCAACGCCTATTCTTCGGTGAGCCACTGCGGATTGGTGCTGTTTGCCATATTGATGTTAAACCAAACGGCGATGACAGGCGCAGTAATGCAAATGCTTTCCCACGGTTTGATGACGGCGCTGTTTTTCGCCTTAATCGGTCTGATTTACGGACGGACGCACACCCGCGACATCCGCGAAATGGGCGGTTTGATGAAAATCATGCCTTTCGCTTCGGTCTGTTATGTGATTGCCGGTTTAGCCTCATTGGGTTTGCCCGGCTTGAGCGGATTCGTTGCCGAAATGACTATTTTTATCGGCTCTTTCCAGAATGCGGATACATTTCATCGTGTATTGACGATCGTTGCTTGCTGTTCCATTGTAATCACAGCGGTATATATATTAAGGACTGTCGGTAAGATATTGTACGGACCGGTTCAGGACGAACATCACTTGCATTTGACCGATGCGGCCTGGTACGAACGGGTTTCGGCGGTAGGACTGATTGTTGCGATTGCCGCGATGGGTCTGTATCCTTCCGGCGTTTCCAATATGATTAGCAAGAGCGTCGTACCGATTATGGAAAAATTGGCAGGAATATAATCGTAATCATTAATCATTAACATAAAATGGATTTCAGTAATTTTTTATTAATGGGGCAGGAAATAGGGCTGATAGTCGTGTTTCTAATCTTATTTGTATATGACATAATCGGTTCCGAGAAATCAAAAGACCGTTGGTTCCATTGGGTTGCCTGTATAGAGTTTGCCATTTTAACGGTATGGGGGTTTTTACCCAAGCCGGCGGGAGAAGCGTTCGGCGGAATGTTTGTCAGTTCGGATTTGACCGTTCTGATGAAGAACATCCTGAACATCGCAACCCTGATTGTTTTTCT
This sequence comes from Dysgonamonadaceae bacterium, assembly GCA_031271125.1. Classification (GTDB taxonomy): domain Bacteria; phylum Bacteroidota; class Bacteroidia; order Bacteroidales; family Azobacteroidaceae; genus Azobacteroides. Next base: position 2,382 of record JAISWH010000123.1, read on the forward strand.
TCAATCATATTCTTGGTTGAATAAGGAAAATCGTCTGCGGAGAAGCGAGTTTTTCACCATCACCTTAGTCACTTTGCTGGGCATGTATCTGATGATTTCGGCGGGAAACCTCATGATGCTGTATATCGGTATGGAAACCGCGTCCTTACCTATGGCTTGCCTGGCGGCTTTCAACAAATACAAGGAAAAATCGGCTGAAGCCGGCGTTAAATACGTGTTGATCTCGGCTTTGTCGTCGGGAGTAATGTTGTTTGGACTTTCCTTTTTGTATGGGGCGATGGGCAGTTTCTACTTTTCCGATTTGACGTTGCAAGTTGCCGGAGAACCATTAACGATACTTGGATTCGTATTTTTCCTTGGTGGTTTGGGTTTCAAACTGTCTTTAGTACCTTTCCACCTTTGGACAGCTGATGTTTACGAAGGCGCTCCAACCAGCGTTACGGCATACTTGTCCGTTGTTTCCAAAGGCGCCGCCGCTTTTGCCCTGATATTTGTTTTGTACAAAGTTTTCGGAGGAATTGAAATAGTTTGGCAGCACATTTTATGGTGGTTGTCGGTGATAACGATCACATTGGGTAACCTGTTTGCCATTCGCCAGACCGACATCAAACGTTTTTTTGCTTTTTCGTCTATCTCACAAGCCGGTTATATCCTTTTGGGTATCATTGCCGCAAATGCGCAAGGGGTGGAAGCGACCGTATATTACGTGTTCGTATATCTTTTCTCTAATTTGGCGGCTTTCGGCGTTATTTCTGCAGTCGAACACGCTTCCGGCGGGAAAACTTCCATTGCGGCATACAACGGACTGTACGCTACCAATCCGAAATTGGCTTTGCTGATGACATTTGCCGTATTTTCTCTGGGCGGGATTCCGCCTTTTGCCGGATTTTTCAGTAAGTTCCTGATATTTATGGCGGCAGGGTCTGCCGGAATGTATGTACTCTTATTCATCGCATTGTTAAACACGGTTATATCTTTATATTATTATCTATTGATTGTGAAAGCCATGTTTATCAAAAAAGGAGAAAATGATGCTGTGGAGCATTTTTCGAGTGATATTTATAATAAAATAAGCATGCTTATTTGTTTTCTGGGTATATTAACAACAGGTATTTTATGGGGTATATTTTGTGGAATGTATTTTCCGTACGATTATTAATAATTTAAAATATTAATATTCTTAGCCTTTTTTGTTTGAATTAGTCAGAAATTCATTATATTTGCACGCAGAAAAACATAATTTCATATAACTAAAAAAATAGAAATCAATTTATCTAAACTTAAACGAACGCAAATTTATGGAAACAAAAAAACAAACAGTAGCAAAGAAAGAAGGTAAAAAATCTCGTGGTATATCAGCGGGAATTGTTATCGTTGTCAGTCTTATTTTAGCAGTATGCTTCTTTTTATTTATTTTGGGCGATCCGAAGAACTTCGAAGGAAACAACTCGGACAATCATCCTATCAACTTGTTAGGAACTATGTTTAAAGGAGGTTTTGTGGTGCCTATTATTTTAACGCTTTTACTGACAGTAGTTATTTTGAGCGTAGAACGTTTCTTTGCACTTTCAAAAGCAAAAGGGAAAGGAAATTTAATTAATTTTGTTTACAATGTAAAAGTTGATTTAAAGAAAGGAAATATCGAATCAGCCGAAAGCCGTTGTGCAAAACAACAAGGCTCGGTAGCAGCTATCGTTGATGCCGGCTTGAAGAAATACAAAGAAATGGAAATCCAGAATTTACCGAAAGAAACAAAAGTCGAGGAAATCAAGGCCGAAATCGAAGAAGCTACCGCTTTGCAACTTCCGTCGATGCAACAAAATCTTCCGATTATCGCAACCATTTCTACTTTGGGTACTTTGATGGGATTGTTCGGAACGGTGTTGGGTATGATCCGGTCGTTCCAGGCTTTGGGTACCGGCGGCGCCGTTGACTCTGCCGCTCTTTCGGTTGGTATCTCGGAAGCGCTTGTAAATACGGCTTGCGGTATCCTTACCGGTGCATTGGCTATCATTAGCTACGCTTATTTCAGCGGTAAAATTGATAACATGACGTATGCTATCGACGAAATGGGTTTTGCCCTTACTCAAACGTATGCAGAAACTCATAATTCATAATCGAAATTATGGCGAAAGTTAAAGTAAAAAAGCAAAGTACGTTCATCGACATGACGGCGATGAGTGACGTAACCGTTCTTTTACTTACCTTTTTCATGACAACGTCCACTTTTCTCGCGAAAGAGCCTATACAAGTAACAACACCGGCTTCGGTGTCGGAGATTAAGATTCCGGAAACCAATTTGTTGACAATACTTGTAGATAAGGATGGAAAAGTCTTTTTGAGCATGGATAATGCCGAACAAAAAGTGGAAACATTGAGAGCGGTAAGCGATCCGTACGGTATCACATATACGTCTAAGCAAATAGAGGCTTTCCGAAAATTACAGTCATTCGGCGTCCCGATTCGCTACATGCCGGCTTTCTTGGATTTGCCGGTTGAAAAACAGGACAAGGAATTGCAGGATTTGGAAAACAAACGTGTAGGTGTTCCCAGTGATGATGGAAAAATAGAAGACGGTAGAGGTGTAATTTCGTCTGATAACGAATTTAAACGTTGGGTTGCCGCTGCTTTAGAGGTTAATGAAGATTTGAAAATTGCAATCAAATCCGACAAAACGACCGTTTACCCTACTGTAAAAAAGATAATTGATATTTTGAGAGGCGACGAGTTGCGTCAAAACCGTTATCTTTTAATTACAACTTTAAGGGAAGGGTCAAGTAACTAAAAGGTTTAAATTTAATTCTTTAAACTTAAAAAGGAAATAAAATGGCAGAAATACAACAAGACGAAAAAGGCGAAGGTGGAAAAAATAAACAAAAGAAGCAACATCTACGTGTGGATTTCACCCCGATGGTGGATATGAACATGTTGTTGATTACTTTCTTCATGTTTTGTACTACTCTTCTGAAGCCTCAGACGATGAATATAAACATGCCGATGAAAGATGAGAATATGACGAAAGAGGAGAAGACGAAAATCAAAGAATCCGGAGCTGTTACGCTTCTTTTGGGCGAAAATGACGAGCTTTATTATTACTTGGGGATTCCTAAAGATCAATCGACTTATGACGATTCGACTTATTTGGTTACGTCATCTTATGGCCCCGACGGCATTAGAAAACTTTTATTGGAAAAGAACACAGGTACGTATGAAAAAATTCAGGAATTGAAAGCCCATTTGAAAGAAGGGGTGATTGTTGATTCCGTGTTCAGGGCAAAAACAAAGGAAGTACATGAAGCAGCGAAAGAAATCGCTCCGACTGTAATGATTAAGCCTACCGAACTTTCGACGTACGAAAACATGGTGGACGCATTAGACGAGATGTTGATTTGCAACATCGGAGCGTATGCGATAATTGATTTAACCGAGGGCGATCGTTTTTTCCTCTATCAAAGAACCGGTAATAAGGAATATTTGACAGAGGAGCAACGAACTGAATTAGGGCAGAAATAGATTGTTTAACGTTTATAAACTTGAAAGGTTATGACAAAAGACATTGATTTAACTTCGCCGAAGTGGACAGCGCTTATTTTTGAAGGTAAAAATAAGAAGTACGGCGCGTATGAATTGCGGAACGATTCTTCCAATCGTCACCTCAAAGCGTTAGCTATCGTTACAATTGTGGGTTTGGCTGCCATTTATCTGCCTAATCTGATTAAATCTTTCATCCCGAAAGAAGCAGAAGTAGCTCAAGTTACGGAAGTTGAGTTGGCAAATTTGGATAATCTCAATGAGGTGAAAGAAGAAAACCAAATTGAGGAAATCAAACCGGTTGCTCCTCCCCCTTTGTTGAAAGCTACGGTACAGTTTACGCCTCCGGTTGTCGTTAAAGACGAGGAAGTTACCGAACAGAAAATGTTGACGCAAGAAGAATTATCGGAATCGAATAAACAGATTTCCGTGGCTACTGTGGAAGGTACTAAAGACGGTGTGGATATCCGCGATCTTGCCGAGCATAAGGTGATTACCGAAGCGCCTAAAGAACAAATTTTCGAACATGTGGAACAGATGCCTCAATTCCACGGCGGTGACGCAGAGTTGATGAAATGGTTGAGAGATAATATCAATTATCCGACCATTGCAGCTGAACAAGGCATACAGGGGAAAGTAACCCTGCGCTTTGTGGTACGTCCCGACGGTTCTGTCGATGACGTTCAGGTTGTGAGATCTTTGGAGCCGAGTTGTGATAAGGAAGCTGTTCGTGCAGTGAAAAAAATGCCGAGATGGATTCCCGGCAGGCAAAACGGTAATCCGGTAAGTGTATATTATAGTTTACCGGTAACATTTAGATTGCAAAATTCTTAACCCGATGAATACGGAAGAACCCGGCAAATACAAAGGTCAGAGATTAGGATTGTTTATTTTTGACTGTTTCATGTCGGTAATGTATGTGGTTTTGAGTGTCATTCTGTTATTTACTTCTTTATTGAAAAATTGGCAAATACAGAGTGAAATAAAAATCGGTTTAGGCGTGCTTTTCGGCTTATACGGAATCTTCAGGGTTACGAGGGCGACGAAGGTAATTTTACGGAAAAACCGATAACCCAAAATAAATCATGAGAAATACCGGTTATACGGAATCTTCGGTATAATCGGTATTTTTATTAAACGAGAGAAAGAATATATGAAAAGGGTATTTCCATATCTATTCATTTTATCGTTGTTATGCGTTTCGTGCAGGAAACCGGTGAATGACGGCTGGACGGACACCATGGACGGCGGTCTGATTCGCATTGCTTGTGACGAAAGTTTTCAAAACTTGATGGATGCTGAAATAGCCGCGTTTGAAATCCGTTACGATTCGGCTTATATTATTCCCATTTATGCGAGTGAAACAAACGCAATTCGCTTGATGCTGGCCGATTCCGTCCGTTTTGCTTTGACAACCAGGGATATCAATCCGCAGGAAAAACGGGCGTTTGAAGACAAAAAACGGACGGTGAAAAAATCGTTGGTTGCTTTTGATGGAGTGGCATTAATCACCAATTTACAAAATAAGGATTCGATTATCGGACTTCCGGATTTGAAAAAAATACTTACCGGGTCCATCACAGAATGGTCGCAAATCAATCCTGCGTCCAATCTGGGAACAATTCGCATCCTTTTTGAAGGAAATGAATCGGGCATTTTACGCTATGCCCTTGATTCGATTATCAGGGGAGACAATTTGTCCCCCAACTTATATGCGTTGAATAATAGTGCGGAAGTTATTGAAAAAGTTACGCAAATGCCCAATGCGATAGGCATGATTGGTTCTAGCCTTTTGAGCGACGAAACAAGTCCGTCATCCCTTGACGTGCAAAGTAAAATCAGGCTGATGCGGGTAAGCAAATCGGAAAATGCGACGCTTGAAAACAGTTATCTTCCGTATGCAGGCGACATTATCCATGAAGATTATCCTTTATGGCGTCCCGTTTATGTGCTTTTGTCCGATCCGAGATCGGGTTTATCTTCTGCTTTTAGCATTTTCGTGGTTAATGAAATAGGGCAAAAAGTAATTCAAAAATCAGGATTATTGACAATTAACGGCTCTCACATTATGGATGTAGCTATTCGCAATGAATTTCCGAAAAATGACAGTATAAAAAATAAATAAAATAAATAACGATGAAAACGAGAATTAAAAAAATGCTTTTATTAGCGACCGTCTTGCTTGTTTCTGCGGCGAATAGTTTTGCCGGCAGTAATGAGAAAGGTATTGAGTACTACAGAGCGGAATTGTATGGCGCTGCTAAGATATATTTTATGCAGCAGAAAAATCTTTCGGCTACCGAACAGGCGGAAGCCTATTATTATTTGGGTCAAACCTATTATAAACTTAATCAGGTCGATTCGGCCCAATATTTTTATAAAAAAGCAGTTGAGGCAGATCCCGAATATCCTTTCGGATATGTAGGATTAGGAAAATTGGATGTGAAAAATAACCCGAAAGCCGCTGAAGACTTGTTCAAAAAAGCTTTCGGCTTGGCCAAAAAAGACGCATCCGTCCCGACTGAAGTTGCTGAAATCTACATTGCCGAAGGAAACAAGATAAAGGCTGGGGAAGCTTTGGAAAGAGCGCGCAAAGCGAATAAGAAATATTCGGGCATTTTTGTTGCTGAAGGCGATGCGCTGAAAAAAGAAGGAAAAGTCGGCGAGGCTTGTTCTTTATATGAAAATGCTGTTCTTTTCGATAAAAATAACAAAACAGCTTATTTGAGATTGGCTCAAATCTATAAAGGTATCAACTCCGATCTGGCATTGCAATATCTGAATCAGGTGATGGAAATTGATCCGAGTTATATTCCGGCTTATGCCGAAATCGGTGATATTAACTATGACAAAGGCCGTTATAAAGCAGCTCTCGAAGCTTATGAAAAATTTATTGCTGTGCCGGGTATGCCTTTGACACAACATGAAAAGTATGCTTTTGCTTTGTATTTCGATGAACAGTATGATAAATCGCAGGAAGAAGTTAAATACGTTTTGTCTCAGGATCCGGATAATTCGGTTATGTATCGTATCGAAGCGTACAATAACTATAAAAATAAGAATTTTGAATTGGGACTCGAACAGATGGATAAATTCATCCGGAATACGCCGGAAGAAAAGCATATTTATTACGATTACGTGACTTTGGGAGACCTTCAGATAGAAATGAAACAGCCCGAATTGGCGATCGAAAGTTATAAAAAAGCCCTGGAGTTAGACTCGACAAAGACGATAATTTATGATAAATTGACTATTGCGGCTGAAAAAGCCAAAAATTTCCCCTTGTCGGTTGAATATTACGAAAAATCTTTCACGATAAATCCCGACATTTCTCTGATGAGTCTGTTTTCTTACGGACGAGCAAATTTCTCAGCGGCAAGTTATTATATAGATCCTAAAACCATTGAGGCAGAAACGACTCCTGAATTGGCAGCAACAAATGAAGTAACTTTTAATACCTATATTCAAAAAGGGACTAAAGCTTTTTCGGATGTTATCACGCGTAAACCGGATACCCATTTGGGTTATTTGTGGCGGGCGAATATCAGCGCTCTTGTAGATTCTTACAACCAATTGAGGGAAAAACCAATGACCGGCGTCGCTAAACCCTATTACGAAGAGGCGCTTCAGTATATGTTGGAAAATAATCCTGATGGTAAAAGAAATGAAGATATTATTCAATGTTATCGTTATTTAGCTTCTTATTATTTTGTTCTGGAAGATTTGGTTGCGGTCGGAGAGTATTATAAGAAAATATTGGAAATAGATCCGAATGATGAACCGGCGAAGAAAATATTGGATATGTTGAAAATAAAATATTGATAGACAGGAATAATCTATCGACAACAATGGCGGAACATGCCCGCCATTGTTTGTTTTAAAATGCAAAAGCGTGGAAAATCTCTTACCCACGCTTTTATTCATAACCATTTTAAACAACTTTAACCTGATGAATAATAATAAGGTTTTAGTTAAATCGGGTTAATTATGTAAACACTGTACAAAGAAAATGATTATTTTCCAATTACTATGTTAATGAAATGTTATCTTAATGTTAAATTTACATTAACGTAAATGGTAAAGGCGCGAATCGTGTATCTTTGTAACCTAAAGGGTATGTGCTATGCAACCGATTTCAATTGAAATACTCTTTAGGCGACACGCCGAATTGTTTTTTAAATCGTTTGGAGAAATAGGAAGACGAAGCAAATCCCACTAAAAAGCAGATTTCATTGATCCGGTATGAACCTTCTTGTAACAACTCCGCAGCTTTTTTCAAGCGGACAAGTTGGATAAAATCGTTCGGAGCCAATTCGGATATGCCTTTGATTTTCCGGTGCAGGCTGGAACGGCTCATGTTCAGCTCTTCTGCCAACAAATCTACATTGAAATTCACGTCCGCCAGGTTTTTATCTATAATCGCCGTAATCTTACCCAGGAAAATTTCATCCGCATTAGTCAGGGCAATGCTGCCGATATTTTGGGCCGGAGAATTGATAAATGCTTGCTTCACTTTATTCCGGTTGGTGAAAATATTGGATATTTGAGCCAGCAAATGTTCCATTGA
>JAISWH010000137.1 GCA_031271125.1 Dysgonamonadaceae bacterium
TGATATCCTCCCAGACCCCGTTGTTTAATGTCTGCCATTGATAGCTATAAGATTTGCAGTTTCCACCCGTTACGGTACCGGCATCCAATTCGACGCTTGTACCCGGCTTGATTTCTACGGTTGTTCTACCCGGAGTACCATTACTTAAAGCAGCCTTAACGACAATCTCTTCGTCCTCACCCTTCAATGTAGCGCTTATTCCGCAGGAGTTGACCGCAAATACCGTAAATTGGTTTTTATTGTATGTACCGCTTACTCCCGAAACATTGATTGTTTTGCTTCCTTGCCCGCTTGTAATCGACAAACCCGCGGGAGTCGTCCAGATAAAAAACGTACTCCCGTCTTCCTTAGCCGTACAGGAAACGGTAAATATTTCACCATTGGCAAAAGCGTTTGCCGAAACATTAATAGCCGTAGGTGCGGGAGCGCTACCCGTACAGGGTAAAATCATTTCCCCGCACATCTTCAACTGCCATTTATCGCCGTCCCACATATAAAGGCCGGAATTGGTCGGGTCGGTACTCCAGACAATCATACCTTCCAGCTCCGGCGCCGTATCTTTACCCCCTTTTTCCGTAAATCCCGCGGGAATAACTCCCAAATCCGTAATTGCTACGTTAGGCAGCAGTAATCCACCCTTGTAAGTTCCATTCAAGTCGAGTAAAGCGCCCTTGGCCGGAGCGCCGGTATCTCCTATTTTCACCTGAGATTGCATAATTGTTCCGCACAGGAACAGCAACATGCCTGTTAAAATTATTTTCTTCATCAGTAATTTTTTGAAATTAAATTCGTTAAATGTTGTTTAGTAATTCTTAATCTTCATCTGTCAATTGATTTTCATCCATTTTGTTCCGTTCCAAACATAAATGCCTTTTTGTACCTCGTTACTTTCAAGCGAATTGTAGACCAGGAGTCCGGCAAGCTTTGCAGGAACAATTTCACTCCTGCCAATAAAATTATCCGGTATGGTATTTATCTTGGTTATTTTTACATTCGGCAAGAGTAATCCACCCACATAGCCTCCCGAAGGAGTTGATCTTAAATCCAGTACGGTTCCGGCGACAGGTTTTTCTATCTGACCTATCCGTACCTGAGAATGTGCCGTTCCGACCCCGAGGACAAGTATCAGCGTCAAAAAAACTGCTTTTTTAGTTTTTACCATTGATTTTCTAAATTTTTTGTTCATAGTTTATATTCATCAAAATTTATGTAATATTATCATAAATAATATATGCAATTAATATTTGTGTTATTTCTGTAAGTTTCTTTACTATACAGGGATCAGGATTATACGGTCGTAATTTCGCCGCAAAGATATAAATCTTTTTTGATTAATCATTATCTATTTGAATTATTTTTTTATTATAAACATATTTAATAAATAGTTAACAAAAGACATAAAAAATGGGAGTCTGATGTTGCTCTTTTGCATCCGTTCAGGTTCAAGTGTAAACACTTCTAATGTTATAATGCTCGCTTTCATAGAATTGTATACCGAAAAACATCAGGGAACTATTATAGCTAATTGTAGCTATTTTTTAATTAAAATACCCCTTATATAGGGATTGTGTATAATTTCCATTTAGAATACCTTTGCCTGCTCAAAAAAGTAGTTTCGTGTGAAAAAAAAAGATATCCTGTTCGTTCTTCTGTTATTTTTTGTTTGGTTTCCCCTCTTTGCAAACTCGCCACAGTCTGTTGTAAGCGGTATTGTAACAGATGAAAAAGGGGAACCCATTGAAAAAGAAAATACGCATACTTTACCGGAAGTGGTTATTAAAGGTAAAAGCGAAAAAGAAAAAATTGAAACCAAAGGATTTGCCGTTCATGTGATTGAAATGCAAAAAGCGTCATTGCCATCTGTCCAAACGAATGAATTGCTTGACCGGGCAGCCGGCGTGCGCGTGAGGCAAAACGGCGGATTAGGCGCCGCGGCAAACTATAATTTAAATGGAATGTCGGGCAATTCCGTAAAGATCTTTGTCGACGGAATACCGGTCTCTACTTACGGGGCTTCTTTTAGCCTCAATAGCATCCCTCCTTCATTGATTGAACGTATAGAAATTTACAAAGGCGTTATCCCCGCCTATTTGTCGGATGATGCATTGGGTGGAGCAATTAATGTTGTCTTAAAGAAAGGTATGCGGAATATGCTTACGGCTTCTGTTTTATACGGTTCTTTCAATACGCGGCAAGCGAACTTCGACGCCTTATTCAGGGATAAAAAAACAGGATTTACGGTAAAAACTTCCGGGTTTTATAATTACTCCGACAATGACTATGAAGTGTGGGGTAAATTCGTGCGGAACATATTGCCCAACGGAAGATACGATTATGTCCGCGCCAAAAGGTTTAATGATGCTTACAAGTCCATCGGAGGACGCATGGAACTCGGTTTCACGGGAGTCGAATGGGCAGATATGTTTTATATAGGATATAACGGTTCGGACGCTTACAACGAAATACAACACGGCGCTTATATGTCGGTTCCTTACAAAGGAAGACATACGGATTCCCAAGCGCATGTGTTTAGCCTGAACTACCGAAAGACCAATATGGCGGTAACCGGATTGGAATTTACGCTAAACGGTATGCACAGCCGTCGCAAAGAAGTCGTTACGGATACCGTGAAGTGGAATTACAACTGGTTTGGGGAGATGAGTCTGGGCTTGGACGGCAATCCCATTTTAAGACCTGCCGGCGCGCAACAGGGAGCGCCTACGCATAATCATATCAATAGAAATGTAACGACCGTCAGGGCAGGCGTAAATTATGACGTCCATCGCAATCACAAGATTATTTTGAACCATATTTTTTATAATATCAACCGCACCCAGCAGGATTTTATGCGTTCGGCGGTAGAAAGGGATTTCATCGGGACAAGGGATTTGCGGAAAAACATTACTTCCTTAGCTTACGAAATGAAAGCCGTTGAAGGCAAACTGACAACAACGCTTTTCGGGAAATATTACCAACAGGAAATTGCCAAAACAGATCCGGTATTGAAAGCGGTAGAAGGACAAACCGTTCGGGTTGAAGAAACGCTTAACAGCAAGAAAGATGTAACAGGATATGGTTTGGCTACGTCTTATGCCGTCGTACCCAAGCTGTTACTGCTGACGTCGGCTGAAAGAGCGGTAAGAATGCCTTCCGAAGGCGAAGTATTCGGCAGTCCGGGGGAAAATATTGTAGAAAATACCGGTTTGCGCGCCGAGATGAGCGATAACTTGAACGTTGGCCTCAAAGCAGGGCCTTTTCCTGCCGGCAAACATCGGTTGGATGCGGCGGCGTCCGTATTCGTACGGGATACAAAGGACAAGATTGTACAAAGAATTAATCCGAGACTGAATGACGCCGTTCAAACAGATCCTTTTGAAAACCTCGGAAAAACAAAATCCAAAGGGTTTGAGATGGAACTGAATTATACATACGGCCAAAATTTGAATGTCGCGCTGAATATGTCCCGGTTTAATTCCGTATTTAATATTCAATACGATTCCAATGGACGGGAATATGATTATTATAACAAACAGCTACCGAACGAGCCTTTTTTTACCGTTAACGGAATGGTGAAATATGCCTTGCACAATCTTGTGCAGAAACAATCGTCCCTGAATTTGTACTATCATTGCGGGTTTGTAGAAAGTTTCCATACTACCTGGTTAGCGTTGGATGATTTTAAGGTACCCCGTCAGTTCATTCAGGATGTGGGTTTGAGTTATTTATTCCCGGATAAAAAGTTTGCTGTCTGTTTTGACGTCAAGAATATTTTTGACCGGCAGGCTTATGACAACTTTGCCGTACAGAAACCGGGAAGAGCGTTTTATGTGAAATTAAATTATACAATAAACAGTATATAGAAAAGTAAGTTTTTATAAATTAATTTTTAAGGTAAAGTATTATGAAAAAGAGTATTTTTAATTTTTGGATGTTTGGAGTTTTGGTTATGATGACAGCTCCTCTTTTTACAAGTTGTGACAAGGACGATGATCCCGATCCGGGCCCGATTGATCCGGATCCGGATCGATGGATTACCGTTGCGGGCGCACTGATGGGTACAAGTCCGGGCGACGGAAACGGCGGAACCATGGTATATGCCATAAGTAAAGAAAATGCCCGAGATTCCGGTTATTCAGTCAATGTGTATGACAACGGATTTCCGGTGAAATCAAACAGGACGGCGCGTTTGCAATCTTCAGAAGACGGAAAGACCCTTTTCAATATCGCCTATACCGGGGATAATGGCGGAGAATTTTCGCGGTATAAGGTAAATGGCGGAAAAAATTTCGTTCAGGAAGATGTGACTGTCAATATCGCTCAATACGCCAGCACTTCGCCCCGTTGGGTTAAACTGTTTGATGGAGATAAAACGGGCATTGCCGTTAATGTAGCCAATATTGCCGCAAATAACGCTTCGGATGCAACGCAGCCATTCGCCTGGTATCGCGGCACGGCTACCGTATTGGCGCTCGATTTGCAGGAAGTATTAATCCGCGGATACAAGCAATACCAGATTCCGCTTACAACGGAGGAAGAAGCGCTCGGACACTGCATTTTCCGTTTAGACGCACCTGTCCTGAACAAAGCGGCCGATAAATTAATTATCGGAACCTGGATGCAAAAAAGGAATCCGGCAACAGGCACAACCGAAAGCAGCTTTACCCGCTTAGGCGCCAAATCTGTGGTAGTAGATTATCCTTCCTTAGAAAATCCGAAAGTGATTACCTCTACGGTTGGTCATGGAGATTGCAGCGGATACCGAAGTTTTAACAGCTTCGTGGCCGACGACGGAAACATTTATCAAGCTACGCAACGCGAGCCTGCCGGTTCCGGTTCCCATATTCTTAAAATCAATCAAAACAACGAGTACGACAATGCTTATGTATTCCGTTTAGACGCCGCTTTAGGTGTTTCGAACGTATATGTAGATTGTTGGAGATCAGCCGGTAACGGTAAAGCGTATGTCTTGTATTCACACGACGATGCCGCCTCCGATTACGTTGCTTATTTGGATTTAAATGCAAGGACGGCGGTTAAAGTTGCGGGAATTGCTTATGATGCAGACTTGGATTTTGGCCAGTATCAAGGTATTTTGGTCAGTGGCGATGAAGTATATATTGCCGTAACTCCTGTCGGAAAAGATGGTAATATTTACATCTTGAACAGCAAAACCGGCGCGGTTACCAAAGGCGCTAAATTGGTGAATAAAGCCGGAAACCATTACATCGGAATTTTCTAATATGATTAAGTTATTGTTTGATTTCATTCAATTCCTGAACACCATTGCGCCTTTGCTCATGTCGGTGGCGGTTTTAACCCTCTTGGCTCTTTTATTGTCAAAATCAATAAAACGGCATGCGACGGTTTATTACATCGTAATGGCAATTCCTTTTGCTTTGGTTGCCATTCCTTTTATTGGCCGGTTGTTGGGAATTGAAATGTTTAATTTCAACAGGATACCGTTTCTGGGCGGTATCCTGAGAGATTATATCCATATAGGGACATTGGGTTTTCCTTTGCTGGTGATAATCATGTATATAGGGGCTTTGAATCCTAAAAATCCATACGTGAAAAAGCTGCTCGGCATACGCAAAGAGCTGTCTATCCTGTCGGGTTTCCCGATATTGACACATTCCCTGATTCGGGTTGCCAACAACTTTCCGAATGCGCTCCGGTTTTTCACCGACAACGAGGGCTACATGGCGAGTACGAAAGTAACCGACGAATTAGGCGCCGGAATAACGAATTTCAGTTTTGTGCTGGGCATCCTGATGCTGGCGTTGTTCATTCCGCTATGGATTACTTCTTTCGACGCTGTCCGGAAACGCATGGGAAATGTCCGTTGGAAGAAATTTCAGCGGTGGGCTTATGTTTTGTATGCCATGCTGTTTATCCATGCGATGGGCATACAGGTCGGCGCTTTGTTGAATCCGAGGGAAAGGGAGGCGCCGAAACCTGTGGTTGAAGTAACCGCAACAAGTGCGGAAAAAAGCGAACGCGGCAATAAGAATGTCGTACAAGCGGCAGACCGGCGCGGCAACCGGACTGAAGCGGCAAGACCGGTAAGAGGCGGACATCCGCAAAGTCAAGGTTTCGAAGACATTAATGTCAGTCCGCAGACAAAGCGATACATACATATCGCTTCCCTGCTCTTGATTTTCGGGTCGTATCTGTACCTTCGGAAGTTGCGGATTTAAGGATTAATTGGGTGTAATTGACCATAGCTATATTGAATGATACAAGCGCTTGTTTTTTCCAAACGGATGAAATAGCGCGAATCCCGTGTGACGTCAGCCGACGCCGTCTCTCCCGTCAAAAGATTCTTGGCCGAAATAATTTTTGTTTCGTCAATCTCAAAATAGTCAAAGGCGTCGGCAGGCAAAAAAACCCCAACTTCCGCATCCGACTCGTCAAAATTAGCGATAATCAGTAACAGCTCGTTTCCGGCATAGCGCAGGAAAGCGTACTGTTTATCGGGATTAAAAAAATTACTATGCGGATTGACGTACATCAAATCGAAAAACTTCCCTTCGCGGATGGCGCCGGAAGTATTGCATAAGGTCAACAGTTGGATATAAAAATTGCGTAAAGCCTTCTGTTCGACGGCCAAAAGGCTGGTGTTGATTTTGCCTTGGTTATACCAGTTTCGCAAAGATTCGATGCTCCAATAGTCAAAAATCGTAGTCCGTCCGTCCCGACCGCTGAAACCTTCCGCATCCATACCTTTTTCGCCCAACTCCTGTCCGAAGTATATCATGACCGGGTTTTTGTGTATCGTAGCCATGACGACCAAAGCCGGAAGCGCTTTCTTCGGGTCGCCGGCAAAAAAGGAAGATGCAATCCGTTGTTCATCATGGTTTTCAAGAAAATACAGCATCTGTTCCTGAATATCCCCAACGGTTTGCCAACATCCGGTAATTGCCTGAGCCGGTTGCCTGTTGCACACGATATTGCGTAAAGTATCGTACAAGCCCACTTTATCATAGAGGTAATCAAATCGGCCGTTCCATAAATAATTCCGGTATTGATCGGGGTTGTAAATTTCGGCGATAAATTGAATATGCGGATACGCCTGTTTGACCGGAGGAATCGCCCATCTCCAAAATTCCACAGGAACCATTTCGGCCATGTCGCAACGGAATCCGTCGATATTTTTGGAAGCCCAAAACAGTAAAATGTCACGCATTTTGTACCAGGTATCGGGAACCGGTTCAAAATGAGTTTGCCTGCCGCTCAAATAATCGACGCCATAATTCAGTTTGACCGTTTCGTACCAATCGTCTTTACCGGGTTGGGCGGAAAAACAATCATTTCCCGTCGCTTTCGCCGGAAATTCGTGGTAGCTTTCTCCGCCGGTTTCCAAGTCAAAAGAAGGGGCGAACATTTGTCCCGGAATGTAATAGAAATTATTAGCGGGCGAAAAAGTTGTCCGGATATCGTCATTTGCTCCTAAATCGACGGTTGTATCAGGTTTGGCGTCCGAATGATATTGGCGCGCCACGTGATTGGGAACAAAATCAATAATCATCTTTAAACCGGCTTGATGAGTCCGTGCAACTAAAGCCTCAAATTCCGCCATCCGGTTGGGAATATCGTCGGCCAAATCGGGATCAACATCGTAATAATCGCGGATGGCATAAGGCGAACCGGCTTTTCCTTTCACTATCGCCGGATGATTTTTGGGAATACCATATTCCGGATAATCGGTTTGGGTAGCGTGTTCCAACAAACCGGTGTACCAAACATGCGTAAATCCCATTTTACGAATTTCTTTCAACACTTTCGGGGTAAATGCCGACATTTTCCCGCAGCCGTTTTCTTCTATGCTTCCGCCGGGAATATTGGCTGTTTCGGTATTTCCGAATAGCCTTGTGAATATTTGATAAATTACAATCTTCATAATGATTAGTGATTAGTGGTTAGTGATTCCGATAGCGCTTTTTGAGAATAACCGTAACCCATTTTGAAAATCTTTTCGGAATTAACCAAATCGAAAGTTTTGAAATAGGCAAGGTCCGTTATTTCTATGAGTACATCACATAAAGTCCTATCCAACAAGGTATTGGTTCGCGACATATAATGATAGGAACGTTCTGCAATCTGTAGAATCGTTTTATTATATTTTTTGGAAACAAGCGGACTCACATTGACGCCTATCACTTTATCGCAAAGGCTGCGAATGGTGGATACCGGAAAATTCCTGAAAATACCTCCATCCACATAATTGACGCCGTCGATCATCACCGGATTGAACAGGATAGGAATGCTGCACGAGGCAACTACGGCGTCGATAATCGGCCCGGTATCAAAGACTGCGCTTTTCCCTTCGTCCAGATTGGTCGCAACGACTTTGAGCGGAATCGACAAGTCTTCAAAGTTTTTAGCGTGCAAATGTTTTTTTAGGAAACGCTTGAACCCGGACATTCCGAAAATAGCAGCCACCGGCATCTGAAGGTCGGCAAATTCCCTGAAATCCCTTCCGACAAACAGTTTGATGATTTCTTCCGGGGCATATCCGTCGGCGTAAAGCACGCCGGCCAAAGCGCCTGCACTTGTGCCGGAAATGACATCGGGTTTCAGTCCGGAATCTTCAATGGCTTTCAGGGCGCCGGGGTGCGCAAAACCTCGCGCTCCGCCGCCACTCAGCGCCAGACCCAACCGGTATTTCTTTTTTTCTGATAATTCGTTCATTAGTTAATGTGTTTGTGAATGGCGAACAGTGAACGGTGAACCATTCACTATTCACCCGATAATTCGTTCCCGTAAAAACGGTGCAATCATTTTTTTCTTTTGCGTATAAATCGCCAGTTCCTTCATCCGTTCGACCAACTGTTCGGGATCGCCGTTGCGCTCGGCTTCCGTGATAGCGGCGCTGATTTCATCCATGCGTTTTTGCAAAAGCGCATTTTTGTAATTAATCACCACATAAGGGACGAGATCAAACAGCTTTTTCTCTTCCTTCGGGACCGGTTTGTAACGCGAATGAATTTTGCTTTCAATATATTTATCGGTCGAAAGGTCAACAGCCAGCTTGCTGATATTCGGATCGACATGATTCCGGAAATAATGTTCCGCATGGAAATCCGGATTTTTATATCTTTCAAAAACTTCTTCCATAATCTGTTGATACGCCGGATTGGAAAATTTCAAGTCGTCCTGTTTCAATTCCTCCACGATATATTCAATCACAAAAAGCGGCGGTTCCTTTTTGGTTTCGCCTTTCGGAATGTCGTCGATATCCTCTTCTTCTTTGATATTGGCCATGTCAATTTCCCCATACCGGATGATATAGCGGAGAATCGTACTTTCGTAATTGTCTAACGACGAGGTTTTCCCGAACGCAAAACCGGTATAATCTTCCTGCTCCTGCGGCGGCGGCATTTGCGATTCGTCGGGGAAATTTCCGGTTTCCGGGTTTGCCGCTTCGGGATAGGCTGTTTTTTTCTTTTGGAGCAGCGCCTCTTGCCGTTTTTTTGCGATGGCGCGAACCAAAGTTCCTTCGTCGACGCCTGAAATCAAGCTACATTCTTTCACATACACAAGTCGCACGATTTCTTCGGGTATAAGTGCAATGGTATCAACAATTTCCGTGACCATTTTTACTTTTTTGACGGGATCGTTTCCGGCTTCCCGAATCAATAAATTCGCTTTGAAACGGACAAAATCGGTTTCATTTTCCTTGATAAATTCGTTAAAAGCCGTTGCGTTTTGTTTGTGGGCAAAAGAATCCGGATCTTCCCCTTCCGGCAAAAGTACGATTTTGATATTCAGTCCGGCCTCCAGCAACAGGTCAATTCCGCGAATCGCCGCTTTGATGCCCGCCGAATCGCCGTCGTAAAGCACCGTCACATTGGTGGTCAAGCGGTGAATCATACGGATTTGTCCCTGTGTCAGGGCGGTTCCCGAAGAAGCTACCACATTTTCTATTCCCGCCTGGTGCATGGAAATCACATCGGTGTAACCTTCCACCAAAAAGCACCGGTCTTGCTTGACAATGGCTTGACGTGCAAAGTATATGCCGTACAATTCATTGCTTTTGTGATAAACTTCGCTTTCCGGCGAATTGACGTATTTGGCAGTCTTTTCATTCTTCAGTATGCGGCCGCCAAAGGCGACTACCTTACCCGATAAGGTGTGAACGGGAAACATCACCCGGCCACGAAACCGGTCGGCTTTGTAGTTGTTTTCGCCGACTACCGTCAAACCGGTTTTTTCCAAATAAGCGAACTTATATCCTGCCAATAAGGCTTGTTGCGTAAAAGCGTCTTTTTCTTCCAAAGAGTAACCCAATTGGAATTTTTTGATGACGTCGTCCCTGAATCCCCTTTCGTGAAAATAGGAAAGTCCGATGGTTTTCCCTTCGGGATTTTCAAACAAGTTGGCTGAGAATACTTTCTGGGCGTAGGAATTGAGGATGAACATGCTTTCCCTGTCCCCATGCGCCTGTTTTTCCTCGTCGGTCATCTCGGTTTCCTTCACTTCGATGCCGTATTTTTTGGCCAGATATTTCAGGGCGTCCACGTAAGACAGCTGTTCCAGCTTCATTACGAAATGAAGCGGAGTTCCTCCTTCGCCGCAAGCAAAACATTTGCAAATATTTTTGGCGGGCGAGACGTAGAAAGAAGGCGATTTGTCTTCGTGGAAAGGGCAGAGTCCCACATAGTTAACACCTCGTTTCCGAAGTGTCAAAAAATCGGAAACCACCTCTACAATCTGGGCTGCCGACTGAATCCGTTCTATAGTGCCATAGTCTATCATTGACTTTACAAAGGTAGTAATTTTCTAAAAAATACCTGTCAAAACAAAATTATCTTGTACAAAATAATGAACCGGAAACACATTTTGTTTCTCTGTCCGCGTTTCATAAACTTCAAAGCTATCCCATTTCCCAATCGCCGGACGGAAAGGCCGGATACATATTTCCGATTGATAATTAACATTTTCCGCATCCAATATTTTGAAAACGGATTCTTTGGCCGACCAATGCAGCAGTAAATGAACAATTTCGTTGTCCGCAGAAATGGCTTTGGTTTCTTCCTTGCTGAGAAAGCGGTCTTTTATCTTTAGCACACGCGAGGAAATCATTTCAATATCAATAGCCACTTTCTTTTCTTCATTGAGAACCATCGTTACATACCCTGATAGCTTGTCGTTGCGGGTTTGATCTGCTGCCGCTTTATAGTTTGTATGACTGATACTTATATGATACGAACGGTCTGATAAAAAAGGCTTCCCGTTTGGTTGGTAAGCAATTTCCTTTTCTTCTCCCGACAGCGTTTTTAGTAAGGTCCTGACTGTCAGCCATTCGCATTTCCGTTTTTCGGTCATTTTTTCGATGAACGGAAGATAATGATCCCTATGTTCCAATTGCGACAAGAGTGTTTCGGAGTCTTTATTGATTGGAGCGATACCGATTTTACTCCTGTTTATAAAAAAATTTCCTAATTGATCGACATAAACTGTAACCATAAATTGATTGTTTAAATTGCGGATGCAAAAATAAGCATTGTATTTGATTAATTTAGTTTTTATGGCTAAATCTTCACTCATGTTACACACCGGTCAATATCACGCCGTCCTGAAAGGACGTAACTTTCATAACCGCAGGTCGATGACCTGCGGTTATGAAAGTTACGTCCTTTCAGGACAACGTAACATTGACTGATGCGTAACATGAGTTACTAATTTTTATGTTTTTTAAATACATTGAAAAAGGCAATAGCACCTCAAAAAAAGATTTAGCCGTTTTCATCTTCACTCATTTCTTCTTCTTCCTCCGGTTCGTCTTCCTCCTCCGGTTCCTCTTCTTCCTCCGGTTCCGGCGCTTTCGGCCCCCAATGCCTGAAAACAAACGCACAAATAATCCCGCTAAACGCCCCCGCTAAATGCGCCTCCCACGAAATAGCAGGATCAACTATCTCGGTGACGGGAAACATGCTCCAAACCGTACTGCCATAAAGAAATACGACTATTAATGAAACGGCCATTAAAGGGATATATTTCCTCAAGATACCGCTGAAAAACAAGAAAAGCGAGAGCGAATAAATCAATCCGCTGGCGCCGATGTGAAAAGATTCCCGGCCCATCAACCAAGTGAATATGCCCGATAAAATCCACAAAAAAGGGAAAACCAAATAACCCGAATCTTTATAAAAATAGAACAAACACCAACATAAAACCAATATCGGGACGCTGTTTGAATAAAGATGGTTTGCGTCGGAATGAATAAACGGACTGAACAGAATGCCGCGTAATCCTTCCACGGTTCGCGGTATAATTCCGAACCGGTACCAATTCATGTCAAATCCTTTTTCTACCATCCAAACCAACCACAGTACAAGTACAAATATCGCCGGGAAAAAGAAAGCATAAAGAATTTGTTTTATTTCAAGAGATTTATTCGGCATAACAACACTTATTTTAAATACAAATATAGAGAAAAAAAACAGTACATTTGTAAAAGATAAAATAATACGAATATGCAGAAGTTGAAAAATACAATAGCCTATTTTGATACAAAGTTATTGAAGAACTATGCCGGTTTATTATTAAAAGCATATATCGCTACACCTGATACTTATCCAAGAGAAGATACGGCTTTCTAAAGTTTAAAAGTTAAATTCTCGGACGATATGGGTATTGAGTTGTTTGAAAGCAGGAAAAAAAGAAACAAATCGGTTGCCGAATAAAAAAAAATGCGTAAATTTCGAGACTAAAATTAAAGACATAAATCATTATAATTATGGGATACCTGAAATTCGACAAAACACTACTGATAAACCTGGAGGAATCACTTCAAAGAGAAATGCTTAGAACTAATCGCGGGGGCGCCTACCATGCGAGTACCATTGTAGATTGCAATACGCGCAAATATCACGGCCTGCTTGTTATACCCGTTCCCGCGTTGGACGAAGACAATCATGTGATTCTCTCGTCGTTGGACGTGACGGTGATTCAACATGGCGCGGAATTTAACCTCGGTCTTCATCAATACGACAACAACCATTTCAGCCCGAACGGACATAAATACATCCGGGAATATGACGTGGATACCAATGCGCGAACGCTTTTCCGGGTCGGTGGAGTAGTGCTGGCCAGAGAAAAACTGTTCTCTACTTTTGAAAACCGGATTTTGATTAAATATACTTTGTTGGACGCTCATTCGCCTACAACTTTACGTTTCAAACCCTTTATGGCTTTTCGGAATGTGAATGAATTAACTTTCGAAAACGAGCAAGTCAATAAAAATTATACGGAAATAGCGAATGGGATAAAAACCCGCATGTATGACGGCTATCCCGATTTATACATGCAATTCGGCAAGACGCCCACCTTTGTTTTCCATCCGGTTTGGAACAAAAATATCGAATATTCCAAAGAAATGGAACGGGGTTATCCTTATCGTGAAGATTTATACGTTCCGGGTTATTTTGAATTGGAAATCGAAAAAGGCGAATCCATTTATTTTTCGGGAGGCGATACATTGATAGACCCTTCCGTGTTAGAAGAAAAATTCAAGGAAGAACAAAAAGGAAGAACTTCTCGCAACAGTTTTTATAATTGTTTGAAAAATGCAGCCCAACAGTTCTATCACCGGCCGAATGAAAACGATGCATACCTGATTGCCGGTTTCCCGTGGTTCAAAGTTCGCGCACGGGACTTGTTCATTGCCCTGCCCGGCTGCACCTTATCCATCGACGATCCCGTACGCTTTGAAAAGATTGCCAGGACGTCTCTTCCCGCGCTCCGTAACTTCATGAAAGACGGATCGACCGATCGGGTGATTACCGGTATTGATTTGCCGGACGTACTTTTGTGGGCAAGTTGGGCTTTCCAGCAATACGCCAAATCGCAAGGTTTGGAAAAAGGTAATGCCCTGTATGGCGATTTAATTCAGGACATCATTGATTATATCAAAGCCAATAAACATCCGAATCTGTTGCCGGAAGAAAACGGCCTGCTCTATTCCGACGGAAAGGAAAAAGCCGTTACCTGGATGAATTCCACGAGTGGAGGAATACCGATTGTACCCCGTTCGGGATATATAGTCGAGTTTAACGCATTATGGTATAACCTGCTAAAGTTCGGCGCCGAATTGGCAAAACAAACCGATAATGCCGAACGGGCGGAAGTATTGGAACAAGCGGCCGGTTTGACGGGACATTCGTTTATCGAAACATTCGTCAACGGATACGGATACTTGTTTGATTATATTGACGGTTCGTACGTTAATTGGAGTGTCCGGCCCAACATGCTGTTTGCCATATCGCTGGACTATTCGCCGTTAGACCGGCAGCAAAAACGTGCCATTTTGAACATCGTCACTAAGGAATTATTGACGCCCAAAGGGATTCGCTCATTGAGTCCGAAAAGCGAAGGCTATCGTCCTTACTATACAGGGCCGCAGAAAGAACGGGATTTGGCCTATCATCAGGGAACCGCTTGGCCCTGGTTGTTAGGCGCTTATTTGGAAGCCTATTTACGCTTGTACCGGATGAGCGGAATTTCGTTTGTGGAACGGATGCTAATCGGTTTGGAAGACGAAATGGGCAAGCATTGCATCGGCACCTTTTCCGAATTGTTTGACGGGAATCCGCCGTTTCAGAGCCGCGGGGCGATTTCGTTTGCCATGAATGTAGCTTCGATTCTGAGGGTTTTGAAATTATTGGAAAACACCTCCCCCCTGCCCCCTCCGAAGGAGGGAGAGAAGGGGCGGCAAAATTATTAATCTCATCTCCCCCTGCCCCTCCAAAGGAGGGGGGAGCGCCGCAGCAAAATCATTAATCTCACTGCGGCAACTCACCCTCCTTTGGAGGGGGCAGGGGGGAGGAAAATATAAATATTATGAAAGCATTAATGTTCGGCTGGGAATTTCCCCCGCATATATTAGGTGGTTTGGGTACCGCCAGTTACGGATTAACCAAAGGTATGGCCATGCAGGAAGACATGCAGATTACTTTTGTGATTCCAAAGCCTTGGGGTGATGAAGACCAAAGTTTTCTCCGCATTATCGGAATGAAAAATACGCCTGTTGTGTGGAAAGATGTTTCATGGGAACATGTTAATTACCGGATAGGCAAACAAATGGATTCCCATCTGTATTTCGATTTGAGAAATCATATCTATGCGGATTTCAGTTATTATCCTACCAATGATTTGGGTTGTATTGAATTTTCGGGACGTTATCCTTCCAACCTGATGGAAGAAATCAATAATTATTCCATTGTAGCCGGTGTTATTGCGCGCACCGTCGAGACAGATGTTATTCATTCCCATGACTGGCTGACTTATCCGGCGGGAATCCATGCCAAAACGATTACCGGAAAACCTTTGGTCGTCCATGTTCACGCTACCGATTTCGACCGGAGTCGCGGGAATGTGAATCCGCGTGTTTATGCGATTGAAAAAGACGGGATGGATCATGCCGACCATATCATGACCGTCAGCAATCTGACACGGAATACGGTGATTGAAAAATACCATCAGAATCCGAGGAAAGTAACGACCATCCACAATGCCGTTGAACCTTTAGACGCTGAAATAGAAGCGCTTCCCAACAAAAAAGGCACAAAGGACAAAGTGGTTACTTTTTTAGGCCGAATTACCATGCAAAAAGGGCCGGAATATTTTGTCGAAGCGGCTGCCCGCGTTTTGAAGAAAGCGGATAACGTACGTTTCGTCATGGCCGGAAGCGGGGACATGATGAACCAAATGATTCGCCTGGCGGCGCAAAGAAATATTTCCGACAAATTTCATTTTACCGGATTCATGAAAGGAAAACAAGTTTATGAAGTCCTGAAATCAAGCGACGTTTATGTCATGCCTTCCGTTTCCGAACCGTTTGGAATTTCACCCTTGGAAGCCATGCAATGCGGAGTGCCGACGATAATTTCCAAACAGTCGGGTTGCGCCGAAATCCTCAACAAAGCCATTAAAACCGACTACTGGGATATTGAAGCAATGGCCGACGCTATGTATTCCATCATCACCTATCCGAGTATGTATGAATACCTTCGGGTGGAAGGGAAAAAGGAAGTCGACGCTATTACCTGGCAGGATGCCGGCTTGAAAGTGCGGAAGATTTATGATAATATTTTGACGGGATATTACCACTAATCCGTATCTTCAAGGAAAAAAATATCTTCCGCAGCGTGAACATATTTATTATCATCGCCCATACCAAAGACGAAAAGCAAAACGGTACAAAGGATATTAACCTTTTACCTTTTGCTTTTCGCCAGGGTAGTAAACTGTTTAAAAATTATGGCTCACATATCAAACAGCTTCTAAAAATTTAATTAAAGCAATGCGGTCTTCTTTCGATAGTCTTCGATATTTTTCTTTGGCCAATTGGGCGTCCCCGCCATGCCACATAATGGCTTCCGTATAATTCCGGGCGCGCATGTCGTGCAAATGATCGCCCGCTCCCGTGCATTTTTCGGAAAGTCCGCGTCCCCAGAGAGGAGTTGTTCTGCACCAACCGGTACGAATATCATTCGCCATATTGAGACGATGTTGCAAAAAGTCGGAATAAGGCCAAATTTTCTGATTCGGATAGCTCGGCAATTTACCGGCTACCATCGGATCGCCGGAGTAATTGTCCGCACCGGTCGTCCATGACGGACGATGACAAACCGCACAACCGGCTTCATAAAATTTTTCCTTTCCTTTTTTTACAACAGGGTCGTCCAGATTCCGGGCTGCCGGAACAGCCAATCCCCTGTGCCAAACCATAAAATCAATGTAGTCCTTGTCGCTCATTTCGACAGGCAAGTTCTTCGACATCAGGTCGTCATAAATTTCTTGACCGGTTTTTCCCAAGGTTTCCTGAATATTTGTATTTTGTGACATCGCTGTGGCATAAGCCGTTGTAATATAATGATAACGACGGTCGGAACGAGTTACGTTAGTGATATTCCAAATCGCATTGGCGCCGGGTCCATTCTGCAAGGTACCGCGCGTCAGACCGTAGGTATAACGTCCGGGATGAGCCGTACCGTCTGCTTCCCTGATGAAGTTTTCGGGCAGGTATTTTGCATCGTTCAGCGTAAATCCAAGACTTTTCTCATATTGATATTGAGCGATGATGGAATCGTCGGGAATAGCGTCAATCAATCCCGTACCGTAAATGCCGATGGTCGCTTCCAAGCGAACTTTATAAAAATCGGGCGCCGGTACGTTGAATGCCGACCGGTCGATCGTCACTTCGGGATATATCAAGCTGTATGTTTCCCCATCGGGAAAAGTGTTGCCGTACTCATCGGTATGATTTTTCCATTCGATATGGATTCCGGATTCGTCAATCGGCGGCAAATACGGAGCAACCGCCTGGGTTTGAGGCATTCCGGTGAGCTGGCTGATGTAGGCATCGTTAGCGTCGGTTACCACCAACAAATAACTGTTGCCGAAATCTTTGGAACGGTAACGATCCATTCGTTTCCCGTGACCGTAGCCGGGATGACAGGTTAAGCAGGAATTGCGTACCGAAACAGGCCCCAAACCGCGTCGGACGCCTTCGGTATTGGTGGTAAAGTCATGTTCAAACAAGTCTTCGCCACGTTTGAACTGCAATAATAATTCGGGAGATTCTTCTACGACCGGTGTCGGCTGTTCGTAAGCAAAAGCTGTTGAATTAAAAGCTGTTCCGAGTTTTCCGCCGGTGTAATATTCTTCCGGGAGTTCTTTTTCGGGCAATTCACTTTTTCCATTATCATCTTCGCATCCTACCGTCAGGAAACTCAATAGCAACAAGATTAGCGCCGATAAATACAGTTTTTCTTTCTTCATTGGGAGGTAAATGTTATTTATTCAAGGCACCTTTCGCTTCTCCTAATATACCCGCCAAATCATTGCAGGCTTCCATAGCCTCGCCGGCTTTGGCAGAAGTGAAATTTTCAGCAAACGGATACGGAATAGCTTCAATTTTAGCTATTGCATTATTAATAGCGTTTTTAATCCGGGTATCCAAGCCCGAATCGACAGTTTTGATATAATCGCTAATCGACGCTCCCCGTTTATTGGCGTCGGCTCCGCCCAGATAAGCATTTTCTATGCTTTTGATATTGCCGGTGAAATCAACTTTGGAATTGTAGCTGTAAGGCGATTCGATGTAATTTACGTCTTCGCCCGTATACGGATTTCCGATTTTCATTGCGCCTACTTCGTCGGCAATGGTGATGCAGCCTTCGATAATGGTTTCGCAAGCATCGGCATAAGAAATTTTAGTGCTTCCGGCTTTGCCCGCGTTCAGCATATCCTCGCCGTAAGAATATCTTCCGCTACCGACGGTAACGCTCACTTCCAAATCTTCCAATTTGGCGTTTTTTTCTTCCGTAACCTCATCAATACCCGCCCACGACGCTTCCAAGCGGAAACACTGATTGCGAAGGTCGCCAGCTACAGCTACGGCATAAATTAACTCCTTGTCTAAGATTTTAGCGACGTCTTTCGCTCGTCCGTTTTCAAACAAAATATATTCAATTCCATGGAAGCCAAGCAAAGCGTGTCCCAAGGTTTCGCCCGCCCATACGTCGCCGTCTTCGCCCGACATGCTTTCAATATGTTGTGCGTTATTCAATTCGGCGTCCAATTCATCCTTTGCAAGCGGCCAGGTGTCAATATGCGGATCAATTCCAAAATCACTCGCCGGGCCAAAAAGGAAAGCTTCGCTCAATTCCCAGTAATCACGCGCTTTTATCCACTTATCTGCTGCAAGCTGCACATTCGCGTTCGTTTTGTTCCCTTTCAATGCAACCAATGCGTCGTACAAATCAATGCTTTCATCGGCCAACGATTGGTAAGTGGGGATAATCGTATGGTTTACATATTGTTGGACAATAGCGGCAAACGTCTTTTCCCTGGTTTCGTCGGTATCCGAATCGTTGTCGTCGTCGCAAGAAATAAAAACCGGCAACATCAATAAGAGTGATGCCGCGTACAATGGAAATAAGAATAATCTTTTCATCTTTATATACATTTATGTTATTATTTTGTAAAAAATCCGGAATAAGCGATACCGACAGAGATATTGTTTTCGTTGTTGTATTGGCTTTTGAGTATCCCTGCCGAGTATTCGGCTTTTATCACTACTTCCCGGACAGGGAAATAATTGAGACCAATGACCGCCCGCCGGCGTCCGCACCATTCATTGTCTGTGATATTGGCCGCGGTTTTATACATTGAATCGTAATATTCGTACCGGCTGAAAATAAACAGTTGTCGTTTATCTTCTTTTGCCGTTTGGGTAAGCAAAGGAAAAATATCGTAGCCGGCTTCCAAACCCGTAGCGATTGCGCCGGAAGCGACATTGGTGCGCGGGGAAGGCGAATTTTTTGTCAGGCTTTTGTTGTATTTTGATATTTCTTCCGAATCGCTCAAATGGCCGTAATCGAAATATCCGCGGGCAATGACGCGGCGTTTCTTGTATTCAAAATCAAAAGAGCCAATGCCGACAGCGCCTTTGATACTCTTGTATTTTTCGGCGGAAGAAGGTTGTATGCTGTTGTTGAAACTATAACCGAAATAACCACTCAATCCCATGCGTAAGCCGTTGATTGAGTAGTTGTCGATGCGCAAAACACCGGCATATTTGTTAGCGACTTTAAATTCGTAAGGCGATGCCGAACCGCCTTGTATCCAGTTTTGGCGGCTGAATAATTCGGAATCCAAACCCGGAAGTAATTGGGCTTCGTACCGCCATTTCCCGATGTTTCCCCACAGGCTGACGCCCGTTTCATGCCAAGTACACGGAAAGATTGTATTTTCGCCTTCCGGACGGTAAACGGTGAAAAATTCATTCGGCAAGTGATTACCGTTTGTGTAACCGATGGGAACGATAATGTGTCCCATCCGAAGGTTAAAAGCGGGAGAAAAAGTCCGCTCAATCCAGAATTGTTCCAAAGCTACTTCGCCGCCTCTTTCGATTTCGCGTTCATATTCGCCGGCTTCTTCGGCTTCCAATTCCATGGCCGATTCGGTTCCGCCATGTTCAAATTCGATTTCGGAATACATTTTCCATTTGGAATTGAAGTTATAACCGATAGCGAAAGCTACGTGAGGCATATCGAAGCGTCCGTGATTTGGGGCGTTTTTATAATCGGTCGCATGGGAATAACGGTTGATGTTGTCGCTGAAAAAGTTGCGGCTCAAAGCTATTTCGCCGTAACCTCCGATTAACAGTTGTGCAAAGGAAACTTGCGATATAAAACAAGCCGTTATGAGCGCAAAGAATAATCTTTTGAACATATTATAGGGACTTATTAATTGACGCTGCAAATTTCAGGCTTTTGCTTATACGGAACAATCCCTATTTGTAGGGATTTTAAAGTGAGTTTTAATCATTTATGGGGATAAGATGGGTGAAGGGCGGAAGGTGATGCATCCTTTACTCTAAATCATCCTGAGAAATCAAGTTATTGAAAACCGCATAAATGGTTAGACCGGAGATGGTTTTGATGCCGGTTTTCTTAGTAATGTTCTTCCGATGGGAAATAACCGTGTGTACCGAGATACAGTGAGCGCCGGCAATTTCCTTGTTAGTCAGTCCTTTGGCTACGGAAACGAGGATTTCTTTTTCCCGGTCGGACAGGTCGACGCTGTCTGTGGAATTTCCATCCCGGTTTGCAAACGCTTGGACGGTTCGTTGTAATTTTTTCTGCATTTTGTGACTGTCGTCATAAATATTCAGCACACAGTCGAAACCGGCAAGCGTTTCGCTGTCGGCGTATCCGTAGAGGATAGCCGCCACGACAATTTGAGTGTAATCGG
The DNA here is from genome assembly GCA_031271125.1 of Dysgonamonadaceae bacterium. Lineage (GTDB taxonomy): Bacteria > Bacteroidota > Bacteroidia > Bacteroidales > Azobacteroidaceae > Azobacteroides. The sequence continues at coordinate 20,767 of JAISWH010000137.1, forward strand.
GAAATAATTCCCTGACGGCAAATTGTTTATGGAAATGGATGAGGACGGGATTAATCAGTATAATATCAAACGGTTTGTCTTTCGTTTTGTTTTGGAATGACTGAAAATCGCAATACATACCATTTATCGTAAATTCGGCATTTTCTTCGAGCATTTTTTTCATTCCTTGCCTGACAACGGGGGACGGCTCAATAATGATTACTCTGTTTTTGTTTGGACGGTTCATTGAAAGGTATGTTCGATGCGTTCAACCAATGCAATTAATATTTGGTCTTCCAGTAAGGTATGCTTGCTTAGATCCGATTCAAACAAGAACAAGTCAATCAGCACATTACGGCATTTCTCGATGGTACATTCCGGCGGAAGATATTTGATGATAATATTCTTCAAATCATTCAGCGCCGCATCAAGATTAGTGTGGTTAGATTCGTATTCTTTGATTTTGTAGCGGTCGGTTTTTTTCCCTTCCAACAATGCCCGGATGTAAGGAAATACGATTTGTTCTTCGTAGTTGAAATGGGTAATGATTTCCTGTTTGTATTTCTCGCAAAATCCCATCAGCATTGCGCCGTTTTTCATTTGGCTGCTGTCGACTAAGTTCAATACCTGGTCGATTACTTCGGGCATCCGGTTCTTGAGGTATTCCTGATGTGTGTTTTGCAGATACCGCATCAAATCGCCTAACGGGATTTGCATCAGGGTTTTCGCATCCGGTGAATAATCGTCAAATGTATATAAATTGCAGACTAACAGGAAAAGCGGAATGGAAATCCCACTTTTTTCGCATACCTGCTTTACGGTGCCTTCCCCCAGCCCGAGCCCCAGCCCAAAGCAGGGGAAAACATACAATAACCGGTAGTTGGTAAGCGCCAAGTCTGCCGCTTTCGTTTTTTCGGAGAACAAACTTTGTTCCATGCGTTTTTTATTTTAATTTGTCTACAAAATTATGAATAAAAACAATAAAAACAAATTCTCTTTGCCCTATATCCATTTATACTTCACGCGGTAATAAACGAGTTGACAAGTAGACGAGTAGACAAGTAAACGAGTTACGGCTCTTTATACCCTGTTTACTCGTTTACTCGTCAACTTGTTTACTCGTTTACTAATTTTGCTTATGTACAAAACCATGCCGTGCATAGTATAAATTGAAGTCCGATCCAGGTTTTAAATTCTGGTCGGACTTCAACCGGCTGGTTTATTTACATGATTTATTACTATATAATTTGGTTAAATGTACATTATTAAAAAATAGTATATGAATGTTACAAATTTATTGCTGACGTTTTCCCAAATAAACCGTTTCTCCACGCTCTTGATGACGCCTGATCCGGCAATACCATCTTATTATTTTTTTAATCAATGTTTTCATATTCCCGGATATTTTTTTGTTTAGGTTTATAAATTCATTTCACAATTAGATACTTATTTTAATTATTTTTTTATACAGCGAACGCTATATAGTTTGCTTGCGTAATCGGGCGTTTTAGTTGATGAATATAGCGTGCCATTAAAGAAGCCTACCTGAGAGGGTTCATTTCCTAAAGCCCACCAGTAAGCCCGTGCATCCCAATACGCAAGGGACAAACTAATTCTCGCACCCGCAAGATCGTTTTTCCAGTGAGCCTTTTCCGCCGATATGTTAGCTGAATTAATATACGATACCAATGCATCCCATTGAGCAACGGTAGGAAGAACGTACCCGGCGGGACATGCCATGCTGGACTGTCCATATTGGTAATAATAACCTCGTTCACCTTCTTTTTTATTAGGATAAGTTTTCATTTCTGCAGTTCCTTCTATCGAATTTTCTATCATCCAGCAGCCTACATTATTGGGATAACAGTATGCGTTATATTTTTTCTTGTTGCCATCTACGGTTGTTGGACCTGTACTTGAATTAATCGTTAGCGTATAAAATGCTTTTATGCCGCTTCCGTCTTGCGCTTCAGCCTGAACGGTTATCGTACCGGTAGCGGTAGCGGTTACCAAGCCCATTTGATCAACTGTCGCTTCAGTTCCCGAAGAAATGCTCCATTTCAGCGATTTATTAGTAGCATTATCCGGTTCAACAGTCGCCGTTAATTGTAATGAGGAACCTTTATCCAATGATTTAGCGTCGCCGGAAGCCTTGATCGTTATTTTTGTCACAAGAATATCCGGCGCAACCGGAGTGGCGATCGAATCGCTATAAGAGAGAGGTAACCATTTACTACTGTCCCAAACATATATGCCGGTTCCCTGACCTCCTTTTGTCGAATTATTCGTATTATACACTATCATGCCGGCGGCGTCGCTATAGTCGGCCGAGAGTTGAAACACGTTAATATCCGAAATATCAACATTCGGTAGTTTTAATCCTTTGGTTGATTGCAAATCCAATACTGCACCGGAATGAGGCTTTTGGTCTGATCCAATAGTTACTTGGCAATTTACTTTTGCTATTCCAAAAACCATAAGGAACAAAAGAAAACACATTTTTTTCATTTCTAAAATTATTTAATCGTTTAATGGTTAGTTACATTCATAAATTTAGTAATGTTTATCAAGTGTCGAAAAAACGAGGGGGAGGCAAACATTATAGAGAACTAAAATTGACAAAGGAAAAAGATGAAAAGAAATCCCATTTAATATTACCAACCCCTTATTTTTTCTTGGTTCAATTAACAATTAAAAAAATGCTGTTTTAAATTATTACGGTGCAAAGATAAGGATAATAATTTATATTATAAAACTTTTTATAAATAAATTTCTAAATTTTAGTGTCTTTTAGCGAATTGTAAAAAATATTCACAAACCATAGCGGTTTGTGAATATCGTATTTTAGTGTATAAAATGTTGGTTTTTAGTATTATATAAATATTGAGTTAACAAAAAGTTTCAAAAGTCTATAAGTCATTTTCATTGAGTAATGCGAGCAAATAAGCGTTGAAATGTTCAATATTATCACCCAGTATTCTGAAAAATTTATTATCTATATTGACTACAGTGGCAACAGCTTTGCTTATTAACTCTTCGCCTTGTGGAGTAAAATAGACGGATTTTGCCCGCACATCGGTTGAATGTGTTTTGCGATAAATGTATCCTCTTTTTTCCAACACTTTAAACACTTGAGAAATTGTCATGGGATCCATCTTGGTATATTTGGCCAGAATGGTTTGAGTCACTTCTCTTTTTCCGTGTAAAACCAACCAATAAACACTTGCCAAAACAGCGTACTGTATATAAGTAATGTTGTAATACTTTTTTATTGCACGCTCATGATATTCATCCCACAACCTCGCAGTTTGTAACATAAGAAAACCTGTATCGTTTTTAAGGTTTTCTATTATAAACGGATTATCCTTTACATCCATTTTTTTCCGATTGTCTAATTATTAAAGACGCAAATATAAATAATTACAAATTAAAAAGCAAACAAATGCCTCATTATTTGATATAAATCGTTCATTTTGTACCATATCCGCATCAACATATCAAAAAAGGCATTAAATTTGTAATATGAATAACATGAAATTAATAGATTGGGCTCCAACGACAAAAAAAGAAGTCGAATTGCGTGGGTGGGATTATTTGGATGTGATTCTTTTCTCAGGCGATGCCTATATAGATCATCCTTCTTTCGGCGCTGCTGTTATCGGCAGAACGTTGGAAGCAATAGGTTTGCGGATTGCCATCGTTCCGCAACCCAATTGGCGGGACGATTTGCGGGACTTTAAAAAATTGGGAAAACCCCGACTCTTTTTCGCCGTATCGGCCGGCGCGATGGATTCTATGGTCAATAAATATACCGCCAACAAACGGCTTCGTTCGGAAGACGTCTATACGCCTGATGCACGGATAGACATGCGCCCCGATTATCCAACCGTTGTTTATTCCAATATTCTAAAGCAGCTTTTCCCGGATGTTCCGGTCGTTGCCGGTGGAATTGAAGCGTCTTTAAGGAGATTGTCGCATTATGACTATTGGCAGGATAAACTTCTTCCAAGTATTTTGATTCCTTCCAAAGTTGATATTTTGGTTTACGGAAATGGTGAGGAACCCATCCGGGCAATCGCCCGCGCATTACAAAATGGAAAAACATTCGACGAAATAACGGATATTCCGCAAACGGCTTTCTTCCGGAAAACTTACCCGCCGGAAACCGGCGACATTGTCCTAAATTCCTACGAAGACTGTTTGAAGGATAAAAAATTGCAGGCGTTGAATTTCAAGCATATTGAAGAAGAATCCAACCGGATAAAAGCCAATCGCTTGATACAGAAAACCGAAGAAGGTCATATTATCGTTAATCCTCCTTACCCTCCGATGACCACCGAAGAAATCGACGCCTGTTTCGATTTGCCTTACACCCGCTTGCCGCATCCCAAATACAAAGGGAAACGGATTCCGGCTTACGAGATGATTCGTCATTCGGTCAATATTCACAGGGGTTGCTTCGGTGGATGCGCTTTTTGCACAATTTCGGCGCATCAAGGGAAATTCATCGCTTCACGGTCGAAAGAATCTATTCTCAAAGAGGTAAAAGCGATTACCAAAATGCCTGATTTCAAAGGATATATTAGTGACTTGGGAGGGCCTTCGGCCAATATGTACGGCATGAAAGGGAAAAATCTTTCTATTTGCGAAAACTGCAAAAAACCGTCTTGTATATTTCCGGATGTCTGTAAGAATCTGAATGTCGACCACCGGCCGCTACTTGAAATTTATAAGGCTGTGGATAAAATGCCCGGAGTCAAAAAATCATTCGTCGGGAGCGGCGTGCGTTACGATTTATTGGTTTATCCGTATCAAGACGGTGAATTGGGCAAAGCTGCTCGAGATTATGCACAGGAATTAATCGGCAATCATGTTTCCGGCCGGTTGAAAATCGCGCCCGAACATACTTCTTCCCAAACGCTGGATTGCATCCGAAAACCTGCTTTCCCGGTGTTTTACCAATTCAAAAAAATCTTCGATAAAATTAACAAAACGGAAAACCTGAAGCAGCAATTAATCCCGTATTTCATCAGTTCGCATCCGGCTTGTTCCGAAGTCGACATGGCGGAATTGGCGGTGATCACTAAAGACTTGAATTTTCAACTCGAACAAGTTCAGGACTTTACTCCTACTCCGATGACTTTATCGACCGAGATTTATTACACGGGACTTCATCCCTATACGCTCAAGCCGGTCTATACGGCTAAAACTCAGGCTGAAAAACTCAATCAAAGGCAATATTTCTTTTGGTATAAAAAGGAGTATAAAGCGGCGATTATTCAATCGTTGAAACGGTTGAAACGGCCGGATTTGATAATAAAGTTACAGAATAATTAAACGGAGTAGCGGAAAAATTAAAAGACTTATTACCTTATTTTTGTGTTTGATTGATGCTTTGCTTTCTTTGTCGAAATTTTGGGATGCGGGAAGAGAGTGTATCAAAACGCTAAGCCCAAAAGCAAGGAACGGATAAGTAAAGAAAAACACCGATAAATCAGTCGGTTATGCTGTAATCCGCTACATTTTGCATTTTATCCCAAAAGCAGAAATGAGCAAAGTTAAGCAGGAGTTACCTTAGGAACAATCTGAAATGATTTAGTCATGCCGGAAATTCCGGGGAGAGGATTCCGGATGAATCAGCCCTTGCCGGAAATCCCGAGAAGACTTTTTATTCGTTACCAAGCCTGATATCAAATTTAGTCCATCCGCTCTCGGAATAAAAACTGAAAAAGAGCTGATGATTCTTTAATATTTCGCGAACAATCATCAATCCGATTCCTTGTCCTGAGTTCTTTGTGGTGAAAAACGGGACAAATAAATTCTGTTTAACTTCCTCTGTGAGTTCCGGGCCATTATTCGAAATTGAAATCAATAAGGGAACAGATTGTGTTGCAATCTTAATTATTCCCTCTTCTTCTATTGCTTCGTATGCGTTTTTAATGATGTTGACCAATACTTGCTCGATTTGTATGGCATCCACAAATGCCATACATTCTTTGTCGGATAATTGCAGTTCAAGTTTTATATTCCGGCGTTGACATTCGATACGGGTAAGCGCTTCGGCCAATTTGGCTAATTCATTCAAATCGACATTTGTTTTATGAGGTTCAGGCAATTTAATTACCTGTGCAAAATTACGGATGAATTTTCCCAAATGCCGGCATCTCTCCAAAGACGCTGTCACAGCCGGTAATACATAGGAAAACTTCCGGTCGATATCTTCTTCCCTGAATATATCGGATACGACACTCAGGGTAGAACTGATTGCTCCAATGGAGTTGTTTACTTCATGTGCCATCATCCGTATGACTCCCTCATACGATTTTTTCTCTATTTTTAATAATTCATCGGTCAGTTCTTCTATTAAGAAAAAGGGATGCTTAAACCCTTTATCAATAAAAGAAGAACGCACGTAGCGGTATGTCTTCATTCCTGATTCCCTGACGACAATCTCGTCTCCATGCTGTAATTTTGAGAGAGAACTGCTGATATTTATATCTGTGTCTTTTATCTTTTTTCCTATCAGGTCTTTTTTATCCGGGACATTAAGAAGTTTCAACCCTGATGGATTAATATCTGTTATATAGTCGTCGAAGTCCAGAATGATAAGTCCCTGTGGGGAGGCCTGTATCAGCAAGTCGAGAAAGAGATTTTTTTCGCGTACCTGCATCCGTTCTTCTTTCAGGCTATCAATCATTTTATTGAAAACGATAATCAGCTTATTGGCTTCGCTATCCGATATCAGACGCAAATGGGTTGAGAAGTCTTGCTCTTTCAATAAGTCCATCCCGTCGGCAATTATTTTGTAGGGTCTTATTAATCGCCGGTACAAGATAATAAATAGAATAATGGCTAATAACGCGACTCCTTCGGACAGATAAAACATATCCGGATGGGTTTCCTTATAGGGGAACCCCAAAAAAATCAAGGCTCCGAAAACGACAAAAGCCAATGCCCGGAATATATACTTAGATTTCATCACTCCTCCTTATAA
>JAISWH010000028.1 GCA_031271125.1 Dysgonamonadaceae bacterium
AGTGTCTGTCACTATATTGATGACAGACAGCGTCTGTAAATAGCTGATTTTAAGATACTTAAGAGGCCTAATGTTTTACAAATGTTTAACAAATTGTTAAGTTGCAAAAATGAGGCCTGAAAATATTATTTGTAAATTGTTGATAATAAGAAAGATAAGGTTGATTTCCGCCTTTTTTACTATTTAAATAAGACTGAAACAACTATAAATCAATAAGTTAAGTGGCTTTCTTATTTAGAATGAGTCTAAATAAGGAGGCTATAAGGCGGCTGAAAAAGTTTGCCGGACAAAGGAAAGTTGTTGCAAGCAGATAATAATCAATCAGATAGGTCTTAGTAATTTTGTGTCGGATTAAAATGCAAAAAATGAAGTGTCTGTCATCAATATAGTGACAGACACTTTTGTTAAAATTTGTTTTTTCCCGCCATTATTTTGGGTCACCTGCAAAACCCTGTGTTTAGCATAAGCGACAGGCTGCAGGGTGGACACACAAACCTTAGTAATTTACTCAACCGTAACCGATTTTGCCAGATTGCGAGGCATATCCACATCCCGCCCTTTTTTGACGGCAATGTGATACGACAATAATTGCAGCGGAACAATCGACAAAAGCGGATTCAGACATTCTTCCGTATCGGGAATTTCAATCGTATAATCGGCCATTTCTTTGACCTTATAGTCCGATTTATTGACGATTGCCAAAATACGTCCTTTCCGGGCTTTGATTTCCTGAATATTGCTGATTATTTTGTCGTAGGTTGTGCTGTTGGTAGCGATAACGACTACCGGCATTTCATTGTCGATCAAAGCAATAGGTCCATGTTTCATTTCTGCGGCCGGATAGCCTTCGGCATGGATATACGAAATTTCCTTGAGTTTCAAAGCGCCTTCTATCGCCACCGGATAACTGTACCCGCGACCGAGATAGATAAAGTTATGAGCATAAGTGAAAATTTTAGACAAGTCTTCAATATAGCCGTTTTGTTGCAAAATAGTTTCAATCTTGCTTGGAATCTTGCCCAATTCCGATAAAATCGTAAAAAATTGTTTCTCGGAAATTGTCTTTTTCTCACGGGCAATGTTCAACGCCATCATTACCAAAACAGCGACTTGCGCCGTAAACGCTTTGGTCGAAGCGACTCCGATTTCGGGTCCAACGTGGGTATAAGATCCCGAATTGGTGTTTCTTGGAATGGAGGAACCCACTACATTGCAAATCCCGTAAACAAAAGCGCCTGCTTCTTTCGCCAGTTCAATGGCCGCGAGTGTATCGGCAGTTTCACCCGATTGGGAAATAGCAATCACGATGTCGTCGTGATGAATAACCGGATGCCGGTAACGAAATTCGGACGAATATTCCACTTCGACGGGAATCCGGCAAAATTCTTCAAACAAATATTCGCCGATTAAGCCGGCATGCCAGGACGTTCCGCAGGCTAAAATGATGATTCTGCGGGCATTGATGAATTTTTCCTTGTGGTCGATAATGCCGGAAAGGACAACATTGTTGTTGCCGGTATTGACCCTTCCGCTCATACAATCGCGCAAAGTTCGCGGTTGTTCAAAAATTTCCTTGAGCATGAAATGGGAGTAACCGCCTTTTTCCAATTCATTCAGACTCATTTCCAATTGGGTAATTTGAGGTGTTTTTTCCACATTGCTCAGATTGACAATCCGAAGCGGCTCGTTTCGGTGAATGACGGCGATTTCTTCGTCATTCAGATAAATGACTTTATTGGTATATTCGATGATCGGACTAGCGTCGGAGGCTAAGAAAAACTCGTTTTTGCCGATGCCTACTACCAATGGGCTACTTTTACGAGCCGCGATAATCACATCGGGATTTTCTTTTTCGATTACGGCAATGGCGTAAGCTCCAATAACTTGTTTCAGAGCCAACTGTACAGCCGTCGAAATATCCGTGTTATTGCTGGTTTTTATGTATTCGATCAATTGCACCAACACTTCGGTATCGGTTTCGCTTTGAAAAACATAGCCTTTCCGGCTCAAACTTTCTTTCAGAACGGCGTAATTTTCGATGATGCCGTTGTGTATTAAAGCTAAATTTTCCGATTGGGAATAATGCGGATGTGCATTGATATGATTCGGTTCGCCGTGAGTTGCCCAGCGGGTATGGGCAATTCCGATCGTTCCGGAAATATCTTTTCCCTGGGAAAATTCCTCCAAATCGGAAACCCGGCCTTTTGCTTTGTAAATACTCAACTTGTTTTCCCGATTGATTAAAGCAATTCCCGCACTATCATAACCTCGATATTCAAGACGATGTAAACCTTTGATTAATATCGGATAAGCTTCTTGATTGCCAATGTACCCTACAATTCCACACATACAAATATTAAGTTAATTAATCTGATTCGCTCCTTATTCATCACTTTTTTATTTCTAATTTTTTACGGACTTGAAATACATACCACGCCGACAAAATTGCATTATACGACATCCATTTTTGTTGAATATTGGCTTCTTTTAGATCTCGTAAAAATCCTTCGATATAGTCTTGCGCTCCCAAAATATCATTTTTCCAAATATTTACAAATCGTTTCAAAAACGGAAAATGTCTTTTCAATTTGGAACGGAAAGCAACTTTGCGGACTAATCGTTTATCGGGATACAATTCTTCCGCTCCAAAATAAATATTAAATTCGTCGAATAATTCGCTCAATGCTTCTTTGTACAGGTTTTTATCGTATTTGTGCCGGAAAGGAACATGCATAAAAAACGCAAACAATTCCTTATCCCACAAAGGGAAAAGATATTCAAACCCGAAGAAATCCCAAATTTTTGCGAAATTGAACGTTGAAGCGGTGGTTCCCTGAAACCGCCAATTTTCGTATAACAAAAAAGCCGGATATGCGGACTGCCGATCTAAAAAACGAATATTTTCCCGCACAATCCGCATTTCGCATTTGCTTGGATAAACCTGCGAATAAACGTCGTCAACAGCATGATCGATCCATGAAAAACGCGGTTTGTCCATGGACGAAGAAAGTAAATGACCTGCTATAGCACCGGAATGTCCCGGAATAAAAACCGTACCGGCGGACAGTTTGCCTTGCTTCATCAGTTCTTTCATCGCAAAATAATCCTGGTCTTCGGGACGGCAACTGTAATTAGCGGAATAATCGACATAAGACTGAAAATCCGGATCATCGGTAAGCACGTGGTCTTTATATTTGTCGTAATTGACAAAATAAAATTCGTATCCCAAATTTTCCGCTGTCCGCCGGGCGTTGTTTACTTCAACATTATTCTCTTTTCCGAAAGTATAACACAACACGTTTGTATAATTGTTTTTCCGCAACAAATAAGCCATTAACCGCGAATCAAAGCCGCCGCTGAGTGGAATTGCCGCCTGACGACCGGCTAAAACTTCAACCATCCGCCGGCCTGCGCGTTCCAAAACCGATTTCAAACCGGCTTTCAGTTCTTCGCGTGTTTGAGTAAAGAAAGTATCGGTCAGAAATTCGGTATGAAATTCTGTTTTTATTTTATTTTCCTCATAACAAATGCTTTGTCCGGCAATTAATTGGAAAACATCTTTCAGCAGTGTTTTATTTCCAGCCGTAAAGCCCGAATAGCGGAACAGTATGGCGCTTTCTTCGTCCAAAACCATCGGAATATTTTCTTTTCCCCATGCATCGGGATTATCCGTCAGGAAAAAATCGTCTTTCGTGTGATAATAAAAAAGCGGAAATGAGCGTGCATTGTCAATCGCCGCCCAAAGCCTGTTTTCTTTGCGGATTACGACCGAAAATAATCCGTTGGCCGTTTCCAGTTTGGCTTGAAATTCGTCGAACGATTCTATACCGGCAAAATAATTAATCAGATTTTCTTCTCTTAGCCTCTGGTTTTCGGGCGTAAAAATGAAACCTTTTACCCAAACAGAGCCGTTTTTTGAAAACCATTTGTAACCGTTATTATAAACAAGTTGAACGTGAATCATAAATTCAGTTGGATTATTATCGGCAAAGATAGGAATTATCGGCGGATTTTTTGCTACTTTTGTCAATGATTAGTTAATGAGTTGACGAGTTGACGGGTCTCGTTTACTCGTTTACTTGTCAACTCGTCAACTAAGCAATAAATATTCAGTGGGAAATAATAAACGAATAGCAAAAAATACCATACTGTTGTATTTGCGGTTGTTTTTTTCGATGATAATCAGTCTCTACACTTCGCGAATTGTGTTGCAAGTTCTGGGGATTGACGATTTCGGGATTTACAATGTTGTGGGCGGAGTTGTCATGCTGTTGGGATTCTTCAACCATTCGATGCTGATAGCCGTTCAACGATTCCTCAATTACGAAATGGGAAAAGAAAATCACCAACGACTTTCGGATATTTTTTCTACCTGCCTCACAGGACATTATTTGATGGCGCTGATTATTTTGGTTTTGTCCGAAACAGCCGGATTATGGATGGTTTATCATTCTTTGGTCATTCCACCCGAACGGTTTCACGCGGCGCTGTGGGTATATCATTTTTCGGTATTTATTTTCGTAATCAATATTCTTACTTCGCCATACAATGCGGCGATTATTGCGCACGAGCGCATGGGAATTTACGCCTTTCTTTCGATAACAGACGTCGTTTCGAAACTGGCAATCGCTTGTTTGATAAGCCTGATTGCGTGGGATAAATTACAATTGTACGCCGTGTTGTTGTTTGCGGCTGCGCTGGTTGTCAGGCCTGTTTATGTGCTGTATTGCAGGAAAAACTTTCCGGAATGTTCCGGCCGGTTTTTGTGGGACGCCGGCCTGTTAAAAAAAATCTTTGGTTTTTCCGGATGGATGCTATTGGGAACTTCGTCCGACACATTTAGTTCACAGGGAATTACCATCGTCATTAATCAGTTTTTTGCGCCGGCTTACAATACGGCGCGGGCGCTTGCTCAACAGGTAAACGCTGCGGTATATAATTTTGCAAGTAATTTTATGCTGGCTGTTCGTCCGTCCGTTGTGCGGGCTTATTCGCGGAACGAAACGGCCTATATGTACCGTTTGGTCTTTTTTTCTTCCAAAGTTTCCTTTTATCTGCTGTTTATTATGGTTTTGCCCATTCTTTTGCAAACGGAATATTTGTTGCATTTATGGTTGGGCAAAGTTCCCGAGCACAGTATTTTATTTACGCAACTTGCGCTTGCGGAAACATTAATTACGTCGGCTCACGTTCCGATTGCGGCTATTTCCCAGGCTTCGGGAAAAATCAAATATTTTCAGTTGATTATATCCGCCTGCTCCGTTCTTATTTTCGGATTGACCTGTCTTTTCTATTCGTTAGGATTTCCGGCCGAAACAACTTATTTCATCGCAATTAGCGCCGCCGTTGCCGGATTATTTGCCCGTTTATTGGATTTGCGTAAAACGGTGCGGTTTCCGGTGCGGGATTATTTAACCAAAGTCACGTTTCGTTTGATGGCGGTAGCCGGTTGTTCTGTGATTTTTCCGGTATTGTATATGCAACTATCGGCGGATTTTCCGTTGTTCAATTTTATTTGTATTGTAACGATAAGCATTTTCTCGATTAGTCTGTTTTTCTGGCTGTTCGGATTAAACAGGTTTGAGAAACAGTTGTTGATAAAAGGAATCAAAAAACAGATTAAAAGATGATGACGATAAAACAGGCTTTTCTTTGCGGAAAGAAAGACCGAACAAAACGGCCAAATCTTTTTTGGGGGTGCTATTATACCGCACAAAGAAACGTACGCCACGCAATTAACCCCCTACCCCCCCCCGCAGGGGAAATTGCCGTAGTTGCATATTCATACTCACTGCCCAAACTCCCCCTGACGGGGCTGGGGGGTAATCAGCGGAACTTTGACATGTTTTATTTATTCGCATCCCTTAGCAGGTGATCGGAAAGATGTGCGAAAGGCAATAACATTTCAAAAAAAGAATTAACCAAAAAAAACGTTAGGAAGAATCATTTTTTTTTCATTACTTTGCATATAATTTCAATTTAATTCTAATAAAATGGCAACAAAAAAGTTTTTATTGAACGAAAACGATATTCCTACCGCTTGGTATAATATTGTAGCAGACATGGTAAATAAACCCTTACCACCTCTTAATCCGGCAACTAAACAGCCACTCAATCCGACAGACCTGGAACCGATTTTCGTCCGGGAATTGATTGATCAGGAATTGTCGCAAGAGCGATGGATAGATATTCCCGACGAAGTCAGAGAGTTATACAAAATATGGCGGCCAACGCCCTTGGTTCGCGCAACCGGTTTGGAAAAGGCTTTGGACACACCGGCTCATATTTATTTTAAAAATGAAGGCGTTAGCCCTGTTGGTTCTCACAAGTTAAATTCGGCATTGCCTCAAGCCTATTACAATAAAAAACAGGGGATTAAACATCTTACCACCGAGACCGGCGCCGGTCAGTGGGGCGCTGCGCTGTCTTTTGCTTGCAGTGTTTTCGGCCTGGATTTGGATGTTTTCATGGTGAAAGTCAGCTACAACCAGAAGCCCTATCGCCGTATTATGATGCAGACTTGGGGCGCTCAGGTAGTAGCTTCTCCCAGCGATTTGACCGAAGCGGGGAGAAAAATTCTGGCGCGCGACTCGCATAATTCGGGTAGTTTGGGCATTGCTATTTCCGAAGCTGTGGAAAAAGCGGTTTTAGACCCCGGCGCCCGGTACAGTTTAGGCTCTGTCCTGAACCATGTCATTCTCCATCAAACCGTTGCCGGATTGGAAGCCGAAAAACAAATGGAAATGGCCGGAGAATATCCCGATGTAGTAATCGGTTGTTTCGGAGGCGGCTCCAATTTTTCGGGAATTACTTTCCCCTTTCTGCGTCATAAACTCAGCGAAGGCAAAGACATACGGGTGATAGCCGCAGAACCTGAAAGTTGTCCGAAACTGAGTCGTGGAAAATTTGAATACGATTTCGGGGATACGGTAGGATTAACCCCGCTACTTCCAATGTACACCTTGGGCCACGATTTTCAACCGGCAGATATTCATGCCGGCGGATTGCGTTATCACGGCGCCGGTACCATCGTCAGCCAGTTACGCAAAGACGGTTATATTGATGTGGACGACATTCCTCAATTGGAGTCTTTCGAAGCCGGACGTTTATTTGCAAAGACGGAAGGCACTATCCCCGCTCCCGAATCGACGCATGCCATTGCTTCGGTTATCCGCATTGCCAACAAGGCCAAAGAAGAAGGCAAACCGTGTACGATCCTTTTCAATCTATCGGGTCACGGTTTGATCGACATGAGCGCTTATGACCAGTTTTTGGCCGGGAAAATGAAAAATTATAGTTTGAGTGATAAAGAAATAGCCATATCGGCAAATGCTTTGGAACATTTAGTTCCATAAAAATTTTTCCTTAAAATCTTTATACCTGAAAATATAAACATAAAAGCTTGTATTTCCTTTCGTTTTCGAAAACGAAAGGAAATACAAGCTTTAAAATTGATCTGCTGTTGTTTTGACTTTTTTTCTGAAAAATCAAGGTTGAGACGCTATACTTCACGCGGTATGGTTTTGTGCATAAGCAAAATTAGTAAACGAGTAAACAAGTTGACGAGTAAACAGGGTATAAAAAGATCAATATTACTTAGCCGCCGGCCTCACACAACGCACCGGCATCTTGTAAGAACCATGGTTCCCAGTATCGAACTGCCACGGGTAACCCCCAAAAGATAAACCCATGTTTCCCATAACCCAAATTCGACGGCCAGCCGACCAGTCCCCGGTGTAGCTGTAAAAGCCGGGAGCGTCAGTGCCAAAAGTCATTAGATCCGATTCATTTCTTGGGCCCGGGCTGGAAATATATTTTGCAATCAGTGCTTGTACGTTCGACGAGGTGGGCAAAGTCCACCCTGATGGGCATACCGACTGAGCCGCAACTGCATTATAGTACAGGCCTGAGGTGTTCAAAGGATTACCGTCCGCGTCGGTCGGATTCTCGACACCGGCGTACGGAAAGCTCTGGCCGGTAACCGGCACTTCTTCTCTCAGGTTTTCCAGCATCCATATAATGCCGTCAAAATCATAGGTAGCATAACGATAAGCGCCAATTTGTAGAGTGTCTACTACTCCGGAATTCCGCCCAACTAACCACTTTTCGGCAAAAACGCCATTAAATGTTGTTGCCCGGACGGTAATCATTGCGCTGGAATTTCCTGATACTTTTCCGTCAGGCGTAATTTGTGCGCCTACTCCCGAAACCGACCATGCAATATACGAAGTCGGAGTATCGCCGTCTGTCGTTGTTGCCGTCACTTTTAAAGGAATTTCAACGTTCCTGTTGATGGTATCTATTTTCCATGTGTTTGTGCATACAGCATACTTTCCCGTAGGGGCAGTATTTTCATCAATTGAAATATCAATCTTTTGGATTGGGTAAGCGTTCGGGCTGGTGATAAACAGCCACCGTGTTCCATCCCAGACATAAAGACCTTTCCCATCCAATCCATCCGTAACAGCAGCATTGGTGTTGTAGACAACCGTCCCTGTAGCAGCAGTAGCGCCATTTAATGGAACGTCGTTTCCTGTTAAAGATACGCGTGGCAATGCTAATCCCAAATCGCCCGGCGTCGCTTCATTATTTGTTGCATTCAAATCCAATACAGCCGATGTATGAGGCGCAGCGTCCCCGCCAATTCTTACTTGCGCTCTTCCATTTACCGTTCCGAAAACCATCGGAAACAGTAGAAATAAAAACATCATTTTTTTCGTCATTTTCATCTTTTCAATTATTAATTTTCACATTTTTTAAGTTTTAACACTTTTTTCAAGAAAACGCATAAATATCTGTAAGTCAATAGCTTGTCAAATCAACTTTGTGCTTCCGGTGTCTGTCTCTGTATTGATGACAGACAGCGTTTTTAAATGGCTGATTTTAAGACACTTAAGAGGCTTCATGTTTTACAAGTGTTTAACAAATTGTTAAATTGCAAAAATGAGGTTTAAAAATATTGCTTGTAAATTATTGATACTAAGAAAGATAAGGCCGATTTTCGCCTTTTTTATTATTTAAACAAGGCTAAAACAGCTATAAATCAATGAGTTAAGAGGCTCTCTTATTTAGAATGATTCTAAATAAGGAGGTCTAAAAAGTTGACGGGACAAAGAAATGTTGTTGCAAACGGATAATAATCAATCAGATAGGTGTTAGTAATTTTGTGTCGGATTAAAATGCGAAAAATGAAGTGTCTGTCATCAATACAGTGACAGACATTTTTGTTAAAAAATTTTGGATAAGAAAAAACCTTGTTTTTTTGGGATGTATTTATTGTTTATTATTGACAGGATTTACAAGATAAACATACCGAAAGTTCTCTAACGAGAGCCTGGTGGAACCAAAATTATAAGGCTTTCCCTATATTAGAAATCAATAAATATATGATTATTCAAAATAATAGTGTAATTTTGCCTCAAAATTTTAATAAGGATAATTTTTGAACAAAGTTTGGTCTATATTATTTTTAATTGCTATGCTTTTCGCATTTCCGGTGCAAGCCGATGTAAACAACTCTCATTTTGTGCTGGTCATTGATCCCGGCCACGGTGGGAAAGCCGTCGGTGCAGTAGGGAAAAAAGGGAAAGAAAAAGATATTAATCTGGCTGTAAGCAAATTGTTAAAACAATATATTGAGGAGGAGCATCCGGATGTGACAATCATCATGACGAGAGAAAAAGATGTGGCTATCGGCTTGGACGAACGGGCCGATATTGCAAACAAAGCAAACGCCAATTTATTTATTTCCATTCACGCCAATGCCATTCGCAAAAAATCAGAGATTAATGGTAGCGAAGTTTATACGTTCGGACTTTCGAGAAATGAGGAAAATCTGGAAGTAGCGAAACGGGAAAATTCGGTGATCCTCCTGGAAGACAATTACGAACAAAAATATGAAGGTTTCGACCCTAATTCGTCGGAATCATACATTATCTTCGAGTTTATGCAAAACAAATATGTGGAACAAAGCGTGGATTTTGCAACCATGGTTCAAAGACAATTGGTCGAAACAGCCCACAGGAAAGACTTGGGCGTGAAACAAGCCGAATTTTTGGTCCTTCGAAAATCAACTATGCCGAGAATCCTGATCGAACTTGACTTTATCAGTAATCCTGAAGCGGAACAATTTATGCTCAGTAAAGAAGGACAAGAAATTTTAGCGCGTTCCGTTTGCAACGCTTTTACCGAATATAAAAAAGATTTCGACCGGAAAACCGGAAGGAAATCAACAAAATAAATGTAATTACAAGTATACATCCTTATGAAAAAGTTTTTTTCCAAAGAATTGACCATCGGTTTTGTTACAGTGGTTAGTTTAGTAATCCTTTATATGGGCATTAATTATTTGAAAGGTGTCAATGTATTTAAACCGGCCAACCATTATTATGTCAAGATGCCGAAAGTCAATGAATTGCAAATATCCAGCCCCGTATATATCGACGGGTTTAAAATCGGTGTAGTGGATGCCATTGATTTCCGGTTCGACAAAAAAGATTTTATCACGGTACAAGTAAACCTGGACAAACAAATAAAGATTGAAACCGGTAGTTATTTTGAATTGAAATCCGGTTTGACTTCCGGCGCTTATCTGGACTTGCGGCTCAATCAATATGTCGGAACATACTGTTCGATCGGCGATACCCTTAACGGCATTTCGACGCCCGGAATGATGGATAAGATTTCCAGCGATTTGCTTCCACAGGTTGAAACCATTCTTCCCCGCTTAGACAGCATTTTGCAAGGCATACAGTTGCTTGTGAATCATCCTGCGCTCTCACAGTCTCTGGAACAAATTTCGGCAACAACTGCCGCATTGGCAAATTCTTCCCAACAACTGAATCAAATTCTTGCGAAAGACGTTCGTCCGATTTTGTCGAATTTGAATCAAACTACCGCCGATCTGGCTGTTTTCAGCAGCAATGTCAAACAATTGGATTTGGATTTAACTCTGAATAAAGTCAATAGTTCTTTAGAAAATATCAACCAATTATCAATGCAATTAAACAATAAAAATAATTCGTTGGGATTGCTTTTGAATGACCGGTCTTTATATGATCATTTGGATTCGACAGCCCTGAATGCTTCTCAATTACTGTTGGATTTGAAATTGAATCCGAAGCGGTATGTGCATTTTTCCGTGTTCTGATTTTTTTGTTGCCCCCCAACCCCCTAAAGGGGGAGTTGGAGCGGCGAGTATGAATATTCTACTGCGGCATCCCCCTTTTGGGGGTTAGGGGGAATCCCTTATTTAGAATCTGTCTAAACAACGGGGTGTGAAAAAAATATGACAATAGCGAGCGCAAAACCCTTATCATATATACAAACTAAAGCAATAAAAAAAATTTTCTTACTGAAAACAATTGAAATATTTTTATCTAATCAGTTGATAATCAGATGATTAATAAAATACATTTAACTCATTGTAAAACAAGCAGTAATAGTAAAATTGGAAAAAGCAATAAAAAAAGCATTTTTTTATTTCCTTTTTTTTTCTAAAATTTGCACTTGATTTCAATTGAATCGTATATGTAAACACTATAAAAAATTATAAAAAACTGACAAAAGTGGAATCTTACAAAAATATTTGGAATAATTGTATGGAAATTATCAAAGATAACGTCAGCGATAAGGCTTTTCAGACATGGTTTGTTCCTATTATTCCGATTAAATATCAGGACAATGATTTCACGGTTCAAGTTCCAAGCCACTTCTTCTATGAGTATCTGGAAGAACATTATGCGGACTTAATTTATGCGAGTTTAGCAAGAATAACCGGGAAAAACCCGGTTCTTTACTACCGGATTATTGTGGACCATTCCAACAAAAAAGGAGGTGGCACTATTTTGCAGAGTGAAAGGCCTGCTCCGGCAAACGAGGTGAATAAGACAGCGACTCAACTGAACAAATCCCCTAATAGACTGGTACCTGCAACCGCATGGAATCCTAATTTGAATCCAAGGCTCTCCTTTCATAACTTTTTTGAAGGAGAAAGTAATTTACTTGCAAGAAGGGTGGGGGAAAGTATCTGCGAAAATCCGGGGAAAACATTCAACCCGCTTTTCATTCATGGTTGTTCCGGCGTAGGGAAAACCCATCTTTGCCATGCTATCGGCAACCGGATCGCCGAATGTTTCCCCGAAAAGAAAGTGATGTACATTTCGTCGCACCTGTTTCAAGTTCAATTTACCGACGCTTCGAGGAATAATGTTTCCAACGATTTTATCAATTTCTACCAGGGAATCGATATCCTGATTGTAGATGATATTCAGGAATTAGCAGGCAAAGAAAAAACCCAAAATGCTTATTTCCACATATTCAATCACTTGCATTTGCTGGGAAAACAGATTATCTTGACTTCCGACAAAGCGCCTGCCGAATTACAGGGTATTGAAGAACGGCTCATCAGCCGTTTCAAATGGGGCGCTACGACCGAGTTGTTTAAGCCGGATTTGGAGTTGAGGAAAAAAATCCTTCGGAACAAAATCAAACAGGATGGCTTGAAAATCTCAGAGGATATCGTTGAATATATTGCCGAAAATGTGACCGATCATATTCGCGATTTGGAAGGAATTATCACTTCATTAGTAGCCCATTCGTTGATTTGTAATCGCGAAGTCGATTTGGAATTGACTAAACGTGTTGTGAGCAAAGCTGTTAAGATTGAAAAGAAGCAGATTACAATTGAAAAAATTCAAGATATAGTCAGCACGTATTTCAAGATTGACTTAAAAGAAATCCATTCCAAATCCCGTAAACGGGAAATTGTTCAGGCACGCCAAGTGGCCATGTTCTTATCAAAAAAATATACGGATTATTCGTATTCCCACATTGGCAGCCTGGTTGGGAAAAGAGATCATGCAACGGTTCTTCATGCCTGCCGGGCAATTCAGGACCGCCTTGATATTGATAAAACGTTCAGGGTAACGATGAGTGATATAAAGACTTTGCTCAAACGATAGCCTCCCTGATTCGAATCAATTTTTCCAACAACGGCTGTAACAAATCCAATCTCAACATATTTGCCCCGTCCGACAATGCTTTTGCCGGCTCGGGGTGGGTTTCGATGAACAAACCATCTGTTCCGACGGCTACGGCCGCTTTTGCAATCGTCTCAATCAGTCCGGGTAGCCCTCCGCTGACACCGCTTGCCTGATTGGGCTGTTGCAGGGAGTGTGTGACGTCCATCACTACCGGATAACCCAAGCGCTGCATTTCGGGAATTCCGCGAAAATCGACTACCAAATCCGCATAGCCGAAAGTTGTACCCCGTTCGGTCAATATCACTTGGTCGTTTCCGCTGTCGATAATTTTTTGAGCGGCAAACTGCATGGCGGCAGGAGATAAAAACTGTCCTTTTTTTACGTTCACAGCCAAACCGGTTTTCGCTGCAGCCACCAACAAATCAGTTTGACGACAAAGGAAAGCGGGAATTTGCAAAATATCCGTAAATTCGGCGGCCACTGCGGCGTCGCTCGTTTCGTGGATGTCGGTCAGGACAGGAACCTGAAAGGTATCCCGCACTTTTTTCAAAATATGTAAAGCCTTTGCATCTCCGATTCCGGTAAACGAATCAACTCGCGAGCGATTCGCTTTTTTGTATGAACCCTTAAATACATAGGGAATATTTAACTTTTTCGTAATCTCAACTGTCTTTTCGGCTATATTCATCGCCATCAATTCGTTTTCGATAACGCAGGGTCCTGCTATCAAAAAGAATAAATTACCGGTTTTCAAACTGTCTAAAGTCATTTGATTTATTATTGTATATTTTGGACAAAGATAACACTTATTTATCAAACATCCCGGTCACAAAATAAACCGGATTGGAAGCCGTACTCTCGTTGTGATACCGGTCGTAGGAAGTCACGACGTAATAATATCCCGATTCAACACCGTTGTCAACCGGAATTTCACAGGAATTATTTACCAAACGGGCTGCGATTAAATTCCCCGGATCATTGGTATCAACAGGAAATGTTTCGGAACGATATACGTTATAAAAAAGGGTCTCCCCGGAAACTTTAGCGGCTGTAACTTTGTCCCATTCAAGAAGTAAAGCGTTTGAATTTTTGCGGGCATAAATCTGTTTGGGAGCTTCGGGAAGCGACCGGCTCAGCCAAGTCAGCGCAGGTAAAATCGCAGGCGTCGAATAAAAACGGGAAGAAATTTCGTCACAAATTCCCTTTTTGTTTTCCAATAAATAGCGCGCCCTGAAAAAAATGTTCCCTTGCGTCCGGTGATCGCGGGAATACTGAATTTGTTCGAGCAAAACATTAGGTTCCCAACCGAACTCGTTGGCGTCCATTTGATAAAGTCCCAGTCCGGGAACGACAAACCGTCCGTTGCACCGCGCCGTCCAATCATCCACAAACGGGAAGAACAAATTATCGGCATAATACATCATGGGAACGATAAAATCATGTTTCCCTTTTTGTATCCAATCGACGGGGTCTTGATACACACTATGCAATGCCGTCCAATGCCTGCGATCAACATCGGGGATTTTATCATACATTCCTACTACCGAACTGCTGACTTGCACCCAGGGTTTTAAAGATTTCACCATATCATAAACTTCATAAACAAAACGATTGATATTTCCCCGTCGCCAGTCGGCTTTATTTTCCCCGCCACTATACCGTTTATAAGTATCTTCATCCGGAAATTTATCGGAGTTGTCGGGATAACGGATATAATCGAAATGAATACCGTCAATATCGTATTCGGAAACGACTTCCTTTGCCAAACGCACTAAATAATCAATTGTTTTCGGATTTCCCGGATCGAGGTACAGGGTGCCTTTGAAAGGTTTCGCCATATCTTTATACCTGCTGGGAATAGACAAGGAACGAGTGGTTTTTCTTCCTTTTTTCTTTACGGTCGTCCTGCTTCTTCCCACCGGATAAACCACCATCCATGCGTGACATTCCATTCCGCGTTGCCGGCAAGCGTCGATGGCATAAGCCAGCGGATCATATTTTACGGAGGAGGATTTTTGATCGAAATATTCATTCGTAGGCTCTATTTCGGATGGATAAATCATCTCGCCCCGAAGTCGAGTTTGTATAAAAATCATATTGATTCCGGCATCCTTCAATTTGTCAAGCATCCGGTCTAAATCTTCTTTCTGGCGTTCAATATCCACTCTACTACGCAACGGATGATTCGGCCAGTCCAGCGCGTAATTAATCGTAATCCAAACACCTCTTATCTCTCGTTTCGGTTGTGCGGAAAGATTGAAAATAAATCCGGCCGCAAATATAAAATAAAAAATAAATTGTTTCATCAGCACAAATCTACATGAAATTTTGTGTTATTACTCACTTTGTACCCAGCGGCTCAAAGTGCGGGTAGCCAAGTATGTATTCGTCCGCTTTCGTATGTTTTCCACAATGCGATCCAAATCCTTTTCCGTCAGGATAGACCCGGAAGGCAAACACAAACCGTTTTCAAACAGCCGTTCGCTTGTCCCGTCGCCATAGTACGGACAGTCGGCAAAAACCGGTTGCAGATGCATCGGTTTCCAAAGCGGACGAGATTCAATGTTCGCCGCTTCCAATGCCAAACGCAGGTCTTCACGGGTGACGCCGCCGGTTTTCACAGGATCGATTATGATGGAAGTCAGCCAATAGTTGGAAAAGAAATCCGGGGAAAGCTCTGTTTGGAAAGTAATTCCTTCTATACCGGATAAATGCGCTCTGTAAAATTGATTATTTTTCCTTCGCTGTTCCACCCTTTGCGGCAAAACTTCCATCTGTCCCCGGCCAATACCGGCTAAAACATTGCTCATCCGGTAATTATAACCTACATGAGAATGTTGATAATGTGGGGCGAGATCACGCGCTTGAGTTGCCAAAAAACGCGCTCGTTTGATATAGTCTTCGTTTTTTGATAGCAAAGCTCCTCCACCCGAAGTAGTAATGATTTTATTTCCGTTGAAAGACAAAGCGGCTAATTCGCCGAATGTACCGCAATGAATACCTTTATACATCGATCCCAACGCTTCGGCGGCATCTTCCAAAACAGGGATTTCGTACTTCCCTGCTATTTGGAGTATCTCATCCATTTTCGCGGGCATTCCATAGAGATGTACTGCGATGATTACTTTCGGTTTTTTCCCTGTTTCTCTAATCCGGTCTTTAATCGCTTTTTCCAAAAATTCGGGCGACATGTTCCATGTATCCGGCTCGCTATCAACGAAAACAGGTTTTGCTCCAAGATAGTAAATCGGATTGGTTGAGGCTGTGTAGGTAAAACTTTGGCAAATCACTTCATCGCCTGTTTCAACTCCCAACAGGACCAAACCGAGATGTATTGCGGCGGTACCTGAATTTAAGGCTAACACATGGCATGGCTCGCTTTCGCGGGAATGAGAGGCATCTAAAAAAGCCGCCAACTCTTGTTCAAAAGCGTCCAAATTGTGTCCGGCAGTTGTAACCCAATTGCTATCAAAGGCTTCCTGAATATATTTTGTTTCTCTTCCGCTTAAATGGGCGATAGAGAGGTGAATCCTGTTTTGCATTATTTTATTTTTTTTCGCCATGCGATGAAATTTTTTATCCCGTCTTTCAAACTGACTTGCGGTTTGTATGCGGTCAGTTTTTCCAATTGACTTGTATCGGCATACGTTTGGTAAACATCGCCTTTTTGCATCGGATACATTTCCAAGACGGCTTGTTTCCCGATTTCCGCTTCAAGCGTTCGGATAAAATCCATTAATTGAACGGGTTGCGAATTGCCTATGTTTAAGACCCTGTAATAGGGATGTTCGTCTTCTTTTGCCGGAACGTGATCCATCACCCGGACAACTCCTTCGACGATGTCGTCAATGTAAGTGAAATCACGGCTTAAATTGCCGTTGTTGAATACTTTAATTGTTTTCCCTTCGTCAATGGATTTTGCAAAAAGCATAGGAGCCATATCCGGCCTTCCCCAGGGTCCATATACTGTAAAAAAACGCAATCCGGTTGTGGGTAATTGATATAAATGGCTGTAAGTGTGAGCCATTAACTCATTAGCTTTTTTTGTGGCAGCGTATAAACTGACCGGATAATCCACCCGATCGTCTTCGGAAAACGGTACTTTTGCGTTCATTCCGTAAACGCTGCTTGAACTTGCATAAACGAGATGCTCGATTTGATTGTGCCGGCAACATTCCAGGATATGGATGAAGCCAACGATGTTGCTATCTACATAAGCGTAAGGATTTTCTATCGAATACCTGACTCCGGCTTGTGCGGCCAAATGACATACGCGGTCAAATTTTTCTTCTGCAAAGAGTTTTTCTACCAATGCTCTTGCTTCCAAATCCAAACGAATAAACCGGTATTTCGGGTATTTTCCGCTTTGAGTGAATCGTCCGTATTCGATTTGATTTTCCGTAATCCCTGTTTCTTGCAGTCGCGCGTATTTCAAGCGAACGTCGTAATAGTCGTTGATATTGTCTAAACCAACTACTTCATGTCCGGCTTCCAATAATCTTTGAGCTACATAAAAACCGATAAAACCTGCTGTTCCGGTAACTAATATTTTCATAATCGTTATAATGTAAAATTAGACAACTTCAAATATATTCATAATATCAATCATTTACACATGATAATGTATTTAACCAAGTTTATACATCAGTTTTGCTTTCATTTTTTCACCTTTAGCCGATATGGCGTATATTGCCGGATTTTTAACTGTTGCCGGAATTTTAAATTCCGTCTTTGGAGTGACGAACACAAGTTTATCTGCGTCGTAAACTTCAAAAACCGCGACGTGCTTCCATCCTTTCATCCTGACATTATTGCTCAGGTCTTTTTCTGCGAAGCCTTCGATTATTCCGGCATAGTTCCGGTAAATATCCTTGCAATCATCATGAATATATTGCAAATGCATTTCCGGTTTAGGGTATTTTTTTGCATAGCGAACCACATCTTCTATTTGTTTGGGGGAACTTTTCAATCTCAAATCGCCGGAACCGTATCCTGAATATTTTCCTACATAATTAACCGGACGCAACAAACCCCAGGCGTTGAAGAAATCTGTCAAATCTTCTTTCGCCACATCGCAGCATATTCTGATAAACTGCAATATTGCTTCTCCATCGTCGGCAGGGTCGGGACGGAGGCGTATTTGCTCATGTACATCGGCATAAAAATCCGTTTGCCCTTTTATCTGAGCGTAATATAATTCAAGTTGCCAGAACGGGATCAGTTTGCAGAACACATCTTCGTATGTGGAATGAAGGGCTTCCGCCGCCAATATTTCCGTAAATCCTTTTTCATACCGGTTTTGGTAACCTGATTCGCCCTCGTCGGCCAGCCGTGAACGGTTGCCGAAAGAATACTGTACATACATGGAATACACGTTATTGGATACTTCGCCCATTCCTCCCCAACGGAACCCCGGCCGGGTTTGGTTAACATGTCCTACCTCGTGAGCCGGTCCCCATACAGCCGTTGAGCGAAGAATATCCGCTTTGCACAAGGTAGTCATGCTATACAAAGGATAAGCTGTCCGGTATGAAGTAGCATACGCACCCCATCCGCGAGGCATATTATGATCGACATGAAAAAACATCCGGTTAGCGTTTGCCCTGTTGTATTTATAAAGCCCGATAAACTTTTGTTCCAGCCACGACAAGGAATCGTAAACCTGAATAAGCCGGTTTATATCGGGACAATGCTGTTTGAGCGAAGTTATGGGAAACGTAACATGAGCATATTTGCCGAGAATATCAAAATCTTTTCCTTTTGCATTGTTCAATAAAGTGTTTCCGGCAGCAGGAGAATGTTTGCTTATATCATAATAACCGGTTACTGTTCCCGTTGCAATGTGTATTTTTACCGGCTTGGCGTCCGGATTTGAAGTATGATACATGACGTAGAGCAATCCTTTGCTTCCTGTTTTAAAGCGGTTTATTCCTTCCTTCAACAGAAAATCGGCGCTTGCCGAATAGCCTTTTTCGAAATCAATTAATCGCAAAGAAATAGTTTCTTTACCGGTTTTTCCGACAAATACAATCAGATCTTTATCTTTTTCCGCTATACAGATTCCGGTAGGATTATCAAGCAAACTATATGTACTGGTTTTGTTTTTTCTCGCCGCAGTTTCGGGATTAGGATATGGTTTATATTGCTGTATTCTAAATTCTTTCGGGTAAGTTTTGTTGAAAAGCGCGTTTGCCAAATTGCGGAAAAAGGTATTCCCGATAGTGTCTATATCCTGTTTCCTGACGTCGGAACGGAGTTCGGAGCAGCTTTCATCCGTAAATACGAATGGAATAGAACTTTGCCCTTTTCTCTTATAAAACACCATTTCCGAGCAACTGGCAAAACTTTTGCCTCCCTCGCCCATACCGGAATTTACAACAATACGAATTGTTTTGGGCGATTTCAGACCTCCGGAAAAATTAACGACGGAAGGAGTTCCTTTTCCTTCAAAGTTGTATTCTCCTACCTTGACAAATTTCGGTTGGGATGCGGTAGACGCCCAAACTTCAATTTCCACAAAATTTCCGTTAGAGCCTCCATCGGAACGCGGATGATATGTGAAATAATCTATCCGGTCGACATTTTGAAAATGATAGTTGATGGTTACCGGAAATACGGTATTGCTCCACGATGAATGATATAAGGTGTTTTTATTGCCATCGATGGAGTTGGCGGCGCCTTCGCCCCATTGCGCGTCGGATGCATCTGCCGAAGTTACGGTAATTTTCTTGTCGGGAATAACGGTTGGATAATTATCCTGCTTATTACCTTGTGCGTTTACGGCAATTCCTATCAAGGGCAAAAGAAACAAAAGAGAATAAGATTTACTCATGAATATGCTATTTTTAGTTTAAAATTATGTTGCCAAAGATAGTATTTTTTTATTCGAGATTAGAATCAGACAACTTCAAATACGTTTCCATCGTACCGATATCTATCCGTTTGCCGGGCATCGGCCAAGCATGGAAAGTCGTTTTCCCCAACATCGCCTGGAGCAAATCGCCTGGAGCGTCGGCCTTACAGCCTGCTGCGACGGATTCCCTGATTTTAACCGAATCATCCTTTTTGTACAGATAAAAAGGCGGTACGGCGTGATGCGTTTTGGGATTTTCAGGTTTTTCCCGCATTTCCAACACTTTATTTTCCGCGTCGATCACGATTACTCCGGTACGTTGAAGCGCCCGGATTTCGGGTTCCTCGTAAGTCATGATCAACGATGTTTGTTTTTCCTTGAAAAAATCGACAAATCCGGCAAAAGAAAAATCAAGCAGATTGTCGGCCGCAACAACCAATAAGTCTTCACTGTCAAGTTTTTTCACATCCATCGCCAATAATAAATCTTTGACGGCGCCCAAACGATTTTCATTTTCGGTCGATCCGTCGTCGATAATTGTAATTGGTTTTTGATAGTTGCTTTTTCTTTTCCAATCCTGAAAATGGCTCTGAAATTTATGATTGGCGACGATGATATGCTCATCAATTTCATGGATACGGTCTATGTCTTCAATCAGGCGATCCATAATGGTCGAATTTCCAATAGCCAACAAAGGTTTTGGGAAATTTTCCGTTATCGGATAAAGCCTTGTGGCATAACCTGCCGCTAAAACGATATTCTTCATTTTTTAATTATCATAAGTTTTCGCTCCTTGATGCGTTTTACAAAAATGCACTTCAAAACTATCATCATATTGAGGAAATTTTTTCAAATATTTTTCGGTTACCCTGTTGGCTATTTCCTCTTTTAAGTTTGGATCAATCAAGCTGATACAAGCGCCTTTGAATCCGGCGCCACTGAATCTTCCGCCGTAAATGCCGGGTGTTTCGCGCATGATTTCGTAGAGCGCAATCAATTCGGGACTGCCACATTCGTATTGCCTGATAGAACTTTCGCAACTCTCAAAAATCAGTTTTCCAAAAGTAAAAATATCGCCTTTTTCCCACGCAGTAATGCCGAGACGAACCCGTTCACATTCCGAAAAGAAATGGGCGGCTCTTTTGGCAAACCGGAGGGGCAATCGTTCGCGGGTTGCATTAAAATACTTTTCCGGAATATCGCGCAAAAAAGTTTTTTCCGGCAAATTTAACGGTAATTCATTGAAAGCGAGAATATTCCACGCTGCTGTTTTACATTCGTGCACCCGTAGATTGTAATCGCTGGTAATCAAACTCCGTGTCAATCCTGAGAAAAAAATTCCCAATTCAAACTCCGGCATGTTATAATGTTTTGGAAGTAATTGATAATCATTGTTATCCGTATCCAAATATAATAAACTGTCTTGTTCGCTCAATACCACACAAGCCTGGTCGAGGACTCCATTATTTAATCCAACATATTCCCGTTCCGCTTCGGAAGTAATCCGGATTGTTTCCATCGGAGTCAAGTCCAAGTTGTTCGCTTTGGCTAAAGCTTTTACATAAGCGACCAATACTGCTGCGGAAGACGACAATCCGCCGATGGGCAAACTTCCTTTGATGATTCCTTTTATTCCACATTGCAGAGAAAAGCGTTTATTCATCGCATAAACCACGCCCCGAATATAATCACCCCAGTTGCCTTTTTTGTATTCAATCGGTTGTCTCAGGTCGAATACGGTTTCACCGGGAAAAGTCAGGCTTTGAATATGGAGCCGGCTATCTCCCGAAGGGGTAAACCAAAGTTCTACTCCCCGGTCAATGGCAAAACCGGTCACTAAACCATGCTGATGATCTACATGGGCGCCCAAAGGGCAAACCCGGTAGGGTGAAAACACTTTCTCAATTGGGGTAGAATTTCCGAAGAAAGATCGAATGGATTCCGTCATAGACTGATTGTCATTAATTATCACATTATTTTGCGAAAACAAAGGTACAATAAAAGACGGAATTTTCAAATATCCCGTCCTAAAATAGCGTTACGCAGATTCAAGTAACGCAATAAAAAAGAAAGAAGAAAAAATCGTCAAGAGACGAACATCCCTCGCTCGACGAAGGCTGGATCCTTCGCCGAGCGAGGGAATTTTTATGCTAAACACAGGATTTTGCAGCTAACTCGTCTGTTTTCCTGCGATGCAGGTATGGGTGTAGGGGCAAGGCGCGCCTTGCCCCTACGTCGGGTTAAACGAAGTTTTGTAGGACGCGGCATGCCGCAAGCGGGGACGCTTGCTTTTAATACGGCGAAGGCTGGAGCCTTCGCCGAGCGGAGTCAAATTGTCATTATTTCTTGCACCTAACGCTATACAAGTAGTACCTACTGGGAGTGTTACGGTACGCACCCGAGGTGCCGTTGAACAGATCCCGACGCCACGCAGTGGTAGCACTACCGGCGCTACTGGACCAGATGCCCGTGAACGTGCCGAAAAAGGCGCCCTCACCGCTAGCAAGGTAGCCCACTAACAACGCATTGAAGCCGGTACCGTCCGTCTTGCTCACGCCATTAGAAGTAGTGCCATTAACTTTTGTTGGGCTTTTCATCCGGCGACCCCACGATGTTGTTGCGACTCCGTCATTCGGACGCCAGCCGGTCTGGCCTTCATATTCTGACTTCCATGCAGGATTCAATGTATCACTTTCTAGAGAGTATTTCCCCGGATAAGTTGCAATCTCTTTTTCCAATTGATTCCAATCGTAATCACTGGGCAGTGTCCATCCGTCCGGACAAATCCCCTGACGATTGGATGTTGTATCAAGAAAAGCATCCGTAGCCTCGGACGACAATGTGCCGAAATTAGCGGCGCCCCAACTATATAAAAATCCATATCCGGGCAGAAGGTTATCTGCTGTATAAGTACCCGGATAATAATAAACAACAGCATACGAATCATTGTCTATATTCACGTCTGCG
>JAISWH010000063.1 GCA_031271125.1 Dysgonamonadaceae bacterium
TGCTCGCTCCCTTTGCGACTGAGTTCAGCATAGGTATCCAAAGGAACATAATGATTCTAAATTTAAGCGACTTTGAAGATTCCCGTGCGAGGTTTGTCATTGCAGAGCCGGGATGTACCGTGTTGAATGTGATGTTATTGATACCTGATTTTTTCATTTCAGATACAAAATGCCTCATTACCCAAATTACATACAATTTTGATAAACCGTATGCTCTTCCCATTGTATAACGACTCTTCAATTCTATATCGGTCAAGTCAGGTCTTCCTCCCATCTTATGCGACGCTGACGAAACGGTTACTACCCGTGCCGCCGGACTTTTTTTCAGCAAATCCAGCAATAGCGTTGTCAGGAGGAATGGAGCGAAAACATTTATTGTCATCGTCTTTTCATGCCCCTCGTTTGTGGTTTCCCTTTTGTCGGTAAACTGCGCTCCGGCATTATTTACAAGCACATCCAGACGGTCGTATTTCTGTTTGATGTTGTCGGCAAAACGCTGGATTTCGGCAAACGACAGGAAATCGGCGGTCAGATATTCAATCTTATCATTTCCCGATTCTGCCTTAATTTCTTCGTATACCGCCTGTGTTTTCTGCGGGTTACGACCGTGTATAATGACGGTATGTCCCTGTTTTGCCAATGTTTTGGCGGTTTCTTTTCCGATACCGTCGGAGGCTCCTGTTACTAAAATAATTTTACTTTCCATTTTTGATATACTTTATTAAATTATTTTGCAAAAGTAGCAAAAATATTCCGTAAACAAAAAATGGTATTTTTAAGTAGTGGACGTTGTTGGTATCTTAATTGACCAAGTAATACGGTACTCTAAACTACTGGACAGTATTGAAAAAGGGACGCTCATTACAGCGTCCCTTCCATTTTTAAATTCATTAGCCTACGATTACTTCAAAGCCTCCAAAAGGTCAGGCAAAAGCGACGAAATGGAATTTTCGGTTTGCGCGGTGTAGATATTACCTTCGACAACCGCCCGTTCGTCCGTTCCGATGCACCCCTTTACAATCGATTTGATAAACGGATGCAAAGCAACTTTCTTTTCTTTCCCGATTCCGAGATTGTCGTACAACAATGCTGCCGCACAATGACCAACCAGTATCTTGCCTTTGTCATCGAAAGTTTTTATGACTGCCAACAGGTCTTGATTGAATGTTTTGTCTGCATTTTCCCCGAATTTGGGCATAGCGTCGCCACAAGCGAAAACAAGTACGTCGTATTCGTCTTCGTTGCCTTTCAGGTTTGCAACTACATCATCGGTCTGCAAATTGACGCCCGAATTGGTTTTTATTTGCGTAGTTTCGGCTACCGCAAATGTTTTGTATGGAATCCCGTTTTCGAAAAAGGCTTCCAAATACTGAAATAAGCCTGCCCCGTTTACAGAGTTTACGGCTAATACTGCAACTTTTTTTGCCATGATTTTTAAAATTTAGTTTATTAATACTGTTTTTTATCAAAAATAATTTGATTACTTTTGTGCTGCAAAGGTATAATGAATAATTTTATCTTGCAAGAGGTAACATATTGATAATAAGGCTACAAAAAGGTTAGTAATGTTGATTTTCAACACAATAAAAATGAAAGAATTTTTACATGAAGGAATTTGTCCAATCCGCGATATTCTTAGCCGGCTTGGCGACAAGTGGTCATTGCTGGTTTTGGTAACGTTGAGTGCAAACGGGACAATGCGTTTCAGCGATATTCAAAAGTCTATAGGCGATATTTCGCAACGGATGCTGGCGGTTACTTTACGCTCGCTGGAAGCCGACGGTTTAGTAATCAGGAAAATTTATCCCGAAGTGCCACCTCGGGTTGAATACTTCCTGACTCAAAAGGGACACTCTCTCATGCCGCATCTCGACAATCTTGTAATCTGGGCAGTAGAAAACATGCAGGATATTGTGGCTTCACGACAATCCAATCATACAATCTGAGTAAAAATCACTATTTTAAGGAAAAAGTGTAACTTCTATTCCAACAGCAAATGTTCCTGAAACAGTAAAATTCTTTATACTATAATACATTAAAACTTATGCTATTCTGCAAATCGCAGGCAATTCTTAAATCCCATTAGATAGATCATCTAAAAAACAATGTCTTCATACAGTTGTCTCATCCGTTTGCGTAAATGCAACACAGCATAATGTTTGCGCGATAGCAACGTATTAACCGCAACGCCTGTAGTTTTGGAAATTTCCTTTATCGGGATACCGTCCAATTCCGTCAACTCGAAAACCTCGCGCTGTTCGGGAGGAAGTTCGGCAAGGGCTGTTTCCAGTTCTTCCCACACAAGCGAGCGCAGATATTCTGTTTCGGGTGACGGTGAGGTTTCACTGTTGAACAGAACTTCCGAAAAATCCGTAAGAATCTCATCTTCACTTTCATCATTTTGATAGACAGGTATTGCTTCTTCCCGTTTTTTGATGCCGTTATTGATAATAGTGTTCCGTGCAACACGGTACAGCCATGCCGCAATCTCCTCAACCGGATTTATGGCGGCATTAACGGTTTTCGCTAACTGGTAAAAAACGTCTTGCAGAATATCTTCCGCATCTTCCCTGTTATCCACCCGTTTGCGGATAAAAGATTTGAGTT
>JAISWH010000080.1 GCA_031271125.1 Dysgonamonadaceae bacterium
GCAAATCAATACGATTTACCAATAACCGACCCTGTTTTTCTGCAAAATTATCAATCTAATCCTAATTTAATAATGAATTTCAATCAGATGTATATGACTGTTTCTGTTGGAGTTGTACATAATGATTGGTACTATAAACTTGTCGCAAGCATAATCTTATCGTAGTATTCCCTTTCTTTTTTCTGCTTTTTGCCCGAAAAAAGATTATGCAAAGTTAGCAATTTCGCTTACCGGCAGTAAAGGTCAAGCCCTGCGGGTTTTTGAAAAAAATCTCCACACTTCGATTCGCCCATCCCGCCCACCGCCGAACTGCTGAAACTGAAAATGACGGAAGGCGTTCTCATCCTGCTGAACACAGATAAAAATGTTTACGCCTCGCTCTTCGATTTTGTAGAGCCGTGGAAAATAGACATTCTCGATTTCCTGAACGAAAACTACATGTACGATCTTTCAATGGAAGAAATGGCGTCATACACCGGTCGCGGCTATCTGCTGGCAGAACGAAAAGGGTGAAAAAGGTCCCTGGAGCGAGATTGAAAGCGCAATTGTGCCGTAAACGCAGGGGGCAACCCTTGCGGTTGCCCCTGAAATGAAAATCGAAAATGAAAGGGACACCGGAATGAGCGTCCCGTTTTTATATATCCTGCGTCTGTTCTACCAACCTGTCGAAGTCGGATACATAGTTTTCGTTAGGCTATGAGGCATTACGTCAAAATTTTCAGAATAAAAGAGAGGGAAATTATAAGGGTGTTTTAATGCGGTTTGATTTTTTTCACTACTTTTGCACCATGAACATTTTATCGCTCATATTGTCCGTTTACATTATGATACTCTTATCGGTAGCATATTGCCCCGGCACGTGCATGGATGAGCATGATTTTCAAACCGAACAAACCGACGGAAACTCTTCGCACGATTGTTCCGATTGCTGTTCACCGTTCACACTTTGCAATACTTGTTTTGGATTTACAATCGGAAATCTCACGCAAACAAAAGTGGTTTTTCAAAACAGATTTACCAAAATCAATACCTTTCAAGAACAAATTTACGCATCACCTTTTCTCAACGGCATCTGGCGCCCACCGAAATTCGCTTAATTATCCGTAATGTTTTTATCGTTGGAATTTAGAACTATTCCAGCATTTTTTATTCTGTAATTAATTAAGCAAAAATAAAATGAAATCTCATCTATTTATATTTGTTGCACTGATTTCGTGTAACGTTATTTATGCCCAAAACACATTCAGGGCTGCAATCAAAGACGCCGACAGCAAGGAAACGCTTGCCGGCGCAACGGCTGTCGTCGAAAAAACGGGAAACGGCGCCGTATCTGACGCCGGCGGACAACTCATTATCGGCAATATCCCCGATGGAAAACACAAAATTGTGTTTTCATACATGGGTTACGAAAGTCAGGAAAAAGAG
Organism: Dysgonamonadaceae bacterium; assembly: GCA_031271125.1. Classification (GTDB taxonomy): domain Bacteria; phylum Bacteroidota; class Bacteroidia; order Bacteroidales; family Azobacteroidaceae; genus Azobacteroides. The sequence continues at coordinate 1,426 of JAISWH010000080.1, forward strand.
TTTGTCTTTCCACCGACAGGCGGTAATTCCGTAGAAATATTTCTTGAATCCGAGGAATCCGAATTGGAAGAAGTGGTCGTTTCGTCTGTTCGCGGAACACGTACTATCACAAACATCCCTTCAAGAATCGAATTTATCAACGGCGAAGAATTAGAAGAAAAAAGCAACATGAAACCCGGCGATATCCGCATGTTGCTTAACGAAAGCACCGGTATTCAGACGCAGCAAACCTCGCCCGTTTCTGCCAATGCTTCCATTCGCATACAGGGACTGGACGGACGTTATACTCAAATCCTGAAAGACGGATTCCCGCTGTACTCGGGCGCGGCAAGCGGTTTGGGGCTTTTGCAGATTCCTCCGCTTGACCTCAGGCAGGTTGAAATCATCAAAGGCTCGACTTCCACGCTTTATGGCGGAGGCGCCATTGCCGGCATGGTAAATCTTATTTCTAAAACGCCTTCGGAAAAAAGAGACCTGAATTTCCATATCAACGGCACAAGTGCGTTGGGTCTTGACCTGAACGGTTTTTATTCGCAGCGCTTCGATAAAATCGGCATAACGCTATTTGCTTCGCGCAACAGCAATGCTGCTTATGACCCTGCGGACGCCGGTTTTTCGGCTATTCCGAAATTTGAACGCTACAACGTAAATCCGCGGCTGTTCGTTTATTTCAGCGATAAAACAACGATGGATTTGGGCGTAAATACCTCCTTTGAAAATCGTTTGGGCGGCAACATGCTGCATATTAAAGGAAAGGGCGACGACGGCGCTTATTTCGAGGATAACCAAACGCAACGGGCGAGTACGCAATTTTCCGTAGAACACAGGCTGAGCGCACGGGCGAAATTGACATTCCGTAACAGCTATCATTATTTTCACCGTATTATTACCATTCCCGGTTATCGTTTCGACGGTCGTCAAAACGGCGTTTTTTCCGAACTGAACTATATCTTCACGGGTGAAAATACCGAATGGGTAACCGGCGCTAATTTGTGGACGGATAATTTTAAGGAACAGAAACACAGCAGTTCCGTATTACGCGATTACAACCAAACTGTCGGCGGTCTTTTTGTTCAGAACAATACGAAAATAACCGACCGGGTCAGCCTCGAAAGCGGATTGCGCAGCGATTATGCGGCAGGTTACGGTTTTGCTTTTCTGCCGCGACTGGTGGCTTTGCTTAACGTCAGTAAAAAATGGTCGTCGCGAATTGGCGGTGGATTAGGCTATAAAACGCCAACCGTTTTTACCGAAGAAAGCGAGCGAATACACTATCAAAACGTGCTTCCGGTGAACAGCAGCGATAACAAACTCGAACGCAGCTACGGGGCAAATGCGGATATTAACTTCAAAACGTCTGTGGGCGAAGCGTTTTTATCAATCAACCAGCTGTTTTTCTACACTTATCTCAACAGTCCGCTGATGATGAAGCCGTTTGAGGACGGAAGTTACCGGTTTCAAAATATCAACGGACATGTTGATACCAAAGGCGCAGAAACCAATATTAAAATCCGTTACGACGATTTCGCGCTTTTTGTCGGTTATACGTTTACGGACGCAAAAGTGAAGGATAACGGCGCAAACTATTCAAATCCGCTTACTTCCAAACACCGTCTGAACAATGTGTTGATGTATGAAATCGAAGACAGCTGGAAAATCGGACTGGAAGCCTATTACTACAGTCCACAGCGGCTCAGTGACGGTTCGACAAGTCGTGATTACTGGATTTGCGGGGCAATGATAGAAAAAATATGGGAACCTGTTTCTATTTATGCCAACTTTGAAAATTTTACCGACACGCGGCAAACGAAGTTCGGGAGTATCTATACCGGAACAGAGACCAGTCCTGTTTTCGGCGACATATATGCACCGCTCGACGGATTTGTGGTTAATGCGGGGATAAAGGTAAGATTTTAATAACAGTCGAAGATGCTTTGGAAATATTCAGTCCATTTAGCGAAATCGAAAGCGCCATTGTGCCGTAAACGCAGGGACAACCCTTGCGCTTGCCCCTGAGATAAAAAATCGAAAATGAAAGGGACGCCGGAATGAGCGTCCCTTTTTTCGTTTATATCATCCACGTGCTTCACTGTACCTCACAGCAAAAATCTTTGAGCCTGACAGAAAAACAAGCAATATAACTTCCGCATTACCTTTGCACTTTATTTTGTAAAAATAATATGATATAACAAATGTCTTATCAGATTTCATTACGAGTTATGATAAAAAGAAAATTGACGAAATGCTTCATTATTACGAAAGTAAAGGCAGTAAAATAATTAGTTTGAATAACTTGTTATGACAACAGAAAATAAAACGATAGCAGGATTTGGCGGAATTGAAAAATACTATTAATCAAAAGAGAAT
>JAISWH010000136.1 GCA_031271125.1 Dysgonamonadaceae bacterium
ATTGGTGTAATAATCCTTCCTTCGGAGGGGATTTGAAAGGGCGTGATAAAAGGCCAATTCTTCCTGGGACAAGCCAAGTTCTCTGCCTTCGTTGTGGGCAACGGAAATATCATGGGCGATCTTCTTAAGTTCTTCGATAACATCCGCGTTTGTTAATTGTCCGTTACGATAGGTATTCATCAAGAGCCGCATCCGCTCAGAAAATTTTTGTGCCTGCACAAAGTCTTTGCGCTGGTACAGACGAACCTGCTCGTCTATCAACTTTCTTAATAATTCCGCCACAAGATTTTTCTGTTTCATCTTCGCGATTTGTTCAATATATTCAGGTGAGAAAAGCGAAAAATCCTCCTCCGCGTTTCCAAAAAGATTGATGACGCCTTCACTTCTAACGCTTTGCTTAAGAAGCTCGTTAATTTGCTCGTTAATTTCTCTGAACGAAAGTTTGCCTGTTCCGGTAAATTTATTCAAGGCAACCCGGATCGCCTCGAAATATGCCGCTTCATAGCGCTGATCTTTATCAAGCAGACTCTGACAGAGAGAACGCGCCTGTTTCAATAATAGCGTCTCTTTGTGAAAGATTTTTTGCGTTTCCTCATTTTTACCAAGTATAAAGTTTATACCGTCCCGAATTAAATTTGCCCTGTCCACATCGCATGAATTATCGTTCATAAATGCCTGATATTGAAAGCCGTGGAACAATTCGCCGCATATTTTCAGTTTTTCACAGAATCGCGGCAGGGCGGTTTTTGCAATATCCATATCGCCGTAGTTTTTCTGGTCCCTTCGGGTGTAATCGTTCATTGCCTGTTTCAGTGCGCCCGCTATGCCGATATAATCAACAACCAGCCCGCCTTCTTTGTCCTTGAAAACCCGGTTGACACGGGCTATGGCCTGCATCAAATTATGCCCGGACATTGCCTTAAAGACATACATAGTGGCAAGGCTGGGGACATCAAAGCCGGTAAGTCACATGTCAACCACGATGGCGATTTTCATCGGATCGTTGTCGTCCTTGAATTTTTTGGCCAGTTCCTTCTTGTATGTTTTATTCCCAATAATAGTATGCCATTCCTCAGGGTCGTTGTTGCCCGCCGTCATCACGACCTTGACTTTTTCAGTCCATGTCGGGCGTATTTCAAGGAATTTCCGGTACACGCCCATGGCGATAGAGCGTGAATAACACACCACCATTGCCTTGCCGGTAAGAATATTTGCGCGATATCTTTCGTAATGTTCAATGATGTCGGTACAAAGATCCGTTATCGTTTCAGGAGCGCCAAGTATCGCCTCCATATTGCCAAGTTCTTTCTTGCTTTTTTCTATGTCTTTTTCATCGGCATTTTGGGCAAGTAATTCATACGTTTCGTCAATCTTTTTTAGTATGTCTTCTTTCAAGCCAAGGTTTATAACACGGCTTTCGTAATACACCGGTTTGGTAGCGCCGTCTTCCACAGATTGAGTCATGTCGTAAATGTCAATGTAATTACCGAAAATCTCCCTGGTGTTTTTATCGGCGGTCGCAATCGGTGTTCCGGTAAAACCAATGAAAGTAGCATTGGGCAGGCTGTCCCTGATAATACGGGCCGTACCGGTAATTACTTTGCCATCCCTGGTTATTTTCTCTGAAAGTCCATAGTGGCTTCGATGGGCCTCGTCTGCCATCACGACGATATTTCCCCGCATTGACAACGGCTCACTTGACTCTTCAAACTTTTGAATTGTTGAAAAGAAAATGCCGTTGGCTTTACGGTCATTCAGGAGATCGTGTAAATCTTTTCGGCTTTCGGCCTGTTCCGGGGTTTGCCGGAGGAAATCTTTGCAATCGCAAAACTGTTCATACAGTTGATCATCAAGATTATTCCGATCGGTAAGTACGATAATCGTCGGGCTTTCCATCGCCTTGCTCAACAACGCGGCATAAAACACCATGGAAAGAGACTTGCCGCTGCCCTGAGTGTGCCAGAACACGCCGCCTTTACCTGGTTCCGCGAGGTACTGAGGCACAGGTTCCGCAGCGATTAGATCATCCCTGGATTTCGTATATCTTTGCCTGTTTTTATTTTCTGGAATTTTGGCGGCCTGTCCTGAACCGATAAGGCCCGCCGCCTGTAATGTTGATTCTACCGCTTTCCTGACCGCGAAGTACTGATGATACCCCGCAAGCATCTTTATATCTTCCGGCGTATCGCTGGAAAAAAGCATGAAGTTTTGCAGTATGTCCAAAAACCGGCCCGGTTCCAACATTCCTTCAAAGAGAACATTGTATTGTGCATATTTTGTTTCCTCATAGTTACCGTCCACGGTTTTCCACGCGGCAAAACGGTCAAAACCGGCTGAGATGGTTCCCGCCCTGGTTTCCGTCAAATCACTGATGACACAGAAAGCGTTATACACAAACAGGCCGGGAATTTCTTTCATATAATTGCGAAGCTGAGTGTAGCCGTTTTCTATACCCACATCCTCATTCATACAGGTTTTCAGCTCGATAATCACAAGCGGGATTCCATTGACAAAAACAACAACATCGGGACGATGGGTTGAATTCTCTTTATAAGTCCATTGATTGATAACATGAAATATATTATTTGATGGATCATTGAAATCAATAAGGCTGATTATTTCCGTTTTGGTTTCGCCCTTTTCCTGATACGAAACTTCAAGACCGTTTTGAAGCCAATCGGTAAAAGTTTTGTTTCTTTGCGTCAAGATGCCATTTTCAATATTTATAATTTTTTCGACCGCCTCTTCAATGACGGCGTTTTTTATCCCCGGATTTATCGCAGCCAACTGTTCCGGTAAAACATCCATATACAGCGGATTGTGATAATCCCTTTCGATATCCGGGCCGTATTTGTGTTCGTAGCCCAATCCCTCAAGCAGAGAGACAACGGCGTTTTCATAGGAAGCCTCGTTAAACATGGGGCTGCCCCTGGATGCAAGATTTCTCACGGTAGTATTCATCCGCGATAAATTCGGCATTTTCGTACCACATGAGAGATCGGGGTTCCTGTATTGCCTGGTAGGTGTTTGATTCAAGGAAGTCCGCGTAGACTTCGTCGAATCCGCTGTCCTCTTTTTTGGCAAGGATGATTACGGCATGTAAAATTTTAAGCATTATGATGAAGGAAATATTTTTCCCATTATAAACATATAGATTCGCTAAAGTTTCCATGTTTCTCTCCTTATGAAAATCAAATTATCCAAAGTCCTTTGCCAAAATCACGCCGGTCTTTCGTAAAATCAAGCGAAACCTTGCCAAAGTCCGCGTTTGAACCGTGGAACACCGTCATTTTCTTCGGGCCTCTATATAATCCTCGGCAAAATAAACACTTTCGTCTATATCCTGGGTATGCAAAGTACCGTAACATTGCCGGATTGCGTCAGTTACGCCATATTCCCTGAACAGCTTCAAGGTTTCCGATGTTTTCATATTGTGCCGGTGCGCGTAGCCTTCTACGGCGCAAACGACAAGCAAGTTTTTATCGTGTTCGATTTCGCTTTCTGTCATAGCTCTGCCTCCGTTAATTTCTTCATTGTCAACCCTGCCGCGCCCGTACTCCGGCTATCAGTGTTTTTATATCGTTGGTTATCGCCAATCCGCCCATAACGTGAAGAGCCTCATAAGCTGATTTGATATACGATATAATATCATAGCGGCTGAATAATTCAATCACTTCCCTTCCGGTGAGCTTTTCGTTTTCTTTGTATTCCTCAATACAATAAGCTATAAAATCGATTTTGTCGTTCATGCTATGCTTCCTCCGGAAAAGTTATAGCGCCCGTTTCCAATTCCTCGTTGAGAAGCTCACGAAGCGCACAGGGGCTTAGATGCCATAATTTTGTGGATTCCCTCTCAAGTTTGCTGTACAAAAACGACGAATACAAGAGGTGGAAGGCATCTTCTTCGTTTACATTCCTGCTTTTCATTATTTCGCGGATTACAAGCGGCACGAGCAGTTCCCGAACGCCTTTGAATTGCGATATGTCATACTCTTTTAATTCGTCCATGGGGTAACCTCACTGTAACCGTGACCGAACATCTTAATTTGATATATCATTTAATGACATTAGCGCATATCGTGGGTGGCCTTGTCCAATTTTCATAACATGAAATTTTGCCGTTACCGGATTATTCAGCCATTTTTGATTAATAACTTCCGGCTTATCAATGGTGCGATCTATCTTCCCCCGAATTACGTCGTCCTGGGTTGACAGCTTAAACTCAAATATTCTGTTGATAGGGAGTACGCCCTGAAACTTACCTTTGCAGGGTTCTTCGTATTTCTGAATATTATTATCAGAAAATCTGCTTGCGGCATATTTGATTTGCTTCAAATCCATAAAGCGAAAGAATGTATCGCCAAATTCCAATCCGCACCAAGCCTCTTGTTGAACCATGAAATTCAGGAATTCGTGAATTTTAGTTATGGTTCTGTGATGCATATCAGCTATCTGTTCTGTAATGTCGTCATCGCTTCCTTCGGCGGCCAACCTGAACAAATTTTCGATTTTTTTTATGGCATCTTCAGCCGGATCGACAAGATCGGGAAACAAACTATTTTCTTTTGGCGGCAATTCAAATTCAAAACCAAACGAACCGACAGCGGTTCCGGTAATAATTAACGGCAGCGCGTCTTTTCCCGGTATCGGACCACTGTCGCTTAAGGTCTCATTGGTATCGCTTATGACCATTGAAAACACATCGGAAAACAAGGTTGCCGCTTTAGTTCCAAAATCCGCCAAAATACCATGAGCGCCAAAAACCGGCTTGCCTCTAAAAGTCAAACAGGCAGGAGCCGCTTCTGCCCCTTGCGGCGGCAGCCGCGCCAATTCTTCTTTTACGGTTTTAAGGCGGGTTTCAAAGCTCATCCGGTCAATAACATTCTCCGCAGGAATGGCAGAAATAATCTGTTCCAATTCATGAATTTCAGAAATCAAAGATGTATATAAATTATTCATTTTATCGCCTCCTTGTTGATTTCCAATATTTTATTTGCTTCAGCATCCTGAGAAGGATCAAGGTCTATTTGAACAAACCCTTTCCACAATCCATTACGGCGATGAGACCACATACTATACCAATAGTTAATGGTTTTTATTTCTTTGTTGTCAACAGGAAGTCCCAGCATAGAGAAGTAACCGTCAATTGTAAACGCCGATTTTAAGTGTACCGGATTAAAAATATCTTGGTTTTTTTGCGCCAGCGATTGTTGTGTTTCTCCAGCGGGCAGTTGATAAAAGGTTACTACATCCAGATCATGCGGCGCTCTATTTGCCAGAATTTCAATATTCTCAAGAAAACTGCCGTCCAGCCATTGAAAACCGCGCGTGATTTTCAATTTGTGTAATTCCGCACGGAAAGCCAAAAAACCACTTAATATTTTGATACGCTCCGGAGATTGGGCAAATGTATCAATAAAAACCGGCGCCGCAATTTGATATGGAGAACGTTCCGGACTGTTGCCAGGCATTCCTGGTTTAATTGGTGGTAGTATACCCATGCTGTTCCACAATGGAAAACTTCTTGCAACCGGCATATTTACAAATTCCTCCTTAAAGTATCGG
>JAISWH010000195.1 GCA_031271125.1 Dysgonamonadaceae bacterium
TGAAAATAATGTCCTTTCAGGACAACGTAACATTGACTGATGCATAACATGAGTTACTAATTTTTATGATTCTTAAATACATTGAAAAAGGCAATAGCACCTCAAAAAAAGATTTAGCCTTTCTTTATCTTTTGTTTGTTTCTGAAAAATGCCTACCTTTGCAAAAATCAAGTATCATCAATGAAAAAGATTGAAGCAAAGGTTTAAATATATCGACATAACGGCGTTATAACAGGAAAAACAAAAAAAATTATGAGTGAGATTGCAGGAATAAAGTACACCAAAGACAAGAACGGGCGTAAACGTTATGTACGTGTCGATTTGGATTTGCATGGTGAAAATCAATTGATAGAGGACTTTTTAGACTTGTTGGAAATTGAAGCGCGCAAAGACGATGAAACAATAAGCCTCGACGAGTTTAATAAATACATTGATGAAAGACTAAAGGCAAATGTATAGGGTTATTATCAGTAAACAGCTATTAAAGTCACTGGATAAAATATCGGTTGTTTATCTTTCCGGTATCAAAAAGGCTATTAATGATTTAGAAAATAACCCGCGCCCCTTTGGTTCTCTAAAACTGTCAGGTTCTAAAAATACTTACCGTATCCGTGTGGGTATTTACCGTATCATCTACACAATCAAAGACGATATATTAACGGTTGAGGTCGTGAAAATGGACAACCGGGATAGCGTTTACAAATACCCGCCAAATATACCCTGTTATTTGCCCAAAATTACATTATCGACAATAAAACGTAGTGGATCCGGAAATATCACAAAACGCCTGAAAAACGCCTTATTTTAATTTATATGGCTAATGAATTTTGAGTTAAATTAAATCCAAATGATTATAATTTTTGTTTGCTTGCTGCCATGTACTTTTTTGCAGCCTGCATCACCTCCGATTCCGGCACATCGGTTTCTTTGTCGTTATACGTTTTCCTTATCAAAACCGATTCCTTTTGTCCTGAAATAACCCCACAGGAACGTATAACAACCTTGTTTCCGTCCACACTGTAAACTATCAGGTAAGCCGGGTTTGATGCTTCACCTTTGGCATAATCCAAAATAAAATCCCTACTCATTTTCCTTTTTATTTAAGTTGTTCAACCTTATTATTCGCTCTGTAATCTCTTTTATTGCCTCATCCGGTGCATTGCTCAACAACTTTTCCAAATCTTTTTCTTAACCTTTATATCTTTGTTGTTTCTAAGTTTTTTTGTATTTTTGTCGATTCTTAATTTCACCATAAAAAACAATCAAATATGACACAGATAGCAACCACAGATGTAATCGAATGGGCAAAAAACTTTTTAAAAAGTGCCGATTCCGAATTAACTTCCGATGAAGTGAAAGAGCAAAAAAAATTCGCTTCTCTTATTCAAACTCCTGAATATAAAACTTTTTTATCCAGAATGCTCGACGAGTCTTCGCAAATTCGCGATAATCGCCGCCTGAATCGACGAGTGAAACACTTGCTCAGGGAATACGGCATTCCCGATTTTTTCAATTCTTTCGACAGGTTGCTGATTAAACTGTATTTGACCGGCGGATATTTGTTTCCGGATATTGCCATGCCGATATTCAAATATAAATTGCGCAAGGAAACCGATAAAATCATTATTGCCGAAGAGCGTCCGCAATTGACGAAACACTTGGAAGGACGCAAGCAAAGTCAAATCGGACAAAACGTTAACCTGCTCGGGGAAGTGGTCTTGGGCGACGCCGAAGCCGAACATCGATACAAACATTACCTCAACGCTTTGGAAGAAGCGGATATTAATTATATATCCATCAAATTGTCCGGCATTTACGCTCAAATTCATGCTTTGAGTTACGAACAGAACAAAAAAGAGCTGATCGATTTGGTTGCAGCTATTTATCAAAAAGCCATCGACAATCCTTATACGGATGCACAAGGACAAGTGCAATCCAAATTTGTCAATCTCGACATGGAAGAATACAAGGATACGGAACTGACGCTCGAAGTTTTCATGGAAGTCTTGAGCCGTCCCGAATTTAAGGATTATTCGGCGGGAATCGTCGTTCAAGCCTATCTTCCCGATGCTTCCGGTTTCCAGAAACGTTTGCTCGATTTTGCCGGGAAACGGGTTGCCGCAGGAGGCGCTCCCATTAAAATGCGTTTGGTAAAAGGCGCTAATTTACAGATGGAAAGCATCATATCTTCTCTGCGCGGATGGCCTTGTCCGGTTCATCGAACCAAAATCGAAGTAGACGCCAATTACCTGCATCTTTTGGATACGGCTTTGTTGCCCGAAAATGCCAAGATTTGCCGTATCGGCGTGGCTTCGCATAATTTTTTCACTATTGCTTACGCTCATCTTCTGGCCGAAAAAAACGGCGTTTCGGAGTACGTCACTTTCGAAATGCTTGAAGGGATGGCCAATAACCTTCCGCGCGTGATGCGGAAATTGCAGAAAAACATTATTCTTTATACGCCGGTCGTGAAAGCCAGTCATTTCCTGAATGCGATTTCTTACCTTGTGCGCCGCTTGGACGAAAATACCGGCAAGGAAAACTTCCTGAGTTATACATTCGATCTGAAATTGGACAGTCCGCAATGGAACTTTTTGGCCAATCAATTTCTGGAAGCGTATAAACTGAAAGATACCATTAATACAACGCCTTTCCGCACACAGGACAGGAATACCGCCCAGCCCCCCCAAAGGGGAGGAGTTGAGGGCAGCGAGGCTGAATATCTTGCTGCGGCAAAGTCCCCTTCAGGGGATTTAGGGGTATTCGCCAATGAACCCGATACCGATTTGGATTTACCGCAAAACCGGAAATGGGCTTTGGATGTTTTGAAGAAATGGAGTACGACCGTCAATGAAAAGAATTTTGTTGTTCCCGTACAAATCGGCCGTAAAGAATTACTTACGGAAAATAAAAAACTTTATAAAGACCGCAGTCGCAATGAAGGAACAACTTTTTGCGAAGCAAACCTGTCTTCTTTGGAACAAGTAAAAGAAATCATTGCTATTGCGGAAAAAGACTTGTCGCTCTGGCGCAAAACTTCGCTTGAAAAACGCAGCGCTATTTTGCATCGGGTTGCCGAAAAACTTTCCGCCAAACGGGGCGACTTGATCGGCTGTATGGCTGCTATCACCGGTAAAACCTTCACCGAAGGGGATGTAGAGGTTTCGGAAGCCATTGATTTCTGTCGTTTTTATCCGGTTTCGATGAAAGCTTTCGACGGATTAAAAACGGTAAAGCATCGACCGAAAGGCATTATCCTGGTCATTCCGCCTTGGAACTTTCCTTTGGCTATTCCGGTGGGAGGCGTGGCGTCGGCCCTGGCAGGCGGAAATACGGTATTGCTGAAACCGGCTACCGTGGCGCTCCCTGTTGCCTGGGAATTTGCCAAGTGTTTCTGGGAAGCCGGCGTTCCGAAAGACGCTTTGCAGGTGGTTTGTCCTGCCGAACGTCCTTCGCTGAGCTACCTGACGGCTCATCCTTCCATTAAACACATTATTTTGACCGGAGGAACCGATACGGCTTTCCGCTTGTTGGCCAACAGCCCGCGGACGCCGCTCGCAGCCGAAACCGGAGGGAAAAACGCGATGATCATTACCGGTCAAGCCGACCAGGATCACGCTATCTTAAACGTTGTAACTTCGGCGTTTAGCAATGCCGGACAAAAGTGTTCGGCTTGCTCGCTGCTTTTGGTCGATAAAAAAACTTACAATGACGAGACGTTTAAAGCGAAACTGAAAGATGCCGTCACAAGTTTGCGTACGGGAAGTGTTTGGGATACCATGAACTACGTTGGCCCGATGATTGATAATCTTAACAATAAGCTGCAATATGCCATTGATCATCTGGAACCGGGCGAATCGTGGCTGGTCGCTCCGGAATTTGTCGATGATAAAAAATACATCCTTAAGCCGACGGTGAAATGGGGCGTTAAACCGGGAAGTTATACGTTCAGGACGGAATTGTTTGCACCGTTGCTGTCGGTTGTTTGCATCGACAGTTTGGAGCAGGGGATTCAATTTGCCAATGCTTCGGAATACGGTTTGACTTCCGGTCTGCAAAGTCTGAATGAAGCCGAACAAACGCTTTGGAAAAACAGTCTCGAAGCCGGGAATTTGTATATCAACCGCGGTATCACGGGCGCTATCGTTCGCCGCCAACCTTTTGGCGGGATGAAACGTTCCGCATTCGGCGGAGGCGTCAAAGCCGGCGGTCCGAATTATGTTTCCTGTTTTGTAGAATTTTCCGAAAGCGAAATAAAAGAAGCGCCACAATCGACGGTTTTAAGCGATTTAACTGCCGATGAAAAGGATAAAAACCGCGTTAATTCCGGATATGCCTCTTATAAACAAGTTTGGGAAGATGAATTTTCGCAGGAAAAAGACGTCAGCCATATCTACGGCGAAGAAAATATTTTCCGTTACCGGCCGCTGAAAAATATGGGATTCCGGGTAGCCGGTAATGATAATCCGGCTGATATTCTTTTGGTTATGATTGCCGCCTATATAGCCAAAACTCCTTTAACGGTAAGTGTTTCGGAAAATAATCCGAGTCGGGAGCTTATTAAAAAAGCCGCCGGAACTTTACCGGGTACAAAAATTATCGTTGAGGAAGAACAAGCATTTATCGACGCGATGGAACAATACGAAAGGATTCGCGCATGTTCGAAAGGTTTATCGGACGATTTGTATCAAAAAGCGGCCAAACTTGGCAAACACATTGCGGATAATCAGCCTTTGGTCGAAGGTCGTCTCGAATTGCTGCATTATCTGAAAGAGCAAAGTATTGCAAATGAATATCATCGCTACGGCAGCATTTTTGGGGAAGATAAATGAGAAACAAGGGAAAGCGGAAAATCGCTACCGTAGATGAATACTTGGCGCAATTTCCCTCTTATCCTCAACGCAAGATGGGGGAAATTCGCGCTCTTATCAAGCAGGTAGCTCCCAAGGCAACGGAAAGCATCCGTTGGGATATGCCTGCTTACAAGCTGAAAGGCAAGCCGTTAGTGTATTTTGCAGGATATAAAATACATATTGGTTTTTACCCTCTTCCTTCTAGTATTGAAGCATTCAAAGAGGAATTATATGAATACCAGACAGGGAAAGGGAGTATCCAATTTTCGTATTATAAGCCGATCCCGCTGGATTTGATTCGGCGGATTGTCGAATATCGGATGACGGAAATAATAAGATAAAAAATGGCAGGGAAATATTGATTTGTGCAATATTATTCACTCAAAACGAAGTCCGAAATATCGTAAAGAAACAATATAATTTTCAAGAACTAAAAGAGGCTACGCCAAAAAATAAACAGCTCCTTCTATATTTTAAAACTTTTTAATAAACTTCCGCCGCCTCAATTCCTGTAACGATTTTCTTATTATCCTCATCAAAATCCACTTTGACGTTATCGCCCTCGTGGACATGAGCTTTGATAATCATTTCGGCCAATTCGTCTTCCAGATATTTTTGGATAGCGCGTTTCAGCGGCCGGGCGCCGAACTGTACGTCATAACCTTTGGAAGCAATAAATTCCTTTGCTTTATCCGAAATTTCCAGGGTATAACCCAAGGTTTGCACTCGTTTGTAGAAACCGGCCAATTCGATGTCAATAATCTTATAAATCGTTTCTTTGTCCAATTGGTCAAACATGATGATGTCGTCGACACGATTCAGAAATTCGGGAGCAAAAGCCCTGTTCAGAGCCTTTTGAATCACGCCGCGGGAAAACTCTTTTTCATCGGCGCTCGCACTTACGGCGAATCCGATGCCTCGTCCGAAATCTTTCAATTGCCGGGTTCCCACGTTGGACGTCATGATGAGAATCGTATTTTTAAAATCAATTCTACGTCCGAGACTGTCGGTCAGGCGGCCTTCGTCCATCACTTGCAAGAGGATATTGAAAACGTCGGGATGCGCTTTTTCGATTTCATCCAGTAAAACCACCGAATATGGTTTGCGACGCACTTTTTCCGTCAGTTGTCCGCCTTCTTCGTAACCCACATATCCCGGAGGCGCTCCGATAAGTCGTGAAACGCTGAATTTTTCCATGTATTCACTCATGTCGATGCGTATCAAAGTGTCGGCAGAGTCAAACAAATATTCGGCTAATTTTTTGGCCAGGTGCGTTTTACCGACACCGGTCGGGCCTAAAAACATGAATGTTCCGATGGGTTTGTTCGGGTCTTTCAAACCGATACGATTGCGTTGGATCGCTTTCACGATTTTGTTGACGGCTTCGTCCTGTCCGATTACTTTCACTTTGAGCATGTCGGCCATTTCCATTAATTTCTGGTTTTCCGCCTTGGCAATTCGTTGCACGGGAACGCCTGAAATCATGGCAACTACTTCCGCCACTTTTTCTTCGTCGACAACCTGTCGGTTTATCTGCAATTCTTCTTCCCATTTGGATTTGGAAGTTTCCAGATTCAATAATAGTTGTCTTTCCCGGTCGCGAAATCCGGCCGCTAATTCGAAATTTTGAGATTTAACCGCTTGGACTTTTTGTTGTTTAATGTCTTCAATCCGGGCTTCCAATTCTTCGATGGCTTTCGGCACAACGATGTTGGAAATATGTGTGCGCGAACCTGCTTCGTCCATTGCATCAATCGCTTTGTCCGGAAAATTCCGGTCGCTGATGTAACGATCTGTGAGGGTGACGCAGGCTTTGATGGCTTCGGGAGTATAAAATACGTTGTGATGATCTTCGTATTTTTCCTTAATGTTTTCGAGAATTTGCAAAGTTTCTCCGGACGTTGTCGGATCTACCACCACCTTTTGAAAACGGCGTTCCAAAGCGCCGTCTTTTTCGATATTTTTACGGTATTCGTCGAGTGTAGTTGCCCCGATACATTGGATTTCACCTCTTGCCAGGGCGGGTTTCAACATGTTGGCTGCATCCATCGAACCGGAAGCGCCGCCTGCGCCTACAATGGTATGAATTTCGTCGATAAAAAGAATCACATTCGGATTCTTTGATAATTCATTCAGGATAGCCTTAATACGTTCTTCAAATTGACCGCGATATTTCGTGCCGGCTACGATTGAAGCCATATCCAGATTGACCACTCGTTTGTCGAACAAAATACGCGATACTTTCCGTTGCACGATCCTGAGCGCTAAACCTTCGACTATAGCAGACTTGCCAACTCCCGGTTCGCCGATCAACACCGGATTGTTTTTCTTCCTGCGGCTCAAAATCTGTGCAAGACGTTCGATTTCCTTTTCCCTGCCGACAATGGGGTCTAAACGATTTTCTTCGGCTGCTTTTGTCAAATCTGTGCCAAAACTGTCAATTACCGGCGTATCGCTGCTTTTATTGGCAGTGCCGGCGCTGGTGCGGGAAGAGTCTCGTTTTTTGGAAAACGAATCATCATCATCGTCGTCGTCATCTCCCGTAAAACCTGTTCCCATTTGGGGTTGCATGACTTTTCCCTCATTATCGTTTTCCGTTAATAAACCGAACACTTTATTGTAATCAATAGCATAATGATCTAAAATCCTGTAAGCAATAGAATGATGGTCTTTCAAGATGGCCAGCAGCAAATGCTCCGTATCTGTTTCCGAACTGTTTAGGTTAATAGATTCCAAGACGCTGATACGCAGTAAGTTTTCAACACTTTTGTCAATGGTTAATTGATTTTCGGAAACATATTCGCCTTCTTCAAATAATTCTTTGTCGATAGCGGTTTTCAACTCGTTGGAATCCACTCCAAGTAAGTTAATGATAGACGTGGCTTTACTTTTTTTGTCGCGCAACATTCCAAGTAAAATATGCTCAATTCCTACGCTGGCATTGTGTAGGCGTCCGGCTTCTTCCCTGCTGAACATGAGAATATTCTTTACTTTGTTTGAAAAATTTTTTCGCATCATTTTATTATTTTCCTTCAAATTTCGGTACAAATATATTTATTTTAATCCGGTATTCAAAATTCATGCCATTGATTAATAAGCTGTCTAAATGTCATAATCAACTTTTGCTCTGTAATCTAACGAAAGAAATCAAAAAAAGTTTTTATTTTAAGAGAAAAAGTCGTACCTTAGCGTGATTTTTTAGAAACAAAAATAAACATTTAGGATTATTTAAAAAAATACAAATGGCTGATAATCAAGACAGAATTATTAGAATTGACATTGAAGACCAAATGAAATCGGCATACATCGACTATTCGATGTCTGTCATAGTATCAAGAGCTTTACCTGATGTAAGAGACGGACTTAAACCTGTGCATAGAAGGGTTTTATACGGCATGAACGAGATCGGAAGTAATTCCGATAAACCGTATAAAAAATCCGCGCGTATTGTAGGGGATGTGTTGGGGAAATATCATCCGCACGGCGATTCTTCGGTTTACAATACGATGGTTCGTATGGCCCAGCCCTGGTCGATGCGCTATTTACTGGTCGACGGACAAGGAAATTACGGCTCTGTGGACGGTGATTCGCCGGCCGCCATGCGTTATACGGAAGCCCGCATGAGCAAATTAGCCGAAGAAATGCTTCAGGATATTGATAAGGAAACCGTTGATTTTCAGCTAACTTACGATGATAAAAGTAAAGAGCCGACCGTTCTTCCGACGCGGATACCGAATTTATTAATTAACGGTTCGTCGGGGATTGCCGTCGGTATGGCGACCAACATGCCGCCCCACAACCTTACGGAATGTATTAATGCTACTTTGGCTTATATTGACGTTCGCGGACAGATTGAAGTGTCGGGTTTAATGGAACATATCAAAGCGCCTGATTTCCCAACGGGGGCTTCCATTTATGGCTATTCCGGCGTTCGCGACGCTTTTGAAACCGGACGCGGACGCGTTGTTTTACGCGGGAAGGCGGAAATCGAAGTCAAGGACGGCAGGGAAAAAATTATTATTACGGAAATTCCTTACCTTGTTAATAAGGCGGAATTAATCAAGCATATTGCAGACTTGGTCGGCGACAAAAAAATCGAAGGCGTGTCGAACGTGAATGACGAATCCGATCGCGAGGGGATGCGTATCGTGGTGGATGTTAAAAAAGACGGCAATTCGAGCGTGGTGCTGAATAAATTGTACAAACTGACGGCTTTGCAATCTTCTTTCAGTGTGAACAATGTCGCTTTGGTGCGTGGCCGGCCGAGAATCCTGAACTTGAAAGATTTGGTACGGTATTTTGTCGATCATCGTGTTGATGTGGTTACCCGCCGCACCCAATACGATTTGCGGAAAGCGGAAGAACGCGCACATATCCTGGAAGGTTTGATTATTGCTTCCGACAATATCGACGAGGTAATTGCAATTATCCGGTCGTCTCAAAGTCCGAACGAAGCCATCGAGCGTTTGATGGAACGTTTCGGCCTGACGGATATACAGTCGCGAGCTATTGTGGAAATGCGTCTGCGTCAATTAACCGGATTGGAACAGAATAAATTACGCGCCGAATATGAGGACGTTCAGAAACTGATTGCCGACTTGAAAGATATTTTGGCTAATGAAGATCATTTGATGAACATCATTAAGGACGAACTGATAGAAATCCGCGATAAATATGGCGATAAACGGAAAACCGACATTATTTATGCGACGGAGGACTTTAATCCCGAAGATTTTTATGCCGACGATGAAATGATTATCACTATTTCGCATTTAGGTTATATCAAGCGTACGCCGCTTGCGGAATTTCGTTCCCAAAACCGGGGTGGGGTAGGGGCCAAAGGTTCCGAAACCCGCGACGAGGATTTTGTGGAATACATTTATCCGGCAAGCATGCACGCGACGATGTTGCTGTTTACCCAAAAAGGTCGTTGTTATTGGCTGAAAGTCTATGATATACCCGAAGGCACAAAAACTTCGAAAGGCCGCGCCATACAGAATTTGCTGAATATTGAAGCGGATGATAAAGTGAATGCTTTCATCCGCGTGAAACTATTGAATGACAGCGATTTTGTCAATTCTCATTATCTGCTTTTCTGTACGAAAAAAGGTGTTATCAAGAAAACCTTGCTGGAAGCCTATTCCCGTCCGCGCCAGAACGGTGTGAACGCTATTGTCTTGCACGACGACGACAAGGTGATAGCTGTGAGAATGACCAACGGCGACAACGAAATCATTATCGCCAGCCGCAATGGCCGTGCACTTCGTTTCCATGAAAAAACGGTGCGTTGCATGGGGCGGACGGCTGCCGGTGTGAAAGGGATGACTTTGGACGCGAAAAAAGACGAAGTGATCGGTATGATTTGTATGAAAGACCTTGAAAAAGAGACGATTCTGGTTGTTTCCGAACAAGGATACGGCAAACGTTCCAAAATAGATGATTATCGCATTACCAACCGGGGTGGGAAAGGAGTTAAAACCTTGAATATTACTGAGAAAACAGGCGCTTTGGTGGGCATTAAGAGCGTTACCGACGACAATGATTTGATGATTATCAATAAATCGGGTATCACCATTCGGTTGAAAGTTTCCGATGTGAACGTTATCGGCAGGGCGACGCAAGGCGTTCGTTTGATTAACCTCGAAAAACGTAACGATCAGATTGCTTCGGTTTGCAAAGTCATTTCGGAATCGGAGTTGGATATTGAGGATGAAAAAGAGGACGAAAATAGGGGAATAAATGAAAATAATATTGAAAATGATTTGGAAAGCGATAATATTAACAAATAATTTATAACTTTACGGCATTAATTTAAAATTAAAATTTTAAAACATATTTGTTATGAAAAAAATAGTATTTACAACAGTATTTTTTCTTTTTGCGGCAAGTATTACTTTTGGGCAGAAAAAAGCGATAAAGACTGCTGCTAATGAGATTAAGGGGGCTACGCCTAATATTGCGGAGGCGCGGACGATCATTAAAGATGCTTTGACGAATCCGGAATCGGCCGAAATGGCAGAAACTTGGTACGTGGCAGGTTCTATCGAAAACAAACAGTTTGATATGGAACGAACGAATGAAATGCTTGGTAAACAGCCGAATGAAGCAGTGATGTATACTGCTTTGGACGCGATTTTGCCTTATTTTGAAAAATCCTTGGAATACGATGCGCGTCCCGATGAAAAAGGGAAAGTAAAACCCAAATATACAAAAGACATCAAGTCGATTATGCTGGCCAATCGTCCTTTTTATTCCAATGCGGGAATTTATTATTACAACAACAGAGATTACGAAAAAGCTTACAAAAATTTCAAATTGTATGGCGATTATAGAAAAATGGAGCTTTTCAAGGACGAAAAATGGGCGGAGCCTGATAGTATTGAAAATCAAATAAGGTATTATGCCGGTCTTTCCGCTGTGTTTATTCCGAATCATCAGGCTGCTATTGAAATTTTTGAAGAGATTAAAGATTGTGGCGTCAACGAAGTGGATATTTATCGTGCGCTTGCCGGCGAATACATACAAATAAAAGACTCGGTCGGTTTTGAGAAAACGATTACCGAAGGATTTAAGAAATTTCCGTCGGAAGATTATTTCTTGTTGAATTTGATTAATCAAAGCATCAGCAAAGGAAAAGCGAACGATGCTGTTGCCTATTTGGAAGCAGCTATCGCTAAAGACCCTGAAAATGCACAGTTATACGATGTTTTGGGTCAGATTTACGAAGGAGAGAAGAAAAACGACGAAGCCATCAAGTACATGAAAAAAGCGCTGGAGCTGAAACCGGATAGCATTGATTTTCTTTCCCATTTGGGACGTGTATATTTCAATTTGGGTTTTGAAAAACGAAACGAAGCGGATCAAATTAAAGACCCTGCTCAATACAAGATTGAAAGCCAAAAAGCTATGGATTATTTCAAGGAAGCGATGCCCTATTTTGAAAGAGCAGTAGCGATAGATTCTACAAACAAAAGTTTGGTTTTGGCTTTAAGTCAGATTTATTACACTTTGGGAATGGGTGAGAAATACGAAAAGATGGACGCGCTATATAACTCTTTGGAATAGTAATATTTGTTTGTCAAACGCAAGTTTGTCATATTAATGTTAAATTATTAAAAATTGAATAAAGATGAAAGAAAAAATTGGAACTGACGCTGGACATATTTGGAAAGTTCTTAATGAACAAGGCGCCAAAAGCATTAAGGAATTGAAGAAACTTACCAAATTGACAGAGAAAGAGATCTATGCTGCTGTCGGATGGCTGGCACGCGAAGAAAAATTGATCTTTGGCGAAGATGACATAGACATTACGCTTTCTTTGGCAAAATAGGTCATTTTGAATGCAAATTACGCAGATTGCGCAAATATACACCTTGAATTTGGTGTGAATTTGCGTAATTTGTATATTATATCCGTTCTCTTATTTTTCCATAAATTCACTAATCCAGATATTCAAACTGTCTGACAAAACAGGCGATGAAAGCCGTAAAGCCCAAGCCTGCAATTGATTAAAACCAATATCCATACTGTAATCTATTTCCGGCAATTGAGAAGCGATTTTCTTGGCGAGCGCCTCATCCACTACCGCATAATCAATCTCTTTGGCACAAACCATATAAATCAGGTTTTCCGAAGAATTATCCGAAACTTCCCGGATATGAACAGGCTCTGCAATTTCTTCCGACAAGTTTTTCAGCCTTAGAATAGCTGCCGAATTTTGAAGTACATAAATGGTCTTATCTGCCAGATCAATTTGATTGTGAATGAAAATTTGCATAGAATCCTTTTCGTCCGGTTTCCGTTGAATAAGCACTTGCTTACTGATCGTTATCGGAACGGTGAACGAAAAATATTTTTTGTTTTCATTCGTGATAGGAATATTTCTCGCAATAATGTCGTAAGTATTATTTTGCAAACCTTTGATACACAAATCAAAATTACTTTCCGAAAATATTTGTACCGATAAACCGGATCGCTCCTCAATATATTTGCAAAGTTTGTATTGGAAACCGGCGATGGAATCGCCCGAAACAAAATAATCTACCGAATTAGACTCCATAACTACATTCAAGGTTTTGTCTTTCATAATTTCCGGCAAATCCCTTTTTTCACTATGCTTGAAATTGTATAGCAAGAATATTGTCAGGAGCGTTAATCCTAATGGAATAATGAATAAAAACAGTAATTTTTTTTTGTTCATGTAATTTTTTTTAATCAGAAATGAAGAATCTACTACTATCTGATACCCTCCAAAATCCAGACGTCTTTAAACAACGGATTCCCCTGCTCTTTCCGGATTAGATCCAAAAAAGATACCGCTTCTTCCTTGTTCGTAAATGTTTCGATAGCAATCCTGTATTTCCCGTCCGAACGGATGATTTTTGCTTTGTCCATACCTTTTGATATGAAGTAGTTTAACATTCCTATGGCTTCTTTTTCTTCGGTCAAACTCGCAACAATAATGAAATACTGCGGTTGTGTTTGAATGGAATCGACGACGATTAATACGGTAGAATCGACTTGAGCAACCAAAGAGGAATCAACGGCCGGTTTAGGCGGCTCCACGGTAAGTATCCCGCTTATCGCCTGTACATTGAGAAACGACCTTAAGGAATTTAAAAACGATAAATCCCTTAAAGGCGTTATGGTCATTAAAGTTCCAAGAGCGGCCGACAAAACAATTACGGCAATAATGATGTAAAAAATCGGCCGCTTGCGATTTTTTTTGCGTTTATTAACGGAATCATCTTCCAAACCTTCATCTAAATAGGGAAAATTCAAATTGACAAGTCCGCAGTTTGAAGCGTTGCAACTCAGGTTAAGCGCCGGAGTAAACACAATTTTCCGGTTGTCGGATAAATGGATTTTCCCAATCCAAGGGAATTGTATGATTTCTCCTGTCCGCAGGTCGTTAACCAAACTATCGACGTACTCATAAACCAGGCGAAGCGCTTCCTCATCACTGATGTTTTTTTCTTTTGCAATGGAATGAACCAACAATCCGTCATCTTTTATAATTTCGGGATTGAATGACAAAGAATATTTAATGGGAGGCGATATCATACCCTGCCTGTTCAATTTATTTTCGTTTACTTTTGACACAACAAAAGCGCCAAAGTCGGGTATGATAACTTGCTTATGCTTAGTGAGCAAATAAGCTATATGAAAATTAATGAAATCCATGAGTACAAAATTAACGATAATTTTCTATTTTCAATATATACTAATATGATTTTCCAAACGTTTTTAAAAATAAAATTTATTTTTTAAGTAAAAAAATTAATGTCTATGATAAAAGTGAAGTATTTACCATTTGTTTTTTTTGTGGTTTTGTTGTTTTCCTGTAAATCGGTACCTGAGGATTTGATTATGTTTAACGATCTGAATCGGGGAAGAAACCTTACCGGAACTGCTATTAATATGGAAAATAGTACGACGACGATTTTACCGGGAAATACACTGCGGATTATTGTTTCTTCGGGTAGTGTAATGGATACAAAGACATACGATATGTTTAACCTTCTTCCCGTAACGCCTATAGATCCTGCTACGACAAGGGTTTCCAATGATATGGAATTTCAATCTTATACGGTTGATGAAAACGGTGAAATTGATTTTCCGAAATTAGGAAAAATAAAAGTGCAAGGCTTAACTCACTTTGAATTAGAAGCGCTTTTACAGAAAAAACTAAAATCGTATATGTCCGATCCTGTAGTTCGCGTCTCAATTGAGCGGAATTTCATAAAAATATTCGGCGAAGTTCAGACTCCGGGACTTTTCAGTATTGAAAACAGGCATAATTATACTATCCTGGAAGCTCTTGCGCAAGCGGGCGGCATCACATCGTTCGGCGATAAAAAGCAAGTTAAACTGATCCGGGAAGAAAACGGACGTCTGGAATCTGTCGTATTGGATTTGACTTCTTCCGACATTTTCACTTCTCCTTATTACCATCTCAAGCAAAATGATATTATCGTTGTCGATCCGAACGCCATGCGGAGGAAAGATGCGCAGTACGGAGCATCCGATAATTACAAACTGGCCGTGATTTCCACCATTATCGGAACACTGTCTTCCACGCTTACAATCGTTTTTCTTTTATTAGATCGAACAAAATAAATAAGTCTAAATAAAATGAATAGAGAAAATAATTCCGAAAAAGAACAAGTAACGGCATTTTTGCTGCTGTGCCTGAAGCATTGGTATTACTTTGTAATCAGTATGATAATCTGTGTGGCTTTGGCGGTTGTTTATATGAAAGTAAAAGTACCGGTATGGGAAATTATCGCCAGGGTAAGCCTTGCCGACGATGATTCGCTTATAAAATCCGGCGGCATCAGCCAGTCTAAGTCTTTGATGAGCGCTTTCGGAGTAGGCGGCGGATCGCAAAATGTAGAAGACGAGTCGAAAAAGATGGCGTCTCATGGTTACGTTAAAAAAATGATAAAGAA
>JAISWH010000088.1 GCA_031271125.1 Dysgonamonadaceae bacterium
AACCAAAAATTGGCGTGGAGTGTGCCTTGGAATGGTTCATTGACAGCCGGGAAAGCGGTTGTCAACGACACAGGGCTGGTGGTTGCCGTTAAACCCGGTAGTGTTACGGTTCGCGCAGCCGCTATTGATGGATCCGGCGTTTTCCGGGATTTCGCTTTGACGGTTCAGCCTACCGGTACGGCCACAGGTATCAGCGTTTATTCCGAAACCGGCCAATATTCTATTGAAATTGGAAAATCACTTCAACTGATTGCAGAAATCGAACCGGTAACTGCATACCAAGTTGCTAAGTGGGAGGTTAGGGAAGACCCCCCGAATGCAACGGTAAGTGCAAATGGCCTTGTCATTGGAAACATACTAGGAGAAACCATGATAAGATGCACTACTTTAGACGGTACGACCCTGGCTGACTCCGTAAAAATCACTGTTGCCTTTTCTGCCGCCTTGCCGGACGATACGGTGACACAACAAATTGGCGAAGGCTACTACTTAACATATCAATTCGGTGATACACAATGGATGATAGAAAACTCGAAGGAAGGTACCCAGGCTGCAACTTTCTACGGTGAGTACTATTACGCTCATGCTAATAAATCGACCGCATGTCCTGAACCATGGAAGCTACCTACGCAACAACAGGGCAGGAACCTAGACACTTACTTATCTCTCGGCAGTTCCGAGGAGTGGAACGCGTGGCTTATGACGGGTATGACTGGGTACTACCTAAATAGTATGGAGCAGAGCCGTGGCATCAGTGTACTTTATTGGCTGGCTGAAGATAACGAATACATAGAAATGAAAGGCAACTCGTTTGCTTTTGGCAAATGGGCAGCTGTATTGTATCAAACTGTGAGATGCGTTCGTCCCGGTACATGAAGCAATATTTGTACCCTGTTTACTCGTCAACTTGTTTACTCGTTTACTAAATAAGGTGCGAGGCACAGCCTCGCACCAACAAGGTTCTTAAATCTTAGTTCTTATAAAAGACTTTTTCCACATCTACTTTCTTAGAAGCCCGAATCTTCTTAACAATATAAACGCCTTTCACGCTCAATCGTTCCAATTCGCGCCCCTGCAAATCGTAGTACTTAACATTTACAACCGGATCGTCGGCGTCGATGTTTTCCAAACCGGTAGGCGTTCCGCCGCCAATTGTTTCGTACAACGGGGGAGTAACATTTTTCACTGTCACTATGGCTTCAAACGGTTTCAGCGTAAACGCGGCAGTTCCGTCAAGCAAGGTAAACGCTTTTGCCTGATAATCGTACAGGTAAAATGCTTCCGCGCCGCTGCCTTCGACAAGCTCCGGCCGTGTAGCATTGATTACAAGCGGGTTGGCGACAAGATTGTAACCATCTTCTGCGGAAACGCTTGTCGTGTTATGCAAGGTAGGATTCGCCGTAGAGGTGAAAGTAACAACCGTAGCTTGAACAGGGAAGCGGATCAGATAACCTTTACCGGCTTCGATTTTCGTAGCGGTTTCAAACGTGTTGCTTGTCCCGTTGTAGGATTTCAAAGCATATCTATCCGAAACGGATTTGATTGCAAACGGGAATCCGATGGGATATTCCATGTTGCGGGTAATCGTTTTTTCCACTTTCACAACACCGTTTACCCGTAAGCCTGTTTCCGGAATATCTTTCAATTGTCCGGTAGCGGCGTCGGTTGATCTGAATATGATGTTGCCGTAAAGCGTTGTATTATATGCTGTAACAGATACTTTGTCCGTAGCTTCGATAACGAAATCGAGGGGAAGCGGAACCTGAACAAAATCAAATCCGTTGCCTGTGCCGTCTTCACGCCACGGGCCAAGTCTGGTACCTGAATTATCATTGATCAACAAATTGCTTCCTGTCGAGGAATTGTTAATCAAACGCCAGCCGACTTCGTTGCTTGAATTATTCCAATAGAGCTTATAAGTGTCACCCGCACCGGCAGCGACCAATTGATAGTAACTGCCCACCAACTTCAGTTCCAATCCTTCGTAACTGATTATTTTGGCCTTGTCCCATGTTCCGGCAAATCTCCAGAATTGGTTTACATTGGTCGCCACTTTGGCTACTTGTGTGACATCCTTGTTTGCTCCGTTGCCTTGAATATTTTTGGCAGCTTGTCTTTTGAAATTGATATAATACCACACAGGCGCTTTATTCGTACTGAAAACAGGCAACCGGAATTGGATGTCGGAGGCCGGAATAAAGGTTGTCGAACTGCCGTTATCGGGAAGATATCCGTAACTGCCGAATTGATTGTTGCTCAGTTGTTGAGTTGGTTCAAATTTGTTGATGTAAGAGTTCAATTCGTTACAACGGATTTGCCATGCACCGTCGGAACGTTTGGCAAAGCTGTAAGTATTTTCGGAGTAAGTCGATGTATAGAAACGGGCGGCGGCTATGTCATTAACCCCGTCTTTCGTATAAACAATCTGATTGCCGTTTTTGCTGATCAGCAAATATTTACCGGCGACGCCGGAGGAAACGACTTTCCAGAGCAGACCATTTTCACCCGGAATGGCAGGACGAATTTCCAAAGCCTTATATTCTCCTAAATCCGAATAGTATTGTCCGGTACGTTTATTGACTTCGATGTAATACCATACCTCATTGTCATTCGTACTTATGGTAACCGGCAATTCGGCAGCCGTCCCGCCGGTTCCGGTGAATGTAATTGTTTTCTTTGCGAAGCCCGGAGCGCTTATTTCAATGGAAGCTGAATATTCCTTTACTTCCGTCGGGTTAAAGCTGATCGTCAAGACGCCGCCTCTTTTGGCTGTCCATGTTTCCGCAGTAGCCACAGCGAAAGCGTCGGCATCGCTGCCGGTCACCGTATACGAAATTTCGCCGCTCAGGTTTCTTCCCGCAACGGTCAGCGTCTGTGAAGTCCATTCGTTGGCTGCAACCGTCCCGAAATTAATTGCCGTGCCGCCCGATACTGAAAATTCGGGTGCAAGACTTACCGGGACGAAAACCAGGTATGCGCCGCCGTCATTTTTAACATTACCGGTGACTTCGGTTCCGTTTTTGTCATTCAGATAACGTTCACCGTTCACTGTAGTGATGTTGTTGTACAACTGCCACCATAAATTAGTTGCATCACCCTGTTCGAAATGAAACGAATTTCCTCCACCTCTTGCTCCAAGTGCATATAGAGCGCCGGCGCCTTTTATTTCCTTGCCGGAATAGCTTTCTATTTTGCAATTATCGTGTGATGTGCCGGTAATTTTCCAGTATTGAGCGTTTGCGGCGGCGATAGCCGATTGCGCCAAAGCGCTGTTATTATCCGTAAAGGCTTTACCCGGACGGTTGAGGAACTGTATTTGATACCAGTGTTCATCATTATACGTGCTGAGTAGCGGCTTTTCGGGAGCAAAAACATCCGTAGCTTCCGCTGCTTCTACAGCCTGTACGCAACTGCCGGCGTCGCTTGCCGTCAAGTTGCCGGAAAGGGAATAGGTATCGCCGGTTTCATCTTTAACGATGGTTTTTCCTCCTTCCGCACCTCCTGCTTTTTTATTCCAGTAAATAGCGCTTGCGCCGGCATTATCGCCTGCTCCGCGTATGAACGAGAAAGTGTCGTCAGATGCGTTGGCAGTAGTAATGCCGTTGTTGACAATTTTAATTTTATTGCCGGTAACCTTATTAATGAACTGATACTTATATTGATCAGCCGTTTCTACTACTTTCCATAATTGGTTGTCGGAACCTTCTTCATTTGCCCTTCTTAATTGAACCGGAAGCGGTTCGGAAGTATTGGCCAGCGTAACCGGAACTTGTTTAACCGTACTTGCGCCATCTTCTGCAAACACATGACCGGTAACACGGCTTCTGCGGTTAAAGAGATAGTACCAGGTAGCTCCTTCGTCCGTATTCTCGTCCGACAATTTGACCGGGAGATAAGTTTCGCCCGTAGCGCTGAGCGCTATGGCGAGCGTAGCCCTGTCACCTGTGACATCCAACGAGGCGTTGATTGCACCTGTATCGGCAGGCGTTACGGTTATTTCCACCGGCTCATATATAATGCCGTCGGAGGGCGTCAGCGATGCCGGAGACACGGAAAATTCGCCGGCGCCGGTTACCGATAAGGAATAAGTAACATTCTCGCTTAGATTATATCCGAAAAGATAGAAAGATTTCTTTGCGGATTCCTCAAGATCGATATCAATCCTTACATTCCCGAGATTCAGAGGAGAAGCGGGGATAGCAGTAAGGGCAGTCGCGGTCGAAGGACTCGTAAGGGAACCGGCTGAGATAAAGGTGACGGAAACGCCGGCGCCGCTGCCGTACTGACCAAACTCACTGTTGTCCTCTTTCTTGTCAATACCGCTTCCGCCCACGCGGACTATCTTGTAATAACTACCGTTAACGGGTTCAATCTTATAACGGGCGGTCGTCGTATTGCTTGAATAGTATCTGTCGCCGGCTATATCCGTACCGTCTATCGCAGAGGAAGCATATCCGATGCTGTTTCCGCGTTTGCTTTCAATCAGGTATTCGCCTGCTGTTTCAGTCGCTTCTATTTTCCAGAGAACGCCATTGGCATTTACGGGGGGAACAGCTATCAGTGGCCGGTTGACGCCCAAATCATAGAGATAGCGGTTGTCGGAACCGGAAGGCCAGCTTCGTTGCGAAAATTCGACGTAATACCAAACCGTTCTTTCGGATGTACTTACAAACGGGAATCCCGTGACGCCCGCGCCGGTTAAAACAATTTTTTTCGTTTCGGCGTCGGTACTGCTTATTACAATCGTATCCGAACAGGTTCTTCTTTCGGTCGGACGGAATACTACATTCAGCGTAACGGCGTCGTCCGTGCGGGAAGATTCCGTGATGGTAAAGGCGCCCGCATCCGGTCCTGTCTGCGTCCAGGTAAAATCGCCGCCCGCAGGAAGATTCAATATGGTAATTCCAACAGATTTTACGGAATCATACTCGGTGGTCACATCGCCGAAATCCAAACTTGTCGATTCAACGACAATATACGGATCGGTAGAACCCGTTCCCGTCAAAGGTATTGCGACGGTTGTTCCGGCGGCGGTGATAGAGAGCGTTGCGCTATAAGTTCCCACTACCATCGGTTTAAAAGCAATACTCAATGCGCCGCCTCTTTTTTTACTCCAGTCGCTGTTTGCCAAATCTACGGAAAAGAGAGATGCATCGGCGCCGGTTATTGCATAGGCAATCGTATCGCTAAGATTCCTTGCGGCAACCGTTACCGGAAGATTTTTCCCCAGACCGACGGCAACCATATCAAACGGTAAGGCGCTTGTTTCTACCGAAAATTCGGCGGGAGGAGCCGGTACGGAAATGAAATTCAAGGCGTTACCGGCGTCATCTCCCGACCATAAATTAACATATTGGCCGGATAGATCATTCAAGAAACGTCTGTCGTTTCCGGTTGTTGAACCGGTTCTGTCCATGACATTATTCCACAATTTCCATTGCGCCGTAGGTGCATTGTTGGCGTAAAATTTGTAAGCGCCGTGAGATTCCCCGATTGCAACTGCCTTATAATGTGGACCATTGTCTCCACCGCCAACTAATTTGGCCATTTGGCCTCCTGCGTAGCTTTCTATCCGGTAATCCTGCGCTTTTCCGGTAAATTTCCAGTATTGGCTGGTTTGACCGTTTGCCGCTACCGCTTGAACAAGTTCATTGTCCAAACCGTTATCTTGAATCACCTTGTTATCGGCGGCTCGCCTATTGAACTGTATTTGGTACCAATATTCATCGTCTTCCGTGCTGAGGCGCGGGAAATTGAATGTTGCGTCCGGCATGTCCGACGATTTGATAAATTCGAGAGCGTTACCGTTGTCACCCAAACTATTGTAAGAACCAAAAAAATAATTACTGTCAGTTTTGTTTATATGACCGCCTGTTTCATGGCAATATATCTGCCATTTACCGTCGGTTCTTTCGTCGAAGCGGAAATTATAAGCGGAAGAGGCCGTCGAAGCAAATATCTTATTGCTGTATGTGATTTCGTTCCCCAGTTGATTGATAATTCTATATTTACCGCTAATGCCGGTAGAAACTGCTTTCCACAATTGTCCGGCTTGGGTGGAATCGGCAGGGGCGGCTACCAGATTGCTTCCGGCTCCCACATCCTGCAAAACCATGTCGGTGCGGTTGGAGTATCTGATGTAATACCATTTATCGCCGGCAGAGTTTGCTACGTTCGGACTTAATTCGACAGGGAGATTGAGGGCAGTGCCGGTAGCAATCAACGGTATTGACAGAGGCGTTGCTATACCATCGCTCGTAATTTCCAGCGTAGCGTTGATTGCGCCGGTAGCGGTAGGATGTGCAGTTGTTTTCACCGGCACATATACAATGCCGTCGATGGGTGTAATCGACGCCGGCTCTACGATAAATTGGTCGCTTGCAGTCAAAGTAACGTTCCCTGTCAGATTATAAGCTAACAGATTGAACGTTTTCGTATCTGAGGGCAAATTGACCGTTACATTCCCGAAATCTTGGGAAGCCGGTTGGTTATTCTGAGCAAAGGCAGGATCGGTCGGAATCGCAAGCGAACCTTCAGGGATGAAAGTGACGGAAACGCCGGCGCCGCCGCCATAAGCGTCAAAGTAGTTGTCATTCCCCGACTTGTCGATACCGTTTCCGCCCACGCGGGCTATCTTGTAATAACTGCCGTTAACGGATTCAATCTTATAACGGGTGGTCGTCGTACTGCTTGAATAGTATCTGTCGGCGACTATATCCGTACCGGCAATTGCAGCGGAAGTAAATGCGATGCTGTTTCTGCGTTTGCTTATAATCCGGTATTCGCCCGTTGTTCCCGTATCTTCTATTTTCCAAAGAATGCCATCGGCATTTGCGGGAGGAACGGCTATCAGCGGCCGGTTGTCGCCCAAATCATAGAGATAACGGTTGTTGGAGGTGGAAGGCCAAGCCCGTTGTGAAAATTCGATGGAGTACCATACCTCGTTGCCGACCGTACTTACTACCGGAAATCCGGTGACACCGTTGCCGGTTAAAACAATCTTTCTTGTTTCGGCATTAAGACTGCTTATTACAATCGTGTCCGAATAGGTTTTTATTCCGGCGGGTTTAAATGTTATATTCAGCGTGCCGCCGTCGGCCGCTGTCCAGGAAGACTCCGCGATGGTAAAGGCGCCCTGATCCGGTCCTGTTCTTGTATAGGTAATATCGCCCTCCAGGTCGACGCCGGAAATGGTAATCGGTTTGATGGAATCCGAACCGAAAGCGACATTACCGAAATCTAAACTTGATGGTGTAGCACTGATGTTTGGGCCGGAAGAAGCTCGTCCTGTTACAGGAATCGTTTTAATGGTACCGTCGGCGCTGATAGTGAGCGTTGCGCTATAATCTCCTTCCGTACTCGTATCAAAGGCAATATTCAATGTGCCCCCTCTTTTATTACTCCAACTGCCTACCGGAGTTATGGTAAAGACTGAACTTCCGGTTATTTCGTAAGTAACCGTACCGGTGAGATTTCTTGTGTTAACCGTCACCTGAAGATCACTTGTCGGCAGACTGATGGGGACAGTACCGAACGGCAAAGCATCGGCGCTTACTGAAAATTCGGCGGGAGGAGCAGTTAAGGTTGTGAAAATTAAAGCATTACCATTATCATCATTGCTATATAAATTCACTCTTGAACCTCCTTGGTTATTCAAATATCGTTTAATATCCGATGTATTATCTCTACCCATGACGTTATTCATCAATTGCCAATGTGCTGAAAGCGTTCCACCATTGGTATGTTTGAATAATCCGTGTGGTTCTCCCTCGCCTTTAGCAACAGTCTTATAATGCTGACCACTGGCATCGCCAACAACTAATTTGGCGATTTGGTATCCGTTATAGCTTTCCAATTGATAATTCATGATGGATCCCGTAATCTTCCAGTATTGGTTTGTCTGTCCGTCTACCGGAGTCTCTTGAGAAATTTCCTGATTCTGTCCGTTATCTTGAAGCGCTTTGGAGGAATTGCCGTTAAACTTAATCTGATACCAATATTCCTCGTCATCCGTACTGATTTGCAGAGCATCAAATGTCATATCTTCCGGTTTAACAAATTCGACGGTGCTTCCATTCTCTGAACTATTATTATAAGAAATAAAATTGTAACTACCGATA
Source organism: Dysgonamonadaceae bacterium (assembly GCA_031271125.1). GTDB lineage: Bacteria > Bacteroidota > Bacteroidia > Bacteroidales > Azobacteroidaceae > Azobacteroides. The sequence continues at coordinate 8,121 of JAISWH010000088.1, forward strand.
TTCTTGTGTATATGACCGCCTGTTTCATGGCAATATATCTGCCATTTACCGTCGGTTCTTGTGTCGAAGCGGAAGTTATTACCGGTTGCCGTCGAGGCAAAGTTACTGCCGGTGCGCGTAATTTCGTGTCCCAGTTTATTGATAATTTTATATTTATTGCTAATGCCGGTAGAAACGACTTTCCAAAGCTGTCCTTCTTCGTTCTCAACAGGAAGAACAGCAACCAAATCCTGATTTGCGCCTAAGTCATGCAAAGCCACGCCATTGCGCTTGGTATAATAGATGTAATACCATTTATCGTCGGCAGAGGGTGCTACTGTCGGACTTAATTCGACAGGGAGATTGAGGGCAGTGCCGGTAGCAGTCAACGATATTGACAGAGGCGTTGTTATACCGTTGCTCGTAATTTCCAGCGTAGTGCTGACTGCGCCGGTAGCGGTAGGACGTGCAGTTATTTTCACCGGCACATATACAATGCCGTCGATGGGTGTAATCGATGCCGGCTCTACGATAAATTGGTCGCTTGCAGTCAAAATAACGTTCCCTGTCAGATTATAAGCTAACAGATTGAACGTTTTCGTATCTGAGGGCAAACCGACCGTTACATCCCCGAAATCTTGGGAAACCGGTAGGTTATTCTGAGCAAAGGCAGGATCGGTCGGAATCGCAAGCGAACCTTCAGGGATGAAAGTGACGGAAACGCCGTCGCCGCTGCCGTACTGACCAAACTCACTGTTTGCATCTTTCTTGTCAATACTATAGCCACCCACACGGGTCAGCTTGTAATAATCGGTATTATTACTTTCAATCTTGTAACGGTCGGTCGTTGTCCAGCTTGAATAGTACCTTTCGGCGACTATATCCGTACCGGCAATTGCAGAGGAAGTATATGCGATGCTGTTTCCGCGTTTGCTTACAATCCGGTATTCGCCCGTTTTTTCCGTATTTTCTATTTTCCAAAGAATGCCATAGGCATTTGCGGGAGGAACGGCTATCAACGGCCGGTCGATGCCCAAATCATAAAGATAGCGATTGTTGGACCCCGAAGGCCAATCTCGTTGCGAAAATTCGATGTAATACCAATACTCCGTACTTCCCGAAGAAATATTCGGCATGATCGGCGTCGCGGATAAAAATCCGAACGCCCCAATGAAAATCGTTAAAAAAAGTAATTTTAATTTTTCCATGAAAATAAATTTAGTGATTATACATAATAAATAGTCTTTCTTTTAACTATAGGCTGTTAAAAGGATTGTAATAAAATTTTCCAGTACTAAATTCAGGCAAACTTGCTCTTGCATACTTTATCAAAAGGAGTATGCCCATTAACATCAGATCAATCTTTCTCATAAACATAAATACATAATAAAAATTAATAATAATATTTTTAATGTCTTTTTCCCAATAAATGTTAATTTAACAAAGCGACAAAGTTAATAATTAAAATGTTTTTTATCAAAATATTTTTGATTTTTTTTATTTTTTTTGCAATACCGTATCCTATTTTGAACACAAAGCGGAAATGGAAAGGAATTATGCAATTTTTGAGCAAATAGCACAGTTTCCTTAATACACAACTGATGTATTACGATTTAAAACAAGACAATTCCTGACATGGCGCAAATTACACTGTCGCAATTCGTAATTCTCTCAGTAAGTGCAGCCAACTTTCCGGCGAAGCATCGCTCGGCATCCGCCAGTCGCCGCGCGGCGAGAGATTGACTGAGCCAACTTTAGGCCCGTCGGGCATGCAACTGCGCTTGAACTGCTGACTGAAAAACCGCCGGTAGAAAACATCCATCCATTTCAAAATCACCTCATTGTCATATACATTGATAAACGCCTGCCGAGCCAAAAACGCAATTTTCGCCGGACTGAACCCGTAACGCAAAGTGTAAAACAGAAAAAAGTCGTGCAATTCGTAAGGACCTACCACATCCTCGGTAAACTGAGTCATCTGTCCCCCGGAATCGACCGGAAGCAATTCGGGACTGACCGGAGTTTCAAGAATATCAAGCAAAGTCGTGCGCGCCGAATCGTCCATTTGGTTTTCTGCTACCCAGCGTACCAAATGGCGTACGAGGGTTTTCGGAATACCGGTATTCACGGCGTACATCGACATGTGGTCGCCGTTGTATGTCGCCCAGCCTAAGGCCAGTTCCGACAAATCGCCGGTTCCGACAACTAAGCCGTTCGTTTGGTTGGCTATGTCCATCAGGATTTGCGTGCGTTCGCGGGCCTGGACGTTTTCGTAGGTTACGTCGTGGACGGACGGATTGTGGCCGATGTCCCTGAAATGTTGTTCGCAAGCGGTGACAATGCTGATTTCCCGCGACGTAATACACAGTGCGTCCATCAGGTAAAGCGCATTCATGCGGGTGCGTTGCGTTGTTCCGAAGCCCGGCATCGTTATCCCGTGAATCATTTCGCGTGGAAGTCCTAATTTATCAATGGTTTTCACGCAAACCAGCAAGGCTAAGGTTGAATCCAAACCACCGGAGATGCCGACAACTAAGGACTTTACATTCGTATGAACCAGCCGTTTAGCCAATCCCGATACTTGAATGGAGAAGATTTCCTCACAGCTTTCGTTGTAGTTTTTGGCGACCGGAATAAAAGGCGCCGGATTGATCGCGCGATATACTTCCGAATAATAAGGTTCGTCTTTATCTTCCTTATAAATAACGATCTCCCGATAATTATCAATTACCGGACGGCTGATGAAAGTCGTATTTTTCTTCCTTTCGGCGTCCAACAGTTCAAGGTCTATTTCGTTGATAATCAACTGTTCTTCCAATTGAAACCGTTCGGATTCCGCGAGTAACCGGCCGTTTTCGTAAATATAGGCATTTCCGGCATAAACCAAATCGGTCGATGATTCCCCGAAGCCTGCCGCAGCATAAATGTACGCTGCCTGACAACGCGCCGATTGTTGGCTAATCAACGACTTAACGTAATGCTGTTTGCCAATCAACTCGTCGCTGGCCGAAAGGTTGAAAATTGCCTGAGCGCCGGCCATGGCATGGTAAGAGCTTGGCGGAATGACCGACCAGACGTCTTCGCAGATTTCTACGGCAAATTTTACTTCATCAAAATTGAACAATAAATTGGCGCCGAAGGCGACCGTATCGCCGGCATAGTTGATGTCGATCGCCGGAACGTCTAAAGGGTAGGGTTCGAACCATCGCTTTTCGTAAAACTCCGAATAATTGGGAAGATAGACTTTCGGCACAATGCCGTAAATCTCGCCTTCCCGGCAAACGACGGCGCAGTTGTAGCGTTTGGAATTGTGTTCGACCGGAGCGCCGATGATGAAGGTGACCGGCCATTCTTCCGTTTCTTTTTTCAGGCGTTCCACCGCCTTTTCGGCTTCTTGCGTCAACGTTTTCTGAAAAAACAGATCGGCGCAGGTATAAGCCGTTACCGACAATTCGGGAAAGCAGACGATTTCGACCTTGTTTTCAACGGCTTCACGAATCAAGCCTTTGATTTGCTCAATGTTGAAACGGCAGTCTGCTACTTTGACCTTCGGAATGGCCGCCGCTACGCGAAAAAAACCATGATTTAGCATATTCATTGGACTGATAATTGGTTTTTTACCGGATTGGCATACATTTCCAGTATTTTTTCCGTCAAGAAAGGAATGTCTTTGTCCGGCAAGTCGATTTTTTCTAATTGTTTTTGTAGATAAGCATCAAAGATTTTTTCGTCGCCGGAAGTGTATTTCCCTTTGAAAAAATCTTTTCCCCACAGGCGGTCGTAAGCGATGTAATTGATCGGATAAAATTGATAATTCAGGAAAATTTCGTTATCAATTAACTGAGAGATTTGAGTAGCTAATTTATTTCTATTCAGACTGTTATCGAGTTTTTGTAATTGGGGATTAATCGGTTTCCCGATTTTGAAATGAATATTTCCCTTAAATTCGAACAAACCGGTTTGCATGTTTACCAAATCGTCGAGTCGCGATTTTTTAAATTCCGGATCGTCTCTTTTCAGTTGGAACTCCTTGGCTTTCAGGAAGTCGCAAGGGTCGTATTCGTAGGACAAGGAAACCGGGGTGATATTCAGTTGTTCGATATTTTCCGTAAAACTCAGACTTCCGCCCATCGCCAGCATTTTCAGAAGGCTGTCTTGCGTGCGGTCGTTGGAATCTTTGGCTCTGCCTTCCCTTTGGGCAATCCAGATTGATTCTTTTTTGCTTTTGACGACATAATGAATGTATTGGGAAAGCAGTTTGGATGCTTCAAGCATCTGCCGGCCGGAAATGCCCCGTTTGACAATAAAACTTTTGTTCAACCGGACAATATCTTCAATCCAGGGCGAGAGCATCAAATTGTCGCCAATAGCTATTTCCGGCGTAGTGAAGCCGTTAGCAATCAACAAAACGCTCAAAATAGACGCATCAAGAATAATATCGCGATGATTGGATATATACATGTGCGGCGTATTTTTTGAGATATTTTCAAAACCGGTGCAGGTTACGCTTGTTGAATTTTTTTCAACCAACACGGTTACTAATGGTTTGATAATATTAAATTGAAGATCATCAACGTTTTTGATCGGCAAAATTTGGGATTTAAAAGATTCCCATTCTATTTCGGGGAAAAAATGAGTCATGTATTCCCGAAGTCTGGGATTCTTGAAAAGGCGTTGAATGACATGCGCCACTTCGTCGTCGCCATAGGGCCGGATATCATCAAATTCAGGATTTAATTCCATATTATTTTCTATTAAGTTCATATTCAATTATTTCAGTCATTACTTTCCGGATGTCTAAGCCGGCTGCTTTCACTTGTTGCGGGATAAAACTTGTCGCCGTCATGCCCGGCGTCGTATTTACTTCCAACAAGCGAACTCCTCCTTGCGGCGAAATAATGTAATCGACCCGGATAATCCCTTTAGCGCCAAGATAATCGTAAATCTTCGCTGTCAAAGATCGTACTTCTTCGGTCAATGCTTGGGAAATGCGTGCAGGGGTAATTTCCGACACCTGACCGTTGTATTTGGCGTCGTAATCGAAAAATTCATTTTGGGGAACGACTTCCGTGACCGGAAATACGGTTTTCTTTTCACCAACCCGATAGCAACCGCAAGTCACTTCCACTCCCGACATGAAACTTTCTACCAAGACTTCATTTCCTTCCGTAAAAGCAAGATTAACAGCTGTTTGTAATTGTCCGGCAGAACTTACTTTTGTAACGCCGAAACTCGATCCGCCATCATTCGGCTTAACAAAAACCGGCAACTTAAGTTCGGAAACAATATTTTCTTCGTCCCAGGCATCCTCCCTGCGAAGCAAAACGGAAAGCGCTACCTGCACCCCGAAACTCCGTAAATAATTCTTACAAAAATATTTGTTGAAAGTCAAAGAAGCGGCAAGGACGCCACAGCAAGAGTAGGGGAGACCCAGCATGTCGAAATAGCCTTGCAACAATCCGTCTTCGCCCGGAGCGCCGTGAATCGTGATGTATGCAAAATCAAATCGTATTTTGTCGCCCGCGCAGGTAAAACCGAAATCGTTTTTATCAATCGGCGATTCCTCATTATCCGGAAGTAGAGCGACCCATTTTTCCCTGGTTATCAACACAATATAGGATGTGTATCGTTCGGGATCAATAAAAGATTGTATTCCCTGGGCGCTTTTCATCGAGACAACAATTTCGGATGAATAACCTCCGGCTATGATTGCGATATTTTTCTTCATATTCCTTAAATTTCTCTATTAATCCTTTTATATCTTCGGGCAAAGGACTTTCAAAAAACATTTCTTTCCCGGTTTTCGGATGCACAAAACCCAAGGTTTGTGCATGTAAAGCCTGCCGTGGACAAATCTCAAAACAATTCCGGATAAACTGTTTGTATTTCGTTGTATGATTACCTTTTAAAATTTCGTTTCCCCCGTATCGTTCGTCGTTGAACAAGGTATGGCCGATGTGTTTCAGATGCACCCTAATTTGATGCGTCCGCCCTGTTTCCAGGCGACATTCGATCATAGTGACATATCCGAATCTTTCCAAAACCCGGTAGTGCGTTACGGCGTGCCGTCCGTTTTCCCCGTCCGTAAAAACCGTCATCTGCAATTTATCCTTGGGATTTCGCCCGATATTTCCTTCAATCCGGCCTTCGTTGTCTTTTACGTTGCCCCAAACCAAAGCCAGGTATTTTCTTTGGGTGGTTTTCCGGAAAAACTGCGCTCCTAAGTTTGTTTTCGATTCGGGATTTTTAGCGACGACCAATAGTCCCGACGTATCTTTATCAATCCGATGCACCAGTCCCAAACGCGGATCATCGGTGTCAAATCCCGGTTTGTCCTTCATGTACCAAGCAAGTGCGTTCAGGAGCGTTCCCGTGTAATTCCCGTGTCCCGGATGGACGACCAAACCCGGCGGTTTGTCAATCACGATCACGTCGTCGTCCTCATAGACAACAGGTAAGGGAATATCTTCGGGAATAATATCCAACTCCCGTCGCGGACGATCCATGACTACGGTGATGAGGTCGTTGGGTTTTACCTTGTAATTGGATTTGACCGGCCGACCGTTGGCAAGGATAAATCCGGCGCCGGCTGCTAACTGTATGCGGTTTCTGGAAGCATGTTCAATCCTGTCGACCAGAAATTTATCTACGCGCAAAAGGTTTTGCCCTTTGTCGGCGACAAACCGGAAATGCTCGTAAAATGCGTCTTCCTGGTCTTCGATAAAACCCGCATCTTCCGCTATATTTTCAATATCTGTTACAAAATCTTCCATCAAAAATCGAATGGATTGTCGGAATCTTCGGTTGTTTCTTCATTTGTTACCGGGACTTCATTCTGTTCGTTAGCGGCGCTTCCCGAACCTACCAGAAGCGTTACTGTTGCATTATCCGGAACTTTATCCCCGATTTGCAGTTGGCGTCCCTGATATTCCAGACCAACAACCAAATCGCGGTGATCTTGCACCCATTTGATTTCTATTTTCCCAAGCCCCGATGCTTTTAGCATGGTTGTCGCTCGCCTCGGCGACAAATTTTTACTTTTGCTATTCCAGAAGTCGTCGGGAATAGAAATCATTCCTGCCGAATAGGAATTGAGCCGTATGTAAATTGTCCGTCCTTTTTTTACTTTTGAACCTATGGGTGGAATCGTCTCTATGATCGTTCCGGGGCTGACCGTTTTATTGTAAGTAGAATCAATGACTTGACAGGATAATTCTTTCGCTTCGAAAATCGGTTGGGCTGCGTCCAATTTCATAGACTTAACATTTGGAATTTCGACCGATTCGCCGTGATTGGTGTAAACATTCAGCCAAATCGAAACGCCCCAAACCAATATGCCTGAAACAATAATGACAAGTAATAAATGTTTGATAATATTTTTCATCTGTACATCATTTTTATTTTTTAAAGGTCATTTTCGGCAAAAATACGAAAAAGAAAGCAGATTAACGTAAAAAGGGAATAAACTTTTGATTTATTCCCTTTGGATTTTGAAATATAACGGCTTTTATCCGTTGTATTCATCGGATACCGTTAATTTTTTTCTTCCTTTGCCTCTGCGGGAAGCTAATACCCTGCGGCCGTTAGCTGTTTCCATTCTGTTGCGGAATCCGTGTTTATTCTTTCTTCTTCTGTTTGATGGTTGAAATGTCCGTTTCATGAATTAATATTTTATTTGTTTTATTTATTTCCCTGCAATTACGGCTGCAAAGGTAAAATAATTTTTGTGAAAAAACAAATTTTACCGGCGATTGGGGGAGAAATATTGTAGTAATTTGCATCCGTTAAAAATTTTAACAAAAGTGTCTGTCACTGTATTGATGACAGACACTTCATTTTTCACATTCTAATCCGACGCAAAGTTACAAGTGCTTATCTAATTGATTACTATCTATTTGCAATAACATTTCTTTGTCCCGTAAACTTTTTAGGCTTCCTTATTTAGAATCATTCTAAATAAGGAACGCAATTAACTTATTGATTCATAGTTGTTTGGCGTTGTTTAAATAGTAAAAAAGGCGAAAATTGGACTTATCTATCTTATTATCAATAATTTATAAATAATATTTTCGGGCCTCATTTTTGCAATTTAACAATTTGTTAAACATTTGTAAAACATTGTCCTATTTAAATAATTAATAATCAATCAGTTATAAAGGTTGTCTGTCATCAATACAGTGACAGACACCGGAAGCACAAAGTTGATTTGATAAGATATTGAATTACAGAGACTTATGAGTTTCTTTGAAAAAAGTGTTAAAACTTAAAAAAATTGAAAGAATGAAAAAAACAATTTATTTGATGCTATTTCTGTTTGTATTTGGGACAGTGATTTTGGATGCCCAGGTAAGAATTGGCGGCGATACTGTTCCTAACGCAGCTGCCGTTCTTGATTTGAATGTCAACGACGATGTGACTCCTACAGCTAACAAAGGGGCCTTGGCCTTGCCACGCGTGAACCTGACTTCTGCGACAATGCAATTAAATTCGACTGAACCAAAAGATGGGATGTTGATTTATAATACCGGTACGACCTTTGCTGCAGGCGTTTACGTGTGGGTGAGCGGTAAATGGTCAAATGTAAATACGGCTCCTGTGATAACGGTTCAGCCTCGCTCGTTTAATTGGAAGGAAACTACGGGCGAAGGTGATTTGAAGGGTATTGGCGGCGCAAAAGCAACATTGAGCATTACTGCTGCCGGTTCCAACTTGAGTTACCGGTGGTATGAAGTGCCGAAGGTGTCGGGTTCCTCACCTGTTGAGGCTTTCGGGACGAATAATGCTTCCACTTATACTCCTTCCCTTGCGGATTTGGGCATGCGTTCTTATTATTGTGTTGTATCTAATGGCGTAGATAGCGTGAAGAGCGATGTTGCCCGGGTTGCTGTTGGTTGCGGCGCTCTTGCTGTTGATGGTACCTGGCGAACATTTATGTGTTATAATCTTGGCGCTACCGAGACTACTATTGACGGTCAGCTTGCTTATACTAATAACTTGTATTATAGTGGCGCCGTCGCTAACCCGTCTTCGTATAAAGATGATCCTGTTAAACGTGATTCTGCCGTTTACGGTCACTTGTACCAATGGGGTCGTATTAGTGACGGCCACCAGTCCCGGATAGCTGATACAATAAATAACGGTCCTGCTCCGGGGGATTACACCGGTTTTGACAATGCCTGGGTTTCCGGCGGTTCCGAACAAATAGCATCAACTAACACTGCTTACCATAAGTTTATTGTTGTAAATGATAGCACACCACCTTACGATTGGAACCGTAATCCAACCGGTCGTAATATATTTTTGTGGCGTAATCATCGTTATCTCCAGAACGATCCATGTTCTAACAGCGACCTTACCGTAAGGTGGCGCGTACCTACCCAGTCCGAATGGGGTGATATATTTAAGGGCGGGCTTGCTGTCAACGTACCAGGTGCGGCTAACGCCAATACATGGAACTGGAAAATGCACGGCAATCGCATTAATGGCGTTGGCAGTACTCCTGCCGGTTACGAGCTTAAACCCGACGGCGTTACTACTACACTTTTCTTGCCGGCCGCAGGGTATCGGCACAGCAACGATGGTAAGTTGTACAGACCGGGCTTGGACGGTTACTATTGGAGTACTACTACCTATGGTGGTTTTTCGTACAACTTGTATTTCACTAGCAGTCACGTCCGACCGGCGCGATATAACGGCCGTGCGTACGGCTTCTCGGTTCGGTGCATTGCAGAAACTTAATAATTGAGCCAAGTCACTTGCTTCGCAATTCGCCCGAAGGGTGTGATTTTGATTGCCAGGCAGTAGCGGCAAGGTAGCTTATTCCAGCCGTAGGTTACGCTTCGCTTACCTACGGTTATGAATTAAAAATCGATGTAGTCAAATCGGGAATTTGTACATTCTGCTTTTCGGGAGTATGCGGAAAAGAAAAACAATCCTTTCCTATACCCTTGTGCCTCAAATCGCCTTGTTATAATTGATTTTCGACTTTGAAATCTGTTTTGAATTTTTTTTTGTGAAAAACTCCTGCAAATTGTACTGTTTGCAGGAGTTTTTCGCTTTTTACTAATTCGGACAAATACCGTTTCGCGGGACTTTCGCAATAGTAGGTTTATTTTTGTCGGTATATTTACCTTCTATGTTTTGATATAACATCCTGCATTTCAAAAATGTTACAACCGCGCCGCGTTTTGTCCCTGCAAATTCATACCTTTGCAAAAAAATTTCAATATTATGAGTCAAAGACAGACAACCCTTCGGCACAATCTTATTATCAATAAGTTGCGCCGACAAGAACACGCCACTTTCCGCGAAATTTG